>JBIJCA010000142.1:0-11172 GCA_044344935.1 Aquimonas sp. | reverse complement strand
GCCAAAACGCGGGCGGGGCGCGACTTGCGTCGCGCCCCGCCGGTTGTAGCGCCCGCCGGAGGCGGGCGGCCCTTCGATGGTCTCAGGCGAGACCGGCGGCCTTCATCACTTCGGCGGCGTAGTCCTCCACCACCTTCTCGATGCCTTCGCCAACGGCCAGGCGCTGGAAGCGTACGACGTCGGCGCCAGCGACCTTCAGCGCGACTTCGACCGTCTGATCGGTGTTGATCACGTACGGCTGGCCATACAGCGTCACCTCGTTGATGATCCGGTTGACCTTGCCGCTGATGATCTTCTCGAGGATCTCGGCCGGCTTGGAGCGATCCTTGTCGCTCATCTTGGCCAGTTCGATCTCCTTCTCCTTGGCGAGGAACTCGGCAGGGACGTCGGAGGCCTTGTTGTGCGGCGGGTTCATTGCCGCCACGTGCATGGCAATGCCGCGAGCCAGTTCGCCGTCGCCACCCTTCAGCTCCACCAGCACGCCGATGCGACCGCCGTGGATGTAAGCGGCGACGTTGTCGCTGCTGTTGAAGCGGGCCATGCGGCGCACCTGCACGTTCTCGCCGACCTTGGCGATGACGGCGGCGCGGGTTTCTTCGACGGTGGCGCCGTCAGCCAGCTTGGCGGCTTTGAGGGCTTCGACGTCGGCCGCGCCGGAGCTCAGGGCCACCTGGGCGACGGTCTCGACGAACTTCAGGAAGTTCTCATCCTTGGCGACGAAGTCGGTTTCGCAGTTGACTTCGACCAGCACGGCGCTGCCGGCGGCCTGGGCGACGCCAATGCGGCCTTCCGCAGCCACGCGACCGGCCTTCTTGTCGGCTTTGGCAAGGCCCGTCTTGCGCAGGTGCTCCATCGCCGCTTCGATGTCGCCACCGTTCTCGGCCAGGGCCTTCTTGCACTCCATCATGCCGGCGCCGGAGCGCTCGCGCAGTTCCTTGACCAGGCTGGCGGTGATTTCCATGGGTTGTCCTCGAAAGATGTGCTGGGGCGCGCGGGGTCCCGCAGGCCCGGGAATCGGATCATGCCGCCGCAGCACGGTGCCGCGGCGGCATTGCAGGGGCGTGAACCGCTTTCGAGCGGTCCACGCGATCGAGGCGATTACTCGCCGCGACGACCGCCGGGACCGCCGGGACCGCCGGGACCGCGCTTGTTGCCCGGCGCCGGGCGACGCGGGGCAGGCTTGCGCTCGTCGGCTTCCTTGGCCACCGGGTTGCCCTCAGCGTCCAGCTCGACGAACTCGTCGTCCATGCGCGCCGACTGCGGAGCGGCCGCACGGCCCTCCAGGACGGCGTCGGAGGCGGCGCGTGCGTACAGCTGCACGGCGCGGATGGCGTCATCGTTGCCGGGGATCGGGTAATCGACCAGGCTCGGGTCGTAGTTGGTATCCACCACGGCGACCACGGGGATGCCAAGCTTCTTGGCTTCCATCACGGCGATGTTCTCGTGGCCGATGTCGATCACGAACAGCGCGTCCGGAAGGCCGTTCATGTTCTTGATGCCGCCCAGCGAGGCCTCGAGCTTCTCGGCTTCGCGCTGACGCTGCAGCACTTCGTGCTTGACCAGCTTCTCGAAGGTGCCGTCGGTGGCGGCGGCTTCCAGCTCCTTCAGACGCGAGATCGAGCCCTTGACGGTGCGGAAGTTGGTCAGCATGCCGCCCAGCCAACGCTGGGCAACAAAGGGCTGACCGCAGCGACTGGCTTCTTCCTTGATCGCCTCACGCGCGGAGCGCTTGGTGCCGACGAACAGGATGGTGCCGCGCTTCTGGGCCAGGCCCGAAAGGAAATTCATCGCGTCGGTGAAGAGCGGGACGGTCTTCTCGAGGTTGATGATGTGGATCTTGCCGCGGGCGCCGAAGATGTACGGGCCCATCTTGGGATTCCAGTAACGGGTCTGGTGGCCGAAGTGAACGCCGGCTTCCAGCATCTGACGCATGGTGACCTGGGGCATGGGAATGCTCCTTGAGTAATGAGCGACGGCGCCGGTCAAGGCGCAGGGCTCCGGGGTTGGTCCTCCACAGGGCTTACATCCAGCGCCTGAACGGCCTTTTGAGCCGGCCAGGACCCCGCTGGACGGGGTGCGACCTGTGTGTGAATTCGCCGGTGACGCCCGGCGTGGGCGTGTCCGCGTTGGCCGTGAGGCGGTCGCAAAGCCTCGGAAGCATAGCCTGCGCAGGTGACAGGTGCAAACCGGCCAGCTTGTGCCGGTCAGCGCAAACACGCGTGCAGCAGTCCGATTGGCGGTTTCCCACGGCCCCCGCACTGGCCGATAATCCGGGCCATGGCCATCTCCCTTAAATCCCAAGAGCAGATCGAGTGCATGCGCGAGGCCGGACGGCTGGCCGCGGAGGTGCTCGACATCATCGCCCCTCACGTCAAGCCCGGGGTCAGTACGGACGAGCTCGACCGCATCTGCAACGAGCACATCGTCAAGGTGCAGGGGACCATTCCTGCCAACGTCGGTTACCGCGGTTTCCCCAAGACCATCTGCACTTCGGTCAACAACGTCATCTGCCACGGCATCCCCAGCGCCTCGAAAGTGTTGAAGGACGGCGACATCATCAATATCGATGTCACGGTCATCAAGGACGGTTGGCACGGCGATACCAGCCGCATGTATTTCGTGGGTGAGCCCTCGGTGCTGGCCAAGCGTCTCGTCGACGTCACCTTCGAGGCGATGTGGCGGGGCATCCGTACGGTGCGTCCCGGGGCCACGCTGGGCGACATCGGTCACGCCATCCAGAGCTATGTCGAGGCCGAGCGCTTCTCGGTGGTGCGCGAGTACTGCGGGCACGGCATTGGCCAGATCTACCACGAAGACCCGCAGGTGTTGCACTACGGCATCCCCGGCACCGGTGTTCCCCTGAAGCCGGGCATGACCTTCACGATTGAGCCAATGGTCAATGCCGGCGCCCGACATACCCGACTGATGCCCGACGGCTGGACCGTGGTCACCAAGGATCGCTCGCTGTCGGCGCAGTGGGAGCACATGATCGCGGTGACCGAGACCGGTTTCGACGTGCTGACCCTGGGCGACAACGGGCGCGTGCCCAAGTGAGCAGCGCGGGCGCGCTCGCCGGGCTCGATGCCCGACTCGCCGGTATCGCCGAAGATCCCGCCTGGCAGGTGGCGGTCAAGGGCGAACTGGCGGCGGGCGATACGCGGCGCGCCCAGTCCTTCGATGCTGGAGCTGATATCGATGCGCTGCTGTCCGACCGTAGCCTGCAGGTCGACGCCGTGCTGCGCGACGCTTTCCGGCGCGACTTCGTCGACTTCGAAGGTGTCACTCTGCTGGCCACCGGCGGGTTTGGGCGCGCCGAGCTGTTTCCGCACTCGGACGTCGACATCCTGCTGCTCTGCGAGGGTGCGATCGATGTCGGCCTGCAGGCTGAGATCGAGCGCTTCCTCACCCGTTTGTGGGACGCCGGGCTCGCGCCCGGTCATGCCGTGCGCTCGGTCGAAGAGTGCCTCGATGAGGGACGCAAGGACGCCACCATCGCCACGGCGCTGCTGGAGCTGCGACAGATCTGCGGCGATCCCAAACCCGCCCAGCGGCTGGCGCGCAGCGTCCGCAGCGAGGGCTTCTGGGGGCCGCAGGCCTTCTTCGAGGCCAAGCGCGCCGAGCAGCGCGCCCGCCACGCACGCTACAACGACACCGCCTACAACCTCGAGCCGAATCTGAAGGAAGGCCCGGGTGGCCTGCGTGATCTGCATACCCTGTCGTGGATGGCCCAGCGCATCTATGGCGTGCGCGAGGTCTCCGAACTGAAGCCGCTGGGAGCGATCGGCGGTGACGAATTGATCGCCTTCGAGCGCGAGCGCCGCGCCCTTTCGCACCTGCGATTCGGCTTGCACCTCGTGGCCGGCCGTCGCGAAGAGCGCCTGCTGTTTGACTTCCAGCGGCCGCTGGCGGCGCGTCTGGGATTCGAGGACCAGGCGGCCGACAACCTCGCTGTCGAGCAGTTGATGCAGGGCTATTTCCGCAGTGCAGCGGTCGTGCTTCGGCTGAACGGTCGGCTGCTTCAGCGTTTCGAGGAGTCGCTGACCGGTGAGCCCGGGATCGAGCCCCTGGACGAGGACTTTGCTGTCGGCGCCGGCTACCTCCGACTGCTCGACGCCCAGTCCTTCCAGCGCGAGCCCCTGAAGGTGCTTCAGCTGTTCCGGGCGTGGGCGGCGAACCCGTCGATCAAGGGGCTGCACTCCAGCACGGCGCGCGCGCTGGGCGAGGCCCTGCCGCGCATCGACGGGGTCTTCCGTGAGCGTGCGGAAGTGAGGGCCGCCTTCCTTCGTCTGCTGCGTGGCCCGCAGCCGGTGGCGACGCTGACCCGGATGTGGCAACTCGGCGTGCTGGCGCGTTACTTGCCCGCTTTCGGCAACGTGTCCGGACGCATGCAGTACGACCTGTTCCACGTCTACACGGTCGATCAGCACACGCTGACGGTGTTGAAGAACATCGAGAGTTTCGCCTCCGAGGAGTCCCGGCAACGCTTTGCCCTGGCTCACGAGCTGTGGCCGCGGCTGCGCAAGCCTGAACTGCTGCTGCTGGGGGCGCTGTTCCACGATATCGCCAAAGGCCGCGGCGGCGACCACTCGAAGCTGGGCGCAGATGACGCGACCGGTTTCTGTCTGGCTCACGGGCTTTCCGCCGCCGACGCCGATCTGGTGGCCTGGCTGGTGCGTGAGCACCTCACGATGTCGGTGACCGCGCAGCGCCAGGACATCTCGGACCCCGATGTGATCGCCCGTTTCGCCGGCAAGGTCGGCGAGCGCGAGCGCCTGGATTATCTTTACCTGCTGACCGTAGCGGATATCGCCGGCACCAGCCCGAAACTGTGGAATGCCTGGAAGGATCGGCTCCTCGCCGACCTGCATGGCGCGACCCGCTTCGCGTTGCGGCGCGGGCTGGAGAATCGCGTCTACGCCGACGACCGCATCGAGGAAACCCGTGCGGCAGCACGCGAGCGGCTTGTCGAGGCCGGGATCGATGCGGCGGACATCGAGCGCGTCTGGGCCGGATTTCCGCGCGAGAGCTTCCTGCGCTACAGCCCCGAACAGATCGTGTGGCAGACGCGCGGCATCGCATGCGCTTCCGAGGCCGAGCTGCCGCTGGTGCTGGCGCGCCCGCACTCGCGCTCCGGCGCGCTTGAGGTGTTCGTCTACTCGCCTGACCGCGACGGTCTGTTCGCGGTGGCGGCGGCGACCCTGGACCGACTCGGGCTTTCGGTTGCTGAAGCCCGCATCGTCACCTCGACCGCCGGCTTCAGCCTTGACACCTTTCAAGTGCTCGACGCCGGCATGGACTTCGTCTCGCCTGAGCGTCGCGCGGCCACTGTCGCCACCACCCTGCGCGAGGCACTCGCGCAGATGCCGGACGAACTGGCGCCTCCGAACCGGATGATTCCGCGCCAGCTGCGGCATTTCCGCATCCCGGTGCAGATCGAGTTCTCCCACGATGTCGCACATGACCGCACCCGCATGATGCTGGTCTGCACCGACCGCCCGGGACTGCTCGCGCGCGCCGCGGCCGTGCTGCGCGCGCATCGCATCCGTCTGCACGACGCTCGCATCGCCACCTTCGGCGAGCGCGCCGAGGATTTCTTTCTTATCAGCGACGAGGCCAACCAGGCCATCGTCGACGACGTCCGGCTCGAGGCACTGCGCGCGGCCTTGGTCGAGGCGCTCACTGACAGCACCGACAAGGATTCGCCGAATGCACGACAGCCTGCCCACGCTTGAACTGAAGCCCGTCATCGAGAGCGCCTTCGAGCGGCGTGCCAGCCTGACCGTTGGGGAAATCGACGGCAGCACGCGTCCAGCGGTCGAGCGCGTCCTTGCCGCGCTTGAAGCCGGGCGACTGCGCGTGGCCGAGCCGGTCGACGGCGGTTGGCAGGTCAACGAGTGGATCAAGAAAGCGGTGCTGCTGTCGTTCCGCTGCAACGGCAATCGGCTGATGCCCGAGCCCGCGCACGACCCCGCGGGCAGCCTTCTGCAGGCCTGGGACAAGGTGCCGCTGCGCGGCATCGAAATCGGCGAGAGCAACTGGGCGGCGGAGCAGGGTGTGCGCGTGGTGCCCGGCGCGGTGGTGCGCCGCGGCGCTTACCTCGGTCGTGATGTGGTGCTGATGCCGAGCTTCGTCAACATCGGCGCCTTCGTCGGCGACGGCTGCATGGTCGACACCTGGGCCACGGTCGGCAGCTGCGCGCAGATCGGCCGCGGCGTGCACATCAGCGGCGGCGCCGGCATCGGCGGAGTGCTGGAGCCGTTGCAGGCGTCGCCGACGATCATCGAGGACGACTGCTTTATCGGCGCCCGCTCGGAAGTGGTGGAAGGTGTGATCGTCGAGCGCGGCTCGGTGATCGGCATGGGCGTGTTCATCGGGCAGAGCACCCGCATCTACAACCGCGCCACCGGCGAGATCAGCTATGGCCGCGTGCCGGCCGGCAGCGTTGTGGTTTCCGGCTCGCTACCCGCCAAAGACGGCAGCCACTCGCTGTACTGCGCGGTGATCGTCAAGCAGGTCGACGAGAAGACGCGGGCGAAGACGAGTATCAACGAGCTTCTGAGGTCCGGCGAGTAGCGCGGCGCGCGGGATTGGGGATTGGGGATTCGGGATTGGCCGACGGTCGACCCCGCCGTCAGGGCACCTCTCCCACACTTCGTCGTGCCGCACCGAAGTCCTTTCTCGCAATCCCACGACGTCCCGGATGGTTCACTCCGCAATCCCTAACCCCCAATCCCGGCTCTCAAATGCCCACCCTCTACGGTCTCGACAAGTGCAGCACCTGCGACAAGGCCCGCGCCTGGCTGGACTCCCGCGGCGTCGCGCATACCTTTGTGGACTACCGCGACAACCCGATCGACCCCAAGCTGCTCAAGGCATGGGCCAAGACCTTGACCTGGGAGAAGCTGGTGAACCGCGCCAGCTATACCTGGCGTGATCTGCCGCCAGAGCGCAAACAGCCCGCCAGCGATGCGGAATGGCTGGCGCTGGTCAAGGAGTTTCCAGCCTTGGTGAAGCGACCGGTGGTGGTGGGCGAGGACGGCGTCTCGGTTGGATTCACCGAGAAACAGTTCGGCCAGCGCTTCGGCGGCTGAGCCTTACGCATGGACGTCGTCGAGCTCACCTGCGAGTTGATCCGCCGTGCCTCGGTTACTCCGGCCGATGCCGGCTGCCAGGCGCTCATCGCGCAGCGGCTTGCAGCTGCGGGCTTCCGGATCGAGCACTTGCGCTTCGGTGCGGTCGACAACCTGTGGGCGACCCTTGGCGATCAAGGCCCGACCCTGATCCTGCTGGGTCACACCGACGTGGTCCCGACCGGGCCGCTGGACCAATGGGCAAGCCCGCCCTTTGAACCCACTCTCACCGCCGACGGACTGCTGCGCGGCCGTGGCGCTGCCGACATGAAGGGCAGTGTGGCAGCCTTCGTCCTCGCGCTGGAGGACCTTGCCGCCCGGCGCGACTGGCAGGGGCGGGTGGGGCTCTTGCTGACCTCGGATGAAGAAGGCGATGCCATTGACGGCGTACGCCGGGTAGCCGAGCTGTTCGCTGCGCGCCGGGAGCGCGTCGACTACTGCCTGGTCGGCGAGCCCTCTTCCGCGCAGCGGCTCGGCGACGTCGTTCGCATCGGTCGCCGCGGCTCGCTTACCTGCATTGCCACGGTGATGGGCGTGCAGGGCCACGTCGCTTACCCCGAGAAAGCGCTCAATCCGATCCACCAGGCACTGCCCGTGCTGGCCGAGTTGTGCGCGCGTGATTGGGACGGCGATCCCTGGCCGGACTTTCCATCGACCAGCTTCCAGATCGCCAACTTCAGGGCCGGCACCGGCGCCAGCAATGTCATCCCCGGGTCTGCCGAGGTGCAGTTCAACCTGCGCTACTCACCGCGCTGGACTGCGGACGCGCTCATCGCTGACATCGAAGCGGTGTTTGCGGCCCATGAGCTGCGCGTGGAACTGCGTTGGCATCGATCGGGTGAGCCCTTCCATACCGGTGAGGGGCGACTGCGCGCGGCAGTCCGAGAGGTGCTGATGGCTGAACTGGGGGTCGAGCCGGACGAAAACACGGGTGGCGGCACCTCGGATGGGCGATTCATCGCGCCGCTCGGTGCCGAGGTTGTCGAGTTTGGCCCGCTCAACGCCAGCATCCACAAGATCGATGAGGCTGTCCGCCTGCAGGACCTGTGTGCCTTGCCGTCGATCTATGCGGGTATTGCCCGAGCCTGCCTGAAGATTTGATCCACCCGCATGCCGTGGACCACGTAAACGACGACGGAGCCCGCAGGCTCCGTCGTCAGTGCGGTTCGCGGCCGTCGATTCAGGCGCGCTCGGCACCCATTTTCGCCGCTGCCGCGCCAGCGTAGGTGCCCTTGAGGTGGCCCAGCAGGCCGAGGATCTCGCGATGGATGTCGGCCAGGCCGGCGTGGGGCATCTCGCGGGTTTCGTGGTAGACCACCGCAAGCCACAGGGCGATACCGCGAAGCTTCAGCTGGGCGACGCTGCTCCTCGCTTTGCCGAATGCCTGCGAAGCAACGTCGCTCCATGGCTGGTAGCGATGCACATCCTGACAGCCATAGAGGTGCGGAACGGGGGAGCGGGCGGCGTTCTGGATCTCGCCCATCGTCAGGGTCGCAACCGCGGCGCGCGTGCTCGGCGACAGTGACTCGACGATCCTGCGCATCTCACGCAGCTGACGGCGCAGGGTCATGTAACGCAGGGTCGAAAGCAGGCGGATCAGAAACGACATGGTCACTCCGGGAGCAGCGGCAGGCGGGCAGTGCGGCTCCGGCAGGCCGGAGCGGGGCCAAGTATGGCGTGCATGTCGGGGAAAGACCGACAGCTTGCGTCACAAAATGACCGATCAAGGCGGGATGATGTCAGAGTTGGCCCGATTTTGGCCAGCTCAGCGCTCCCGACTGTGATCTTTCACGGTGTCAATGTAAGTGAATGTTGCGCGGGGCCGGGCAGGAAGGGGCTCGGCCGGCCCTGCGCCCAATCGGCGTGCCCCGCGTTCCAGAAGGGCGACAGCGGGTGGCCGCTCTGGCCGGCGGGCATGTGGAACAGCCCCTCGGCTTCGTGGCCGGGCGCCACCACCATCCGTTGACTGGCGCCGAACGCCGGGCCCTGAACCCTCGGCAAGTGGTTGTCGCCTGCCAGGGCTTCCGTCGGCATGCACAGCACGCTGCGCGCCGGGCCCAGAGCCGCCGCCAGCGGGTGGCAGATGGCGCTGGCGTTGCGTTCGCCCCAGGTGCGCGCACTGTAGTCGGCCCCTTGCGCGCTCCATTCGCTGGCCAGTGCCAGGGCGGCCTCGCGCTGCAATTCGGCCGGCTGCGGCCATCCGTCCGGCGCCTGTTCGGGGGCGAGAGACAGATAGGCCTGCAGCACGGGTTCGATCTGCGGAAGGCGGGGCTCCACGAAGCTTTCGCCGAGCGCCTCCCGAGCCGGCGCAAATGCATGCTGGCTCCAGGCTTCGATCAGCAGGCCGCGGAACCCCCGGGCGGCGCGGTAGCTGACCGAATCGATCGAGGCGCGCTCGGGGCGCGAAAGGGTGGCGGAGGCCAGATCGGCGAGTGCGGTCGCATCCGCGTTCTGCGCCAAAGTCGTGCGCAGACGCTCCCACCACGGCATGAGAAAGAGCGCGCGATCATCAAGCTGGATCGCCAGCAGGTCGTCTTCACTGAAGCGTTCGCGCGCCATCAGCAGGTCGCGGATCTGGGCCTGGCGCGCGCCGAGGTCATAGCCACCATCGCCGACCACCCGCAGAGCTTCGAGGCCGACGATGCGCGAGTTGGCGGTCCAGAGCCGCTGCAACGGCGGATCGAGCAGGCGTGGAACCTGCGTCTGTGGCAGCCAGTCATCGCTCCAGTCGCAGCCCTCCAGTGGACGCAAAGGGCGGAGGGGGTCGCAGTTGCCCAGGCGCTGCGGAATGCGCCCCATCAGGGTCCAGCCGATGCGCCCCTCACGGTCGCCCGCGACGAAATTCTGGGTCGGCGTACCGCTGCGCTGGGCGATGTCCAGCGCCTGCTCGATATCCGCCGCGCGCAGCAGCTCGGCCATGCCGAGATCGATCGCGCCGGGGCGATGCGCGGTCCAGCGCAGGGCCAGCGCCGTGCCATCCGGGGCCTCGGCCAGCAGGGGCCCCCAGCGGGTTTCGCGGACCTCCAGCCACTCGGATGGGCCGCCGCGGACGTCGAGGGTTTCCCGACTGAGGGTCACCGGCTCGCTGCCTTCCGGCGTTCGATACGAAGTGCGGGCGTCATCGACGAACTCCACCGCGACCCAGTCATGCCAGTCGCCGTAGCTGTTGGTGAATCCCCAGGCGACGTGGCCGCTGCTGCCGACGATCAGGGCGGGCACGCCCGGCAGGCTGACGCCGGTGGCGTCGACCTGACCGTTGGGCGCGAGCGGGTCCGGGTAGACCAACCGCACCCGGAACCACACGCCTGGCGCGCGCAGGCCGAGGTGCATGTCGTCTGCCACCAGGGCCCGGCCGTCGGCCGTGAGCGTGCCGGCGACGGCGAAATTGTTGCTGCCGGGGCTGGGCGCTTCGGGATCGTTGTCCAGCGACGCATCGTGATCCTTGCCCGCGTCTGCGTCTGCGGCACCCGGCGAGGCGTCTGCATTGGCTTCTGCGGGCGCATCGACCTTCAGTGCCGCCAACAGGGCGGACGGCTCGATGGCGGGCAGGGCGTCTCCGAACAGCGGTGCATCGTGAGCGCTGCCAGGCGCCGCGAGCA
The DNA here is from genome assembly GCA_044344935.1 of Aquimonas sp. Lineage (GTDB taxonomy): Bacteria > Pseudomonadota > Gammaproteobacteria > Xanthomonadales > Xanthomonadaceae > Aquimonas. Next base: position 443 of record JBIJCA010000142.1, on the reverse strand, counting down.
GATCCACGAGAGCTTGGGGGCGATGTGCGCGCAGCTGCAGCAGACCCAGTTCGCGACGGTTCTGCGAGTCCTGCAGGTCGAAGAACATCGCCAGACCGGCGAGCAGGCTGTCCTCCTCGCGCCACGGATCCGGCTGCGCGCGCAGCAGCCAGTAGGCCCAGGGGCGGCTGTCCAGCGCCTGCAGACCGGCGTTGACGCCCTCGACATAGGCCTGCAGCTGCTCACGCTGGTCGGGCGGCCCGCGTTCGATCTCGGCCTGCATGCGTGCCCGCAGTCGATGCGCGCGGTGGGCGCGGTCACGCGGCAGTGCCGCGGCGCCGACCAGTGCCGCCAATTCGCCGGCTGCGCTGCGGCGGGCAAGATCCATTTCGAAGAAGCGTTCCTGTGCGTGCACGAAGCCGAGCGCACGCAGGGCATCGGCGCGGTTCGAGGCGCGCAGCGTG
>JBIJCA010000167.1:0-10050 GCA_044344935.1 Aquimonas sp. | reverse complement strand
CGCTCCATCTCCACTGGCGCACTCAGCCCCGCGATGCGCGCTTCCCCCTCGAGCTGGGGCAGGCTGCCGCGCAGTAGCGCATAGCTTCCGCCGGCGGTCGCCAGGGCCACGAACAGCACCGCAGCCAGCGTTCGCAGCGCGATGCGCAGCAGGCGACGACGGGGTCGGGCGAGTTGACTGCGAGCGTGCATGGCGCGTTCCACGAGGGCCGGAGGCGCGATGGTAGCTGCTCGCGGTTCGAGCGATGCGCGCTTTCACACCTTCATGCTTGTGGTCCTTGGCTTTAGCGTTTAACGTATCAGCACGCTATTACAAGAGATGGTCGTGAAGCGACGAATCGCCAGTCCTGAAAGCGTGCCTGCCCGTGGCGCGCGCGAGCGCAAGCCCGCCCCGGTGGTGTTGCCTGCGGCCGATCCTGTCCTCGCACTGTGCGAGGCGCTGGCCAAACTGCGCGACCCGGCCGAGATCGCGGCCTTCCTCGATGATCTCTGCACCCCTGCCGAGCTTGAGGCGCTGGCCGATCGCTGGCGGGTGGTGCCACTTCTGCTGGCCGGTCGCACTTACCGTGACATCCATGACCTCACCGGCGTCAGCGTCACCACGGTCGGGCGGGTCGCGCGCTGCCTGACCCAGGGCGCCGGCGGTTACCGATCGGCGGCCCGCCACCTCAAGCTGCATGACCCCGCAGGCATCGCCTCTGCTTCGCGCTGAACACCGCATCCTCCTCCCCCGCTTCGAGCACCCCTCCCCGTGAAGAACCGTGACCGTCTGCGCATCGCAGCGCAGAAGAATGGACGCCTGTCCGACCCCGCCCGCGAGCTGATGGCCCGCTCCGGCCTGAGCTTCCGCGAAAGCCGCGACCGCCTGTTCTGCTTCGGCGAATCGCAGCCCGTCGACCTGCTGCTGGTGCGCGACGACGACATCCCCGGCCTGATCGCCGAGGGCACCTGCGACTACGGCATCGTCGGTCGCAACGTGCTGGATGAGCAGGCCCTGGACCGCGCCGCCCGCGGCCTGCCGCCGGCCTTCAAGGAAGTTCGCGCGCTCGGCTTCGGCCGCTGCCGGCTGTCGATCGCGCTGCCGCAGGACATGTCCTGGAACGGCCCGCAGAGCCTTGCCGGCCTGCGCATCGCCACCAGCTATCCGGCCCTGCTGGAGGACTGGCTGAAGCGCCACAACGTGCGCGCCGAGATCGTGATTCTGTCCGGCTCGGTCGAAATCGCGCCGCGCCTTGGCAAGGCCGAGGCGATCTGCGACCTCGTCTCGACCGGCGGCACCCTGGCCGCCAACCAGCTGCGCGAGGCGGTGGTGATCCATGAGAGCGAGGCGGTGCTGGCCGGTCCGGCCGAGCCGCTGATGGACGAGCGCGGCGACATCGCTACTCAGCTGCTGCGTCGCCTGGATGGCGTGCTGCAGGTCCGCGATGCGCGCCTGCTGATGCTGGAGACCGAGCGCGCGCTGCTCGACGAGGTGCTGCGCCTTCTGCCCAGCGAGGAGCGCCCCACCATCATGAGCCTGGACGGTCAGCCTCAGGGCGTGAGCGTGCAGGCGATCTGTCAGGGCAGCCTGTCCTGGCAGCAGCTTGAGGACTTGAAGAAGGCCGGTGCGCGCCGACTGCTGGTGCTGCCGGTGGAGCAGATGCTGACATGAACACCACGACCGAGAAGACCGCCGCCGAGCGCACCACCGGCGAGCGCCCCGTGCCGTTCGCCGCGCGCGAGCTGCGCGTGCTGGACTGGAATCGCATGGACGAGGCCCAGCGCCGCATGAGCCTGCGTCGCCCCGCCCAAGGCGCGCGCGCCGTGTTGGCCGACACCGTCGAGCGGATCATCAGCCAGGTGCGCGCCGACGGCGACAGCACCCTGCGCGCGCTCACCCGCCGCTTCGATGGCTGCGAGCTGGGCAGTTTCCGCGTCACCGAGGACGAGTTCGCCGCGGCCGAAACGCAGGTGTCGCCGGCCCTGAAGCAGGCCATCGCCAATGCCATCGAGCGCCTCGTGAAATTCCACGAGGCCGGCGCGCCGCGTGGCTATGCGCTGGAGACCGCGCCGGGCCTCCACTGCGAGCGGGTGATCCGCCCGATCGAGCGCGTCGGCCTGTACGTGCCGGCCGGCAGTGCGCCGCTGCCTTCGACCGCCATCATGCTGGGCGTGCCTGCGCGCATCGCCGGCTGCACTGAAGTCGTTCTGTGCACGCCGCCCAAGCCCGATGGGTGCGTCGACGCCACCGTGCTGGTCGCCGCGCGCCTGTGCGGCATCAGCACCGTGTTCAAGCTCGGTGGCGCGCAGGCCGTTGCCGCCATGGCCTATGGCACCGAATCGGTTCCGAAGTGCGACAAGATCTTCGGCCCCGGCAACGCCTACGTCACCGAGGCCAAGCTGCAGGTGGCGAACGATCCGGACGGCTCCGCCATCGACATGCCGGCCGGCCCCTCCGAGGTGCTGGTCATCGCCGATGCCACAGCCTCGCCCGAGTTCATCGCCTCCGACCTGTTGAGCCAGGCCGAGCACGGTCCGGACTCGCAGGTGCTGCTGATCTCCGACGCGCAGGCCTTGCTGGACGCCGTGGCCGTCGAGCTTGAGAAGCAGACCGCTGAGCTGCCGCGCCGCGAGATCCTCGCCAAAGCGCTGAGCCACGCCCGCCTGATCCTGAGCCGCGACATCGCCCAGGCGATCGAGATCAGCAACCGCTATGCGCCCGAACACCTGATCCTGCAGGTCGAGCAGCCCCGCCAGTGGCTGCAGCGCGTGCGCAGCGCCGGCTCGGTCTTCCTCGGCGCGCTGGCGCCCGAGGCCCTGGGCGACTACTGCAGCGGCACCAACCACGTGCTGCCGACCTATGGTGCCGCGCGCGCCTACAGCGGCGTGTCGGTGGCGAGCTTCGTCAAGCTGATCACCGTGCAGGAGGTCAGCGCGGAAGGCCTGAGCATCGCCGGCCCTGACGCCGCCGAGATGGCGCGCGCCGAAGGCCTGATCGCGCACGAGCGCGCCGTCACTCGGCGCTTGGCGGCGATCGCGGAGGGCAGGGCATGAGCGCGCTGCTGGATCTGATCCGCCCCGACCTGCGCGGCTTCGGCGGCTACTCGTCCGCACGCAAGGAGGCCAGCGGCGGCCGCGTCTTCCTCAATGCCAACGAGTCGCCCTGGGCGCCGGAGATCCATGGCGGCGAGGGCTTGAACCGCTATCCCGAGCCCCAGCCCGAAGCCCTGGTCGAAGCGCTCGCTGGTCTGTACGGCGTCCAGGCCGATGAGCTGTTGGTCGGCCGCGGCAGCGATGAACCCATCGACCTGCTGGTGCGCGCGCTGTGCCGCGCAGGCCAGGACGGGGTGCTGATCTGCCCGCCGACCTTCGGCATGTACGCCGTCGCCGCACGCGTGCAGAACGCGAGGCTGGTCGAGGTGCCGCTCACGGCCACCGGCGATGCCGCGCGGCCCTTCGCACTGGATGCCGACGCGGTCATTGCCGCGGCGCTCAGCACTCCGGTGAAGCTGGTCTTCCTGTGCTCGCCCAACAATCCGACCGGACAGGCCCTGCCGGTCGAGACCATCGAGCGCATCGCCTCAGCGCTCGAAGGCCGCGCCGTGGTGGTCGTCGATGAGGCCTACGGCGAGTTCATGCAGCAGGCCTCGGCCACTGCGCTGCGCCAGCGCTTCCCGCAGCTGGCGGTGCTGCGCACGCTGTCGAAGGCGCATGCGCTGGCCGGTGCGCGTATCGGCAGCCTGATTGCGGCCCCCGAGTTGATCCGCGTGCTGCGCGCGATCATGGCGCCGTATCCGATCTCGGCCCCCTGCGCGCGCGCGGCGCTGGAGGCCCTGCAGCCTGAGGTGCTGGCGAAGACGCAGGTCCACGTTGCCGAGCTGATCGCGGGCCGTGAGGCGCTGGCCGCTCGGCTCGCGGAAACGCCCGGCGTGCTCGGCGTGTATCCGTCGGATGCCAACTTTCTGGTGGTGCGCTGCACGGATCCGGCTTCGACCTATCGCCGCGCGCTCGCCGCGGGCGTGGTGCTGCGCGAGATCAGCCGCTATCCGCTGCTGGCTGACTGCCTGCGCGTCTCGATCGGTACGCCGGAGGAAAACCTCGCGGCGCTGGCCGTGTTCGCCAACGCCACCCAGGAGGCCGCGGCATGAAGCGCATCCTCTTCGTCGACCGCGACGGCACGATGATCGAAGAGCCCGCCGACTACCAGATCGACAGCTACGCCAAGCTGCGGCTGGTCGAGGGCGTGATTCCGGCCATGCTGAAGTTGAAGGCCGCCGGCTTCGAGTTCGTGATCGTTTCCAACCAGGACGGGTTGGGCACCGAGGCCTATCCGCAGGAGAGCTTCCAGGCCCCGCACGATCTGATGATGCAGATCTTCGAATCGCAGGGGATCACCTTCCGCGAGGTGCTGATCGACACCAGCTTTCCGCAGGACAACGCGCCTACCCGCAAGCCGCGCTTGGGGCTGGTGATGCACTACCTGCGGGATCGCAGCATCGACCTTGCGGGCAGCGCGATGGTGGGCGACCGCGACACCGACATCGAGTTCGCCGACAACCTCGGTGTGCGTGGCTTCCGATTGAAGGTCACCGCCGGCGCCAAGGCCACGGCCGGAAAGGGGCCCGAATACACCTGGGCCGAGATCGCCCACCTGCTGGCCGACGCGCCGCGTCAGGCCAGCGTCGAACGCGTCACCAAGGAAACGAAGATCGAGGTCCACATCGATCTGGATCGCCCGGCTGAGCCGGTCGCGCTGACGGGTCTCGGCTACTTCGACCACATGCTGGAGCAGCTCGGCAAGCACGGCGGCTTCGCGCTCAAGCTGAAGTGCGCGGGCGACCTGCACATCGATGAGCACCACACCGTCGAGGACAGCGCGCTGGCGCTGGGTCAGGCCTTGAAGCAGGCGCTCGGCGACAAGCGCGGCATCGGCCGCTACGCCTGGGCGGCGGAAGGCGAAGCGGGGGCCGCAGAATCGAAGCCCGCGGCGCTGGATCTGGTGATCCCGATGGACGAGACGCTCGTGCGCGCCTCGCTGGATCTGAGCGGTCGGCCCTACTTCGTGTTCGACGGCAGCTTCCCGCGCGAGCGCGTGGGCGAGCTGCCGACCGAGCTGGTGCCGCATTTCTTCCGCTCGCTGTGCGAGACCGCCGGCCTGAACCTGCACCTCTCGGTGCGCGGCGACAACGCCCATCACATGGTCGAGGCCAGCTTCAAGGCGGTGGCGCGCGCCCTGCGCGCAGCGATCCGGCGCGAGGGGTTCGACCTGCCCAGCACCAAGGGGACGCTCTGATGCGGCTGGCGGTCATCGATTCCGGCGTCGCCAACATCGGTTCGGTCTGCTACGCGCTGGAGCGGCTCGGCGTCCAGGCCACCTTGGTGCGCAGTGCGGAGGAACTCCATCAGGCCGAACGTGCCCTGCTGCCCGGCGTCGGTGCTGCCGGCGCTGCAATGGCGCGGCTGCGCGAGCTGCAGCTGATCGACGCGATCCGCGGCTTTCCACGCCCACTGTTCGGCATCTGTCTCGGCATGCAGCTGCTGTTCGAGCGCAGCGCCGAGGGTGATGTCGAAGGCTTGGGTCTCATTCCGGCGCAGGTGCGGAAGCTGAAGGAGTTTCCCGGCGTGCGCGTGCCGCACATGGGCTGGAACCGCCTGCAGCGCGAGCGCGACTCGGCCCTGCTGCAGAACATCGCCGAAGGCGCGCAGGCCTACTTCGTACACAGCTATGCGGCGCCCGCGGGCGACTACACGCTGGCGTCGAGCACGCACGGCGAGGCCTTCAGCGCCATCGTCCGTCGCGGCAACGTTGCTGGCGCGCAGTTCCACCCCGAGCGCTCGGCGGCCGTGGGTGCGCAGCTGCTCAAGAACTTCATGGAGTGGGACGGCCAATGACCGGCTTCACCGCGATTCCCGCCATCGACGTCCGCGACGGACGCGTGGTGCGGCTGAAACAGGGCGACTACGCCCTTGAGACCCGCTATGCCGCCGATCCGCTGCAGCTGGCGCTGGACTACGCGCGCGCAGGCGCTGCATGGCTGCATCTGGTCGATCTGGATGCCGCCAAGGCCGGCGGCTACACGCTCGCGCCGCTGGCGAAAGCGCTGTGCGCGCAGAGCGGCCTGCGCATCCAGAGCGGCGGCGGGGTGCGCAGCGAGGGTGACGTCGAGGGGTTGCTGGCCGCCGGCGTGGAGCGCGTCGTGATTGGCTCGCTCGCGGTGAAGTCGCCCGATCTCGTCATCGACTGGCTCACGCGCTTCGGCGCTGATCGCCTGTGCATCGCTCTGGACACTCGCTGCGATGACAGCGGCGTGTGGCGACTGCCGACCCACGGCTGGACCGAGAGCGCGGGCGAGGAACTGTTCGCTTTGCTTGAGCGCTATCGAGCAGCAGGCTTGAGGCATCTGCTCTGCACGGACATCGCCCGCGACGGCATGCTCTCCGGGCCGAACTTCGCGCTCTATCGGCTGCTGGTCGAACGCGCGCCCGAGGTCCAGTTGATTGCCTCGGGCGGCGTGTCCGGGCTGGACGACATCCGCGCGGCGCGCGAGGTGGGCGCGGCCGGCGTGGTGCTCGGCAAGGCCCTGCTGGATGGTCGCTTCACCGTCGAGGAGGCGCTGGCATGTTGAGCCGTCGATTGATTCCGTGTCTCGACGTGCGCGACGGCCAGGTGGTCAAGGGCGTGCGCTTCCGCGATCACGTGGTGATGGGCGCAATCGAGGAGCTCGCCCAACGCTACCGCGACGCCGGTGCCGACGAGCTGGTGTTCTACGACATCACGGCGAGCCCCGAGGGCCGCAGCGTCGACCGCGGCTGGGTCGAGCGCGTGGCGCGGCTGATCGACATCCCCTTCTGCGTGGCCGGAGGCATCCGCTCGGTCGAGGATGCGCGCGCCATTCTTTTTGCCGGCGCCGACAAGGTGTCGGTGAATTCGCCGGCGCTGGAGCGGCCCGAGCTGATCGATGAACTGGCCGAGGCCTTCGGCGTGCAGTGCGTGGTGGTCGGCATCGACAGCCTGCGCGACGAGGACGGCGAGTGGCGCGTGCGCCAGTACACCGGCGACCCCAGCAAGACCCGCGCGCTCAGTCGCCGGACGCTCGACTGGGTGGTCGAGGTGCAGCAGCGCGGCGCCGGCGAGATCGTGCTGAACTGCATGGGCACCGACGGCGTGCGCGCCGGCTATGACATCGAGCAGCTGCGCGCGGTCCGCGCACTCTGCCGTGTCCCGCTCGTGGCCAGCGGCGGCGCCGGCACGCCCGAGCACTTCGCCGAGGTGTTCGAGCAGGCCGATGTGGATGCGGCGCTCGCCGCCAGCGTGTTCCATTCCGGCGCCATCGCCATTCCAGAACTCAAGTCCACGCTCAAGCAGCGCGGCATCGAGGTGCGTGATGTCTGAAGACGTGGTGGTCGGCCCCGAGACCCTGGATCGACTGGCCTGGGACAAGCAGGACGGTCTGCTGCCAGCGGTGGTGCAGGACGCCGACACCCTGCGTGTGCTGATGCTGGGCTACATGAATCGCGAGGCGCTGGAGATGACCCTGGCCTGCCGCCACGTCACCTTCTTCAGCCGCAGCAAGGGCCGGCTCTGGACCAAGGGCGAGCGCAGCGGGCATGTGCTGAAGCTGGTCAGCATCGAGACCGACTGCGATGCCGACACCCTGCTGATCCAGGCGCACCCGCAGGGGCCCACCTGTCATCTGCAGCGCACCAGCTGTTTTCCCGATGCACCGGGCAGCTTCCTGGGTGACTTGGATGCGCTGATCGCACAGCGCGAGCGTGAGCGCCCGATTGGCAGCTACACCACTAGGCTTTTCGAGGGGGGCATCCGCCGGATCGCCCAGAAGGTCGGCGAGGAAGGTGTGGAAACCGCGCTGGCCGCGGTGGCGCAGGAAGACGCTGACCTCTTGGGCGAAAGCGCCGACCTGATCTACCACCTGCTGGTGCTGCTGCGCGCGCGCGGGCTGTCCCTGGGCGAGCTCGAGAAGCTGCTGCGCCAACGGCATGCGAAGGCGCCGAAGCCGGTGGGGTGAAGCGGTCGCGCGCGCTGATGCGACCAGAGCTGAAGTCGTGAAGTTTCTGGGCTCTTGCGGCTGTGCTGCCGTGGCGTTCTGCCCAATCGAACGTGTGTGACTCGCGGTGGGCCAGGGCCCACCCTATGCAAAAGCGGGTGCGTTCATGGACCGGGCCATGGAGCGTTGTGCGCGAGGCTTGTGGGCGAATAGGGTGGGCCCTGGCCCACCATGGGGCGATGTCTCGCCCCGGTGCCTGCGCTCCCCGTCTTCCACTCGGTGCGACAGCGGTTGCCTCGTCTGCCGAAGCGCACCGCGAGTCGCCGGCTTGATCCCTGGATAAGGACTTCCCGTGCCCGATGCGCATGTCGGCATGCGAGCGTTGTTGGCAGCGCATTGAACACGGTGGGCCGGAGTCCACCCTATGAGGCTGGAGCAGCGCTCAGCAGGCTCTCGGTGCGCTTGAAGGTCAGCACCAGCACATCACGCCAGGCCGGCGCACCCGGATCCAGCGGCTCGACCGCGGTGACGCCGTGACAGACGCGCTGGTCATCGACCAGGGCGAGGTCGAGAGCGTGCGTCAAGGTGAAGGCGCCGAGCTGGGTCGCGTCGGCGGCATGGATGGTCGTGGTGCCTTCGCGGATGTTGTGCCGATCGATCAGCGCGACCAGCACATAGTCGACGCCATCGCGGTGAACGCCCTCGGGGGTCGGCTGACCTGGCTGGCCAGGCAGGGCTTCGATGCGGAACTGGTGGGCTTCCACCTGCCAGCGCTCGACGGTTGGTGCGAGCTGGGCGAAGAGGCCGTGCGAGAACTCCGCGAGCGCGCGAAACGGCGTGCTTTCACCCACCTCGGGCAGGATCGGCTGGAACCAGCGCTCGATGCCGCCGTTCAAGCGGTTGTAGTGGAGGGCCTGGTAGTGGGGGGCATCGGGCAGTCGCTCGATACCACGCGCAGCGCTGGCGGCGAACACGGCATGGCGGCGTCGGCGATAGCGGCCGCCGTCGGCCATGTGCTCATCGACGCCCAGGTCCCGCCAGCTGTCGACAAACAGCCGCCACTCGCTGTCTGCGCCGATGTGCAGGGCCTGCAGCGCGCGTACGCGAGGGAGAAAACAGAAGCCTGTGGATGCAATCGTCTCTGCGGCGACTGCGCAGGTATTTGGATACGGTCGGTTCTGAGCGTGCATGGGTGAGAGCATATCGGCTGCAAGGTGAAGCCCGACGCGAACCGTCAGCATGTTACGGAACGCCATGAGCGCGTCCGCGTCGACGCCTTCGCTTCGCTCGGTCGCGCTGGATCAAGCACGGACGTGCTCGATCCGCGGGCGCGCCTCCATGGCGCGCGACGACGCTGACTTCTTCAGCGTTGTCCCAAGGGAACTCTGCAGCAGCGAGGCGGCCGCACAGCGAGCTCAGGCATTCAGCATCACGGGCTTGTGCCGGCCTGCCTCTGCGGGCAGAGTCACGGCACCACTCCGCGGATCCGTCCCGAGGCATCGAATGCGCGCACTGCTGCTTACCCTTGGCCTGCTGCTCGACATCGCGGGTGGCGTCCTGGTGTCGGGTCTGGTCCAGATCGAAGGCAAGAACGAAGTGCTGCGGGTCGGAGACAAGGCGCTGGAAGTCGGTGACGGCAGCATCCGCGTGGCCGATCGCGGCCAGCAGGGCAAAACACTGGGCTTCGTCCTGCTGGGCGTCGGCACTGTCCTGCTGCTGGCGGGCGCGCTGCGCAAGCGCTGAGCTGTCGACCAGGCGCAACCTGTAGCCGCAAGGCCGCCTCCCCTCATTGCAGCGAGCCCAGCAAACACACTGATCTGGTTGGGCGCACCCTGCCTTTCGAATCCATAGGGTGGGCCCTGGCCCACCATTTGCTCCACGCCGGCTCCGGTCATCCACGGTTGAACGCTTCAGCACACTGGGCCTCGATACGGTGAGGCGATGCACCGGGGCGAGCCCTGATGTCCTGGTGGGCCAGGGCCCACCCTATGTGGGCTCGCTCTGGGCCAAGTGCGCGTTCCACCTCAGGGCTGGAAGCGATCGGTCAGGTGTAGGCCCTGACGTAG
>JBIJCA010000362.1:0-3846 GCA_044344935.1 Aquimonas sp. | reverse complement strand
ACCGCTCGTCCTCATCCACGGCTGGGCCATGCACAGCGGCGTGTTCGCGCCGCTGATCGAAGGCCTGTCCGCGCACCACGAACTGCATCTCGTTGACCTGCCCGGCCATGGGTTCAGCACCGAACGGGATGACCTGGATCTCGCCAACGTCGCCGCGCGCATCGCCCAGGCCGTGCCGCCCGCGCCCTGGCTGGGCTGGTCGCTGGGCGGGCAGATCGCCCTGCAGGCGGCGATCGAGCAGCCGGGTCGCGTGCAGGGCCTGATCGCCATCGCCAGCTCGCCGCGCTTTGTGCGCGGGCCGGACTGGCCGCAGGCGGTCTCGCCGGAAATCTTCGAGCAGTTCGCCGACGAGCTGGGTCGCGACTACCGCGGCACCCTGGAGCGTTTCCTGAGTCTGGAGGCGATCGGCAGCGAGCACGGCCGCGAGGTGCTGAAGACCCTGCGCGCCTGCGTGTTCGAACGCAGCGAGCCGGCGCAGGCTGCGCTGCTGCAGGGCCTGGCCATGCTCGGCCACGTCGACCTGCGCGAGGAGCTGCGCACGCTTGAGGTCCCCAGCCTGTGGATCGCCGGCCGCCGCGATCGCCTGGTCCCGCCCGCCGCGATGCGCGCCGCCGCCGAGCTGCAGCCCGGTGCGCGCTATCTGTGCATCGAGGGCGCGGGGCATGCGCCCTTCATCAGCCACGCGGAGGACTGCTTGCGCGCCATTCTCGAGTTCGTGGATGCCTTGGGCTGATGCCGGCAGTGCCCGCCCCTGAGGCGCTGAGGGGCATGGAAGCGGGCGGTGAACGCGGCTCCGTCCTGAGGGCGCATCCTGTCAGATCTGACAGGTTGATCCTTGCGGGGGGGGGCTAGCGTACTGGGGCGGTTTCCTGGATCACCGCAAACAAACCCCTCATGGAGCTGTTCAGATGAAAATTGCACCACATTGTCTCTGTTTGGCCCTCTTGCTGGGCATGTCTGCGCCGGCGGTGTTTGCGTCGGATCAAGCCTTGAGCGGCGCCGCCACGGCTGCGGAGGAGCGCGGTGAAATCCGGTTGATCGGAGGTCCGAAGTCTGCCGCCTATCGATACGTGCTGCCGTACGTGGGCCCGAACACCCAGAGTGCCGAAGAGGTATCGATCTCGGTGGCGTTTCCCAAAGGCGTCGAGATCGAGAGCATTAGCGCGGTGGTGCCGTCACGGCCGGTCGTCCACAGGTCCCACGAGCAGACGGCCAAGAACTCCCCCATACCGGGCGGTCCGGAGCCGATTGGTCCCGGCATCAGTCTCGGTGACAGGGGGCGGACGACCATCCATGGCCACTGCTTCGATGTCGGCTTCACCCCGATGCCCGGAAACATCGAGTACGAGTGGACCTGGCAGAATCGAGTCGACACGGACGGTGACAACAAGCCTGACAGTGATCCAGGCTGGGTGCTTACGGGTGTCAGGATCGAGTTCCCGATGGTGAATTCCGAGATCTGCTGAGTGTTTCGGAGCTGATCAATCGACTGAGTCATCCGCTCGACCCCCTTCTGGGCGGTGGAGTTGCCAGAAGGCTGCCGAAAAGCGGCCTGCTGCCTTGGGCACGGATGGCCGGGGCGATGAAACAAGCGCGTGAGCGATGGATTTGTGGTCGGGTGGTCTGGATCTGCGTCGGAGCGCCGTCTCCAGCAAGTCCCGCGAAGGCGGCCTATCGACAGGCTGCCGGAGGAGCCGAAAGCGCTCTACTCCTCCGCCCCCGCCGGCCCGCGCTCGGCATAGGTGGGCGGCGTGCGCCACTGCGTGGCCTGTTCAAACGCATACGCATAGCCGATCAGCTTGGCCTCGCTGAACTTCGCGCCGAACAGGGTCAGGCCCACCGGCAAGCCGTGCACCTGGCCCATCGGCACGCTGATGCTGGGGTAGCCCGAAATCGCCGCCATGCCGGAGCTGCCGCCGCTGGGGCTGTCGCCGTTGACCCAGTCGACGCGCCAGGCCGGACCGGTGCTGGGGCCGATGAGGGCGTCGAGTTCGTGCTCGGCCATGGCCGCATCAATCCCCTCGGGCCCCGCCAGCCGGCGCGCGTCATCGCGGGCGCGCAGGTAGGCCGGCGCTTCCATGCCGCCGCTGGCCGCGGCCTGCTCCATCCACTGCTGGCCGAACCAGCGCAGCACCGTGTCCGCGCGCGCAGTGTTGAAGGCGATCACCTCGTCGATGGTCTTCGCCGGCACGCCGCTGCGCGTCGCCAGATAGGCATTCAGATCGTCGCGGAACTCGTGCACCAGCACGGTCAGCTCGTTGCCTGCGGCCTCGGCGCGGGTCGGCAGGCTCACGTTGTCGACGATCTCCGCACCGGCCCCGCGCAGCGCCTCGATGGCCGCCTCGAAGCGCGCGTCGACGCCGCGGTGAAATCCGGCCAGCTCGCGCACCACGCCGATGCGCGCGCCCTTCAGTGCGTCCGCCTCCAGGGCGGCGAGGTAGTCGACTTCGGGCGCGCCGCTGTCGACGGTGGAAGGGTCGCGCGGATCGCTGCCGACGATTGCTTGAAGCAAGAGCGCGGCGTCGCGCACGCTGCGCGCCATCGGCCCGGCGGTGTCCTGGCTGCTGCTGATCGGCACGATGCCGGCGCGGCTGACCACGCCAATGCTGGGCTTGATGCCGACCAGGCCGTTGACCGAGCTGGGGCACAGGATGCTGCCGTCGGTCTCGGTGCCGATGCTCGCTGCGGCGAGACTCGCCGCCGCCGCCGCGCCGCTGCCCGAGGACGAGCCGCAGGGCGAGCGCTCCAGCGCGTAGGGGTTCTTGGTCTGCCCGCCGCGGCTGCTCCAGCCGCTGCTGCTGCGGCGGCCGCGGAAGTTGGCCCACTCGCTCAGGTTGGTCTTGCCGAGAATCACCGCGCCGGCTTCGCGCAGACGTGCGGCGACGCTGGCGTCCTGCGCGGCGGGCTCGCCGACCAGGGCGATTGAGCCGGCCGACGTCTGCATCGCGTCGCCGGTGTCGATGTTGTCCTTCAGCAGGATCGGTATCCCGTGCAGAGGCCCGCGAAGCGTGCCCGCAGCGCGTTCGGCGTCGAGTGCTTCGGCGATCTTCAACGCATCGGGGTTGAGTTCGATCACCGCGTTGATGTGCGGCCCGGAACGATCAATGCGCTCGATGCGCGCCAGGTAGGCGCGCACCAGGTCCTGCGAACTGACTGTGCCGGCGGCCTGCGCTGAGGCTAGCTGTTCGATGCTGGCTTCCTCGACCTCGAAGGCCCGCAGGCTCGGCGAGCTGAGTCCGAGCAGCAGGGTAAGCAGTGCAATCAATGGGCGCATGCGAAGCCTCCTCAGTCGGCAACTGAAGCATGCTGCGCCACGCCGCGCGGAACTGACAGTGACGAACGCTGGGGCGGTCAACGATCGCCTTGCACAAGATGAAGACACTGCGCAGGCGGATCGGTCGGCAGGATCTGCGGGTCGGAGACCCGGGCAGCGTTGTTGGACATTGCTTGGCTTGCCCGTGGAGGCTGTGCTCTTTTGATCGGCAAGGGATCCCAACCCGCACAGCAGTCCGCAGGGCGGGTCATCGCGCTGGCAATCCTTCTCCCCACGGGAGAAGGTGGCGCGCAGCGCCGGATGAGGGGCCGGTCGGAGCGGGTCGGCACGGCGTTCTCAAGACCGCTCCGAGTCGCACGCTACCCAGCCGCCCACCGCCAGCGCGCTAGCCTTCGCTACGCTGGCTTGCACAAGGTCATCGCTAGGCGCGACGGGCCAACAAGCGAACCCACGCCGGGCGCGCGCAGAAAGGCTCAAGATCCCTAAGGCCAAGGCCTGGCCCAATCCTCCACCGACACCGCGCTCCAACGAATCCCGAATCCCCATTCCCGAATCCCGGCTCCCAAATGAAA
>JBIJCA010000265.1:0-6359 GCA_044344935.1 Aquimonas sp. | reverse complement strand
CCAGGCGCGGGCTCCATTTCGAAGCGGGTGATCACCGGGCCGGGATAGACGCCGACCACCTGCACCTCGATGCGGAAGTCCTTGAGCTTGAACTCGATCTGCCGCGACAGCGTTGCCAGGGCCTCTTCCGAATACCCCTTGGGCTGCGGCTTGGGATCATCCAGCAGGGACAGCGGCGGCAGCGCGCCGTTCTCGCCCAGCGATACGGTGAACAGCGGAATCTGCTGTTCGCGCTGGGCGCGCTCGCTGCGCTCGGGCGCGGGCGGCTGTGGCTCGATGCGCACCGGCTCGCGCTTGGCACGCTTGGCCTTGTCCTCGCGGCGCACTTCCTCGCGCTCGGCGATCGCCGCGCGGGCGGCGCGGAAGTCGCCTGCGGCGTGCACCTGCTTGCGACCGCGCTCGGCCAGCCACAGCACACCCCGCCCCAGACGATCCATCAGACCCAGCCAGGACAGGCCGGTGGCGAGCGTGATCGAAAGCAGCAGCAGGGCGAGCAGGAACAGACTGGCGCCGGCGAAGCCGATTCCACGCGTCAGCGCCGTGCCGACCAGACTGCCCAGCAGACCGCCTGCTTGCATCGGCAACTCGCTGCCCCAGTCGGTGTAGTGCAGCGCCGCCATGGCTGCACTGGCGACAAGGAAGCCCACCACGCCGATCAGACGCAGGGCAGGCGTCAACGGCGTTTCCTCGTCCGCGGCGCGCGGGCGCAGGGCGACGGCGGCGATGATTCCAGCCAGCACCGGAACGAAATAGGCGGTCAGGCCGAAGAACGAAAACAGCAGGTCGGAGAAGGTCGCGCCGGCGAGCCCGCCGATGTTGCGGATCTCGGACGTGATCTCGCCCGAGCGCGACCAGCCCGGGTCCAGCGGATGCCAGGTCCACAGGCAGGCCAGCACGTACAGCAGCACCGGCGCCAGCAGCAGGATCAGCGCTTCGCGCCAGAGGCCGCGGCGACTGTCGGTGATCACCGGTTTGCGGTTGTCTTCCTTCGCTCGTGCCACGTGGGGTCGCTTCCTTTGCGGGTTCTGCGCAGGGGCCCGATTCTACACGCCGCCTCCGCGCGATCGGCCCGGATGCGGCTTGATCGCCCCGCAGTCAGCCCCCATCCTCTCGGGCCCGCGGCGCTGTGACGCCGGCCCGTTCCCATGACAAGCCGCGTCCGCGGCGGAGAATCCATGAGTGCATCGAACCTGCCCACCCGCCACTGTCCGCTGCTGATCCTCGGCTCCGGCCCGGCCGGCTGGACGGCCGCTGTCTATGCCGCACGCGCCAACCTCAAGCCGGTCGTGATCACCGGCCTGCAGCAGGGCGGCCAGCTGATGACCACCACCGAAGTCGACAATTGGCCTGGCGACGCCCACGGCCTGCTCGGCCCGGATCTGATGGCGCGGATGCAGGCGCACGCCGAGCGTTTCGAGACCGAAGTGGTGTTCGACCACATCAACACGGCGGATCTGTCGAAGCGCCCCTTCACCCTGACGGGCGATTCCGGCATCTACACCTGCGATGCCCTGATCATCGCCACCGGCGCCACCGCCAAGTATCTGGGGCTGCCCTCGGAAGACGCCTTCAAGGGACGCGGCGTGTCGGCCTGCGCGACCTGCGACGGCTTCTTCTTCCGCGACCAGGACGTGGCAGTCATCGGCGGCGGCAACACTGCCGTCGAGGAAGCACTCTACCTCTCCAACATCTGCCGCAAGGTCACCGTGGTGCATCGCCGCGACAAGTTCCGCGCCGAGAAGATCCTGCAGGACAAGCTGTTCGCCAAGGAGAAGGCCGGCAAGGTCGAGATCGTCTGGAACCACGAGGTCGACGAGTTCCTCGGCGACGCCAGCGGCATCACCGGCCTGCGCATCAAGAGCCGCGAAACCGGCACGCCGCGCGAACTTGAACTGACCGGCGTCTTCGTGGCGATTGGCCATGCGCCCAACACCGGGCTGTTCGAAGGCCAGCTCGACATGAAGAACGCCTACCTCAAGATCCGCAGCGGCATCGAAGGCGGCGCGACCGCGACTTCGGTGCCCGGCGTGTTCGCCGCCGGCGACGTCGCCGACCAGATCTATCGCCAGGCGATCACCTCGGCCGGCTTCGGCTGCATGGCCGCGCTGGACGCCGAGAAGTTTCTCGACGGCGAACATTGAGCGTGATCGGCGGCCGATCCGCGATCGGCCGCCGGAATCACCACCCGTGCACGGTGGAATCGACAGCGTGTGAGCTCCCTTCCCCCCGACGAATCGCCCCGCATGCCGCTGCGCCACCGCTTCGTCCAAGGCCTGTCCGACGTCGATGCAGCCCGCTGGGACGCGCTGCGCGGGAGCGATGATCCGTTCACGTCGCACGCCTTCCTTTACGGTCTCGAAGACAGCGGCAGCCTGCTGCCGCGCTGGGGCTGGACGCCGCATCACCTGCTGATCGAGGACGCCGACGGTGTGCTACAGGCCGCCGCTCCCTGTTACCTGAAGAGCAATTCGCACGGCGAGTTCGTGTTCGATCACGCCTGGGCCCAGGCCTACCATCGCGCGGGTCTGCCGTATTTCCCGAAGCTGCTGGTCGCGGTGCCCTATTCGCCGGTCAATGGCCCGCGCCTGCTGTGCGGCGGCGACCCGCGGCTGCGCGTCGAACTGGTCCGGACACTCGAACAGTTCACCCGCGAACAGGGCCTATCCAGCGCCCACCTCAATTTCCATACCGCCGATCAAGCGCCCGGCGGCGACTGGCTGGCACGCTCGGACTTGCAGTTCCACTGGCACAACGCCGGTTACGGCGATTTCGAAGCCTTTCTAGCCGCGCTGTCCGCGAAGAAGCGGAAGAACGTTCGGCAGGAGCGGGCGCAGGTGGTCCGCGCCGGCATTCGCCTGCGCCGGCTGCACGGCAACGAGGTGTCGGCGCTTGATCTCGATACCGCCCACGCCCTCTACTGCCGCACCTTCGATGAGAAGGGCAACCACCCGGCATTGAGTCGCGAGTTCTTCGGTCATCTCGCGCGCAGACTGGCGCATGGGCTGATGATGGTGCTGGCCGAGCGCGAAGGGCAGACGATCGCCATGGCGCTTTGCCTGCGCTCGCGGGACACGCTGTATGGGCGCTACTGGGGCTGCTTCGAAGAGGTGCCTGGCCTGCACTTCGAGTGCTGCTACTACCAGGGCATCGAGTACTGCATCGAACACGGCCTGCAGCGCTTCGAGCCCGGCGCACAGGGCGAGCACAAGCTTGCGCGCGGCTTCCTGCCGCAGCTCACGCACTCCAGCCACTACCTGCCGATGCCGGCCTTTCGCGAGGCGGTCGCGGCATCACTCGTGCAGGAACAGCACTGGCTGATGCAGTACCGCAGTGAACTGATGGCACACAGCCCCTACCGTTCGGAGTCATCGCCGGCATGAGCCTGCGTCTGCCCGAGCTCGGCGCCGATCCGCAGTCCCCGTTTCCAGCCGCCGAGCACGCACTGCGCGACCCCAATGGCTTGCTCGCCTGGGGCGGCGGGCTTGAGCCTGAGCGACTGCTGCGCGCCTACGCGCAAGGCATCTTTCCCTGGTTCTCGCCTGGCGAGCCACCGCTGTGGTGGAGCCCGGACCCGCGCATGGTGGTCGAAACGGGGCGACTGCACCTGTCCCGGCGCTTCCGTCGCGCGTTGCGTCAGTGCGACTGGCAGATCACCGCGGACCGCGATTTCGAAACCGTCATCGCACTCTGCGCGCGCCTGCCGCGGCGCGGCCAGCGCGGCACCTGGATCGTGCCCGCGATGCGTCGAGCCTACGCCGCACTGCATCAGCAAGGGCATGCGCACTCCATCGAGGCCTGGGAAGGCGACCGCCTGATCGGCGGGCTCTACGGCGTCAGCATCGGCCGCGCCTTCTTCGGCGAGTCGATGTTCAGCCTCGAGAGCGGGGCATCGAAGTGCGTGATCGCTGCGCTGTGCCGCCGCCTGTCCGGCTGGGACATGCCCTTGCTGGACGGTCAGGTCGAATCGGCGCATCTGGGCAGCCTGGGCTTCGAGCCCATTGCACGTGCGCGATTCCTGGCGCTTCTGCAGGGGCTGACTACAGGCGGCGGCCGTGTTGGATCCTGGACTCAGGCGTTCGGTACCGTGCGCACCTCCGACCTGGTGGATTGAGGGTGTGTGAGAACACTCTGCTTGGTGCGGCCGACTCTGCCCGCCCGTGGCGGCGGCGCGCTACGCGAAGTGCGCGGTCGCCGGCTCACCAGATTCCCTTGAACTCACACCCCGCGCCCCGCCATTGACGCCCCGCAAGGTCCTCGCGATGGCGACTGGGCTTTCGCACTTCAGAGCGCGCCAGTGCACCGCGCTTCTCCGCTGCCCGCAGGCGTGGCAGAATGCGCGACTTGACCGCGGCCCGAAGGCTGCTTCCTAACCGAAGACCGAATGTCCAAAGACGATTCCATCGAAATGGAGGGCACCGTGTTGGAGACCCGTCCCAACACCGTGTTCCGCGTGAAGCTGGAAAACGGCCACGTCGTGACTGCCCACATTTCTGGTCGCATGCGCAAGAACTACATCCGCATCCTGACCGGCGACAAGGTGAAGGTCGAAATGACCCCCTACGACCTCACCAAGGGTCGCATCACCTACCGCATGAAGTGATCGAATCACGAAAGCCCGGCCTGCGTTTGCAGGCCGGGCTTTTTTGCGTGCCTGCAGTTCACGGATGCAGCACGAGGGATCCGTCCGCGGCGATACCCACCGCGGACGGACGCACCGGTTTACTGCAGCTCGAAGCCGTTCGCGAACAGGGCATCCGGGCTGATCACGGCGGACCCGGGCACCAGGGTATCGACACGCACGTTTGCGGGTGATCCGGGTGAACCCGGCTCGGCGATGCCCAGGAAGCCGCTGCCCGTCTGTGGTGCCTGCGTAGTCGTCACCGAGAACCGGAACATCACGCCCCAGTTCAGCGGGTTGACCGGAGCAGTCGCGGTGCCCGCCGCCTGCCACACCAGGCTGGAGCCTTGCCGTGTCATCGGCCAGTCGTTCGCGCCATCGATGTCGCCATCGGCGAACTCGGTCGAAACCAGTTGGGCCGCTGCCGGAAACGGCAGTTCGAAGCGGTTGAAGCCGTTGTTGCGCAGCACCCGCAGGTTCGGCTCCGCCCCTTGGGTGACGGCGCGAGCAAAGTCGAAGTTGGCCACCGCATAGTCATAGCGGTACTGCCCGTTGCCGAGATCATTCACCCGCATCGCAACGCGGATATTGCCTTCCCCGGTCTTGATGTCGGCGCTGCGCTCGTTCGGCGCCGTGGTGTTCGGGGCGACCCAGCGGCCGAGGGCCGGCCCCAGGCGCAGGGGAGCACCATTGCCGCTGTTCCAGGTGGAGCCGGTCCATGTGAAGGTGATCGGCGCCGACTGCATGGTGTTGAGGATGTTGATGTCGTCGCGGACGATGTACCAGGACTCGGCGAAGTAGGTGGCACTCGCGTTCTGGCTGGTGTCGATGAACTGCTCGATCACCGGCATGCGGAAAGCGTAGCTGGAGCAGTCCGCGCCGCCGACGTTGGAACAGGGTGAACTGTTGTCGCGTGCTCCGTTGCAATCGGCGTCGTAGACCGAGCCGCAGCGTCCCCACTGTCCCGTGAACGGAATGATCTCGTTGCGCGGGCCGAGATCACCGATGGCATCGTTGTTGCCGGTGCCGTAGGTGTCGACGCAACCCCTTCCGAGAATATGGTTGTTGCCAGGATTCACATCGCAGGGCGAGTTGGTGGTCAGCCAGGCATGTTTTACGCCGGAACGTCCGATCTGCTCGATGCGCCCGGTCGAATCAACGCGGTACAGGTTCCAGATCAGGTAGGGATGCTGATCATTGTTGTGCGGCGCGAAGTTGCCGGTGAACTTCTGATGCCAGGGCACATCGGCCGCATATCTCGCCGAACTGGTGCCGAGCGGGTCCCCGGCCACCGTGGCCAGCAAGGCGTTGTTGAGATTGGACTCGTCGGCCGAACCGGTTCCGCGGTTGTTTCGGAGGGTGGAGCTCGGCGTGAACACAACGACGCCGGTGTTCAAGCCGTCAGGTCCGTCCGCCGCCTGCTGCTTGCGCGTGTACTGCAGGGTGAAGCTGCTCATGAACACGTCTGCTTCATACACCCCGCCGTTCGGGGCCGGGCTGCCGTGCCAGCGCGAACTGCCTTTCGCCTGAGCGACAACAGCGCCCGGGGTGGCGACGCGCGCGTACATCTCGAGGCCGGCAACAACCCATCCGGCGTAGTCCTCATTGCCGAGTGCGGCCGCCAGCTTCGGGGCAATGCGCAAGTCCATCGCGCGCACGTTCATCAGGGGGTCAGCGCCGCCTTCGAGCTTGTACATCAGCCGATCGATGTAGAACCAGGCCTCGCCGTCGGCGCTGACCA
>JBIJCA010000047.1:0-20868 GCA_044344935.1 Aquimonas sp. | reverse complement strand
TTCTCCCGGTCCATCGACTTCAGCACCTCGTCGATGACCTGGTCAGGCAGGTCCTCCATGAGGTCGGCGAGGTCGTCGATATCCAGCGATTCGGCGGCGGCGACGATCTCGTCGGTGTCCATCGCCGCGAGCAGGCTCTCGCGGACTTCGTCGCCGACGTGGACCAGCACTTCGCCGTCGTCTTCAGCGTCGACCAGCCCCCACACGATCACGCGCTGGTCGGGCGGCAGCGATTCCAGCAGATTGCCGATCTCGGCCGGGCTCAGCGTGTTGACCATCCGCCGCACCGGACCCAGTCGCCCGGAGTCGAGCGCTTCCGACAGCAGCTTCAGCTGGCGAGCGGCTTTGTCCTGGCGGCTGTTCTCGGCCATGGCGTGCTCTTGGCGGTGTGGGTCAGGCGTCCTGCAGGGCAGGGCGCGGCGATCGGCTCATGCGGCGGATGGTGGCGCGTGTCAGATCCCAGTGTCCGGTGCGATGTCGAGCGTTTGGACCCGCATCGCGCCCGTGCTGCGCAAGAGCAGGTTCAAGCCGCCTCGAAGCGATTGGCGGCGACGTTCTTGCGCACCTTGGCCGGGTCCCAGATACGCCCGTTCATGGCGATGTAGACGCCCGGCGGCAGGCACTGCACGGCGCCGACCGCGGTGCCGATGTTGAACTCGGCATCCGAGCCGCGGAAGCGCGCCGGGTTCAGCGCACCGGTCATGACGATGGTCTTGTCGCGGATATCGGCCAGCACGCGGCCGGTCTCGACCATGCTGTCGGTACCGTGGGTGACCAGCACGTGTTTCGCCGGCTGCGCCAGGATGGTCTGCTTGACCAGGGCGCGGTCGTCCTCGGTGATGTGGAGACTGTCCTTGCGCAGGATCGGGATCACCGAAAACCGGAAGGTGACGCCCAGCTCTTCGAGGATGCGGCCGATCTGCGGGTCGCCGATCTGGTAGTCCGACTTGTCGTCGAAGTAGATCTTGTCGATCGTGCCGCCGGTGGTGACGATGCAGAGCTGGTCCATGGCGAGGCCGTTTGACGCGGGGAGGCCGCGAATTATACGGCCTCGCCTCAGGACTCCGGCCCCTCGGCAGCGGCCGTGACCAGCTTGCGCCAGTAGATGCGGCGCGACAGCCCGTGCCAGGCGGCGGCGCAGCACACGCCGGCCGCCAGTGCGGCCTCGATCAGCCCCGGCCACAGCGCGGCGGGTACGGTCCAGGCTTCCATCACTCCGTGGGTGAAGTGGAACATGGCGATGAAGCCGGCCCAGAACAGCGCCTTCTTCATACGCGCGATCGTGCACAACGCGGGGATCAGCAGCGGCAGGCCGAGAAAGCCCAGCGGCACCCAGGGGCTGACCCGCGCCGGCGGCAGCAGCACGAGGTACCAGAGCAGCTGCAGCGCGATCAGCGCCCACAGCAGCATCACGCCGATATACCAGGCCGTTTGGCCGACGTGTTCGGGCACCGGGCTCGCGTTCTCGTCGAACAGGTTCAGGTTGGCGGATTCGAGACTCATGCCCCGGCTCCGAGTTTCTGCGCGATCTGCGCCACCCGGCGGCCGAGCGCACGCGCGAGCTGGCGCTCGTCCTCGCTGGGCTGCGTGTGGCCCGCATGGCCGGTCCAGTGGCTGGCGCCGTAGGGCGTGCCGCCAGTGGTGGTGGTGCTCAGCGCGGCTTCGGTGAAGGGAATGCCGGTGATGAGCATGCCGTGGTGCAGCAGCGGCAGCAGCATGGTCAGCAGAGTCGACTCCTGGCCGCCGTGCATCGAGGCGGTCGAGGTGAACACCGCCGCCGGCTTGCCCACCAAAGCACCTGATGCCCACTCGGCGCCAAGCGAATCGAGGAAATGCTTAAGCGGTGCGGCCATGTTGCCGAAGCGGGTCGGACTGCCGAGGATCAGGCCCGCGCACTCGGCGAGATCGCTGCGCTCGACGTAGGGCGCACCGTCCTCGGGCTCGGGCGGGGCGGCCGTCTGCGTGATGGCTGCGACCGGCGGCACCGTACGCAGACGGGCCGCCATGCCGGGCACTTCATCAACACCGCGCGCGATCTGTCGCGCCAGCTGGGCGACGCTGCCGCTGCGGCTGTAGTAGAGGATCAGGATGTCAGGCATGGGCCAAGTCGTTGTCGGGGTGATACATCGCGGCCGGGTTCGGCCTTGTGTGGCGAGCACAGGAATATTCCCGCAATCGAGATCAATGCGGGGCGATCATCCGGCCCGGATGTGCAGCCTTCCGCGCCCGATACCCGCGTGTTGGATAGCTGTGTGCGCGGCGGCAAGCGTTGAGCTCATGGTGGGCCAGGGCCCACCCTATGACCTGCCGAAGACTGGAAGGGCCAGGGCGCACCCTATGGCCCTACGAAGACTGGAAGGGCCGGGGCCCACGCCATGGCCTGTCGAGGACTGGGCCGGTCAAAGCCTGCCCTGTTGTGTGTGGCTCATAGGGTGGGCCCTGGCCCACCATGGCCTGAAATCCGCCTTTGCCTGGGCGCACGCGTCGCCTCGATTCCGGGCTGGACGGGCTCGGGCGGACAAGCAACCAAGCGCGAGGGCGGACCCGGAACGCCGACCCGGCGGAGCGGGGTTGCTCTGTGCATCGCTCTTCAACGAAAGGAGAGACAGCGAGAGTCTCCAGCTCACGGTGGGCCAGGGCCCACCCTATGGCTCTTCGCGTGGCGTTGGCAGCAGCGCCGCCGCGGCCACCGCGCTGGCGCTGATCGCCATCAGCACGCTGCCGAGAAAGGGGCCGACGAAGTAGAACAGCAGCACGGTGTCCAGGCCCAGCCAGACCACCATCGCGATGCGCAGGCCGCGACCGAACAGGCGCGGCGCCAGCGCGCAGGCCGCACACAGGATCGAGGCGATCAACAGATGCACGGCGTACAGGATCCAGGCCCCGCGCAGCACATCAAAGCTCGGCAGCGGCTGTTCGGCGCCGACGGCCGCGAGATCGAGCAGGCCCTGATCGAGTCTGGGATAGGCCAGAAGGTGGAAGACGGCCTGCGCGGCGAGCAGGACGCAGGCGATCGCCAGCAGCCAGATCTCGGGGCGCAGTCGGCGCGTTGCGCGGGTGTCGCTCATCAGGGTCGATCCTCGAAGCCGTCGCGGAAGCTGCCGTTGAGGGTACACGCCCCGGCGTCCGCTACGAGCTGCGGAAAGGGCGAGTTGGCAATGCCGAGCGCGCTGACTCGATCGATCTCCCAGCCCGGCGCCGACACCGCAGCGTCGGTGGCGATGAGGAAACGCAGCCGCACCTGCTGGCCGGCCAGGCTGCGACCAAAATCGATACGGTGTTCGAGGAAATCGTCCGGCCAGCCCTCGCTCTTGCCGACAAAGGCGGGGCGTCCGCCCAGCGGGTTGTCGCAGCAGTCGGACAGTTCACCGCCGTAAGCGGGGCTGAGCTGGCCGATGCTGCTGACGTCCTGCCAGCTGGCGCCGGCGTCGACGCTGTACTCGATCAGGCCGCCGTCGTACCAGGTGCTGACGTCAGCCTCGAAGCTGTATCGGGCGCTGAATTCGATGCTGAAATCCTGGTCCGTTCGCACCGCCAGGGTGGGCGACTCGACCCAGGCCTGGCCCTCGCTGCCGAAGTCCGGCCCGTACAGCGCCCAGTCGAGTGCATTCAGCGCGCGCCGCCGCCAGCCGACGATGTTGCCGTCGAGACCTTCGTCCTGCGCTGCGGTCCAGACCAGGCGCGGGCTCTCGAAGCTGTCGCTGCGGCTGACGAAATCGCGCAGATCGAAGTCGACCGCGAAGGCGTCAGTACGCGGCTCGCCGGTGGCGAAGCCGATGCCGGGGTCATCCGGCGTCGCATCCACGCTGATCGCCTGGCGCCCCGCGCCGGAGCCCAGCGCGACCGCGAAGTCCACCGTCACCTGCTGCTGTGGCTGGGTCGGTGGCAGTGCGCGTCGGTGACCTTCGGTGAAGCGCAGGCGGCTCGCCTCCGTCGTCACGTCGAGCACACTGTCGACCAGCGACTGCGTGCCGGTGTTGCGCAGTCGAAGCCGCAGGGTGCCGGTCTCGCCCGGATCGAGAATGCCGTCCTGGTCGCAGCTCGCGGCTTCGAGAAGCTCGATCGAATCGATGGCGAGGTCTCCGCCGTCGATCCGACTGGGCTGCACGCCCTGTAGCGTCAGGCTGAAGCGGCTTGGCGACTTGGCGCGTAGACCGGCGCCGCGGGCGGCAAACGCCGCACCGCAGAGGCGCAGGTCTTCGAGGTCCGACACCGCCATCACGGCGAGCAGGGCGTCACGGGCCTCGGTGTAGGTGGGCGCGTTCGGGGTCAGCTTGTAGCCCGCCACCAGATACTCGCTCATGCGCCGCTGGGCCTCGAAGAAACCCATGCGCGGATTGGGCGGCAGGGTGTCGCGCAACAGGCCGGCGTAGCAGTCCCACAGCAGGCTGCCCCAGACCTCGCCGGCGTTGTGCACCGAGGAGTTGTCCGCTGAGACGATGCCCAGCGTGCGCGGCGCGCTGGTCGGCAGTTCGGCGTTCGTGGCGATGTGCTGGAGCTCAAGCGGATTGATCGAACGGCGCGTCGAGTAGGGAAACCGGCGGATGCCGAAGTAACTCGCGTTCGGGCTGAAGCTCGGCATGCGCCCGGCGCTGACGAAGTTCATCACGCCGTAACTGCCGGCGTAGTCGGCTCCCGCGCTGGTCTGCGCGTCCTCCTCGCGCACCAGCAGCAGCAGCGCGTGGAAGTCCGCCCAGCCTTCGCCCATGGCCCGGGCCTGATGATTGGACAGACCGGCGCCATCGCCGATCAGGCGATTGCTGATGTAGTGGCCCCATTCGTGAGCGACGATGGCTGCGTCCATCGCGGCGTCGCGGTCCGGCGCGCGCTCGGCGTATTGCTCGACTGCAAGCGGGCCTTGCGCCAGCCGCTCGCGCAGCCACTGGCCGTCGGTGCGGGTCAGGCCCTGGGCGGGAATGTTCAGCCCCGGCGCATCGCCGGCCATGCTCGGCCAGCCGTTGTCATCGCTGTTGGCGATCAGCGCGCCGAGCGCGCCGGCGGCCTGTGCGTTCAAGGCCTTCTGCGCGAAGGTGCAGCCGCCGCGGTTGATCAAGGCGATGCGGCCGCTGTAGTCGCCGACCAGGGCCTCGCAGCCGTCCAAGGGGTCACCCACGCTGTCCTCCGCGCCCGCCAGCGCGCCCGACACCCGATAGGTCTGCGGCCCGAATCCGGCTACCTGCACGCGCAGCGGCGGGCCCGCCGCGCCGGGATCCAGCGCCGCCAGCAGCGGCCCGCGAAAGCGGAACAGCTGCATGCGCGGCGAAGCGCCATCGGCCGGCGTGACCATGTTGGCGTTGTCGATGCCGGAGTAGTCGAGGGTCTCGACCCGCAGCTCGTCGAACTCCAGGCCGCCGCGGCCGAAGTTCGACATCTGCGCATTGCCGGCCGCCTCGTCGAAGCCGGCGGGGTAGAACCAGTCGTGCAGGTAGTTGGTGAGGTAGAAGGCGTTGACGATGCCCGCGGTGATCTGCGGCTTGTCCGCGTCCGGCGGCAGCTGCAGCGAGTAGCCTGGCGCGAAGGTGGCCGGCCCGGTGAGCTGCGCTCGCATGTCGCCTTCGCTGAAACCGTCGGGTGGATTCAGGTCGGCATACGCATCGACGTTGTTGCCGCGGGTTTCGAAGTCGCGCACGCGCAGCCAGGGGTCGGCAAAGTCGAGGCCCGGCCAGACGCTGTTCAGCGGCGCAAACGCCAGCGCCACCTGCGGTGGCGGGCCGAACGACGGGGTGAAGCCATCGGGCAGTGCGGTCGGATGCGGCATGTCGGCGCGGCCCTGCGGGCCCGGCTGCGGACGCTTCTCGCCGCTGCTTTCAGCGTAGGCCTGCCAAACGAAGCTGGCGTGGGCCGACAGCGGCTGCCGCGAATGGATTTCACCGCTGCGAGCGTCGATCACTATGCCGTGATGCACGCTGCTGGCCGGCCCCTGCGCCGGCAGCACCGCAGTCTCGACGTACCAGGCCGGCTGCAGCAGGCCGCCGCGGCGATACCAGATGGGCTTCAGACGCACGGGCTCCGCCAGCTCGGCGCCGCTGGCCGACCGGCGCAGCATCAGCGCGGGTTCGATGCGGCGGAACGCATCGCCGGTGGCTCGCCGGCTGACCGGTTCCGCCCACGCGCCGCGCAGGCTCGCCGGGTCGAAGCCCCAGGGCGTCAATGCCTGCGCTGCCGCATCGCCGGCCTGCAGCGTCCAGCCCGGCGCACGCAGGCCGACCGGCCAGTCCTGCCCGCGGCCGCCGCCGCTGCTGGCCCGCGCTCGCCCCTCGGCATCGAGCAGCACGGTGATGCCTTCGCCGAACAGGGCGATGCCATCGCGGAAGGGCGCAAACCGCAGCAGCTGCGCGCCCGAGCGCAGGCGCTGCTTGTCGATCAGATGCAGCGCGTCCGCGCCCGGGGCGGCTGTCACCGCTTCGGCGGACTGCAGGAAGCGCAGTGCGGCTCTGACTGCGTCAGCATCGTCAAGCGGCGCGCGGGCCTGAGAGTCTGCGAGCCACGGAAGCAGATGCAGCCGCCGGTCCTCTATGCCCTGAGCAAGCGTTTCGGCCTTGGGCAGAGCGCCGGCCAACGCCTGCTGCAGGCCAAGGACCGTCAGAACAGTGAGCATGCGCGCGCGTGAGCCGCCGAACGCAGGAGTGCGTTCGCGGAAGGCCTGCGCGGGTGAGCCGAGTCTGATCGAGTGGTGAGTGGGCATGCGTTCCATGGTGGGGCCCAGCATGCCGCCAAGCAGGCGGCATCGCCATAGTTGCCTCATTCACGTCACCTGCGCGTCAGTGCAGGACTTTCGGGCCCGTGCCCTCTTCACTCTTCCCAGCCGCGCGTAGGGCGCGGAGACGCGGTGCCGGTGTGCGCCGCTTTCGATGGGACAGGGTCCGTCAAGACGCGGGTGCGCATCCCTCGCTCCATTCAAGACCTTGGAAACGCGATGCTGGCGCCAGCCCTCGAACACAGGCGCGCGGCGGGCGGGCGCAGGTGGTGTGTCAGATTCGACAACGAGCCCAAAGGCACGGTCTCAGTAGGAGAAGCGCAGGCCCAGCCCGAAGGCTCTCGGATCACCCAGCTGCGCGCCGTAATGGCCTGCGCCTTGTCCGGCAGGTGCTGCCTGCACCAGCTCGACGTAGTCCTTGTCCATCGCATTGCGGGCCCAGAGGTAGACCGACCAGACCTCGCTGGCTCGGAAGCCGACACGCAGGTTGGCCAAGCTGTAGCCGGGCACGTTGAGAAACTCCGAGGGCGTTGCGCTGGACGAGAAATCGCTGCGCGCGAACAGGTCGGCGCCAAAGAACCATTCGCCCGCTTCGCCAAGCAAGCGACCTTGCGCGCGGTACTCGCCGCCGAGCGAGCCGGACCATTTCGAGATGCCCGGCAGACGCAGGCCGGAGACATCCACCTGCGGCAGACCCGAGGGGCCGGTGTAGCCGGTCAGTTCGAGCGGGAGCGGCGCGTTCGGGAACGACACGTAGCGGCCGTCGGTGTAGGCGAGTGCGGTGTAAAGCGACAAGGCTTCGCTGATTTCCCAGCTGCCGTCGAACTCCACGCCACGCACGCGCACCTTCTCGGCGCTGGCGATCACCGGGCGCGGGTTGCCGACCACCAGCACCTGGGTCTGGTAGTTCTCGACATCGGTGTTGTAGGCGCTGAGGTTCGCCTTCACCCCCGGCAGCGGGCTGCTCTTCAGGCCGATCTCGATATGGCGCACGTCCTCGGGCGGAATCTCGATGGCGGGGCCGCCGCCGAGATTGATGCCGATCGACTTGAACGCGGTGGCGAAGCTCGCGTAGTAGTTGAGGGAGTCGCTGGCCTTGAAGGCCAGGGTCAATTGCCCGGAAACGTTGGTGTCATCGTCTTCGCGTTGGGCGGTCTGGTTGCTGTAGGCGGGCGCGGGTGGCGTCGGCGCGCCGGCAGGGAGAACCGGTATGTTCACCGCGCGCTGCTGGAAGTCGACTTCCTTCTTGTCGTAGTTGATCCGCAGTCCCGGCAGCAGGTGCAGGCGCTCGGTGATCGCCCAGTCGAGCTGGCTGAATACTGCGGTGCTGAAAGTGTCGAGCTGCGAGGTGATCTCGCTGCGCTGTCCCGCGAAGTAGTTGTCGACCACGGACCCACGCGGGCCCCAGAGCGCGATGTTGGGGTTGCCGTTGGGCCCCGGTGACGGGTTCCAGATGAAGCGGAAGTAGTCGGCGCCGACTTCTTCGGTGTGCACCGGATCGGTGTTGAGCTTCTGGGCGAAACCGTACACGCCGAACACCGCGCTGATCCGCGATGACAGATCACCCGCCCAACGGATTTCCTGCGTCCACTGCTCGTGCTTCGAGGGCGCCTGCGACAGCGTTCCAACCAGCAGCGCTGTGTAATCGCGGTCGTTCGAAGGGTCCCAGTTCCAGAAGCGCCCGGCCGTGGTCGAGGTCAGCGTTCCCGACCAGAGCTGGCTGTCGATGTTGAGCGAAGCGCCGCCGAGTTCGTTGCCCGAACGCCAGGGTGTGCCGGTGTCGATCACGCGGTCGAAAGGACGCACTTCGCGCGTGGCCGGGTTGACGTTCGGCGGCACATAGCCGAGCTCCGAGATGATTCCCCAGAAGTGTCGCCGTGGGTTCGCGTTCGGATTGGCAGCAATGCCATACAGCGAAGAGGCATAGCCGGGCGTGCCGCGGTAGGTGGGTGCGACACCGGCCAGCACCTGTGCATAGCCCTCGGGGCGCTGTCGGCTGAAGTCGAAGGCCAGCAGCGCTTCGGTGTTGTCGGTGGGCAGGAACAGCAGCTGGCCGCGACCACCGACGTTGTCCAGTTCGCTGACCGGCCGCTGGGTGGCGACGTTGTAGACCACGCCGTCGCGCTGCGTGGCCGAGAACGACAGCCGCCCGGCGAGGTTTTCGCTCAAGGGGCCCGACAGCGAGGCCTTGCTCTGGACGAAGCCCTCGTTGCCGTAGGCCAGTTCAATGTCGGTCTCACGGGTGAAGCTGGGCTTGCGGGTGGTGACCAGGATGGCGCCAGCGGTCGTGTTCTTGCCGAACAGCGTGCCCTGCGGCCCGCGCAGCACTTCGATGCGTTCGACGTCGATGAAGTCCAGCGTGGTCGAGGCCGGCCGTGCGTAAAGCACTCCGTCCACGTAGAAGCCGACGCCCGACTCGATGCCGTCATTGGTCAAGCCGTAAGGCTGGCCGAGGCCGCGGATGTTGACGGCAGTGTTGCGCGGATTGCTGGAGTAGAACTGCAAGGTCGGCACGAGGTTCTGCAGCCGGCTGACGTTGTAGGCGCCGGTCCGGGTCAGGGTTTCGCCGCTCAGCACGCTGAGCGGGATCGGCACGTCCTGCGCGGCTTCTTCGCGACGACGCGCGCCGGTGACCGCGACGGCGTCGAGAGTTTTTGCGGTCGGTGCGGCGACGTCTGCGTCGGCAGTCGCTGCGGTCGTCAGCGCCGCCTGCGCGACGGCAGGTGCTGCAAGGACGGCGGCAGGCGCAGCGCCGAGCAGGGCAGCGGCAAGAGTCGCCTGGATCGAATGTGCGAGCGGGTGGATGCGGGTCATGGGGTGTCCGTGGCGCAGGGAAGGGGCGTTTCCGCGCGGGCGTCTCCGACATCGCATCGATGGCATGCGTCGAAGCCCGCGAGTAGCGAGACTGTCGATGCGCGCTCGCGTGCGCGAATGGCGTTTGGTCGTGCGATCGGACAGTCAGGACAAAGCCACGGTGCAACGCGTGTCGCGTGCTGTCAGTGCGTTGCTGCAGGAGCGCGGCGCAGTCACCCGCGGCAGCCGTGCGTGTGGCTTGCAGGCGCGCTGCCTGTGCGAAGTGCGCAGAGAAGCAGATGCCTGCGCTCATTCCAGAGGGCGGTGCGGGCGCGCCTTGCGGGGCGTTCGCGAGTTCCGCACGCAAGGTGGTGGCCGCAATTCACGCAGCGCACTGCCGCCGCGGGCGTTCAGTGGCGGCCGCAGCAGGCGGATGGCTTTCCCTGGATGTCGTCAGATCGCGTGCAGCATCGGACGGTTCTGCGGGGACTCTTCAAGGGCGACAGCGGCCAGCTCGGTCGCCAACGCTTTCGCCGCCGCGCGAAGCTCGGGCACGGCGGTCATTTCCCAGTACTCGCCGCGCAGCAGCGGCCCCAGCGCATAGAGGCCCTCGGCCCGTCGGTTCAGGCGATTGAGCAGGCCGAAGGCGCCGTCACACTTGAAACCCAGACCCAGCGGATCCGCACTCAGCCAACCGTCGTTATGGAGCTGGCGGACCAGTGGCTCGGGCGTGTTGGCGACGTCGGTGTCGAGGCCGGTGGCGCGGATCAGCACGTCGCAGACATGCGGCGACGAGTCCTGGGCGCCACGCGCGCGCAGCTGCGCATGCACGCGCCCGGACTTCAGTTCGGCGGATTCCAGACGCGCCGCTTCCACGCTCAGCCAGCCACTGCGCTGCCACTCCTGCAGCAGCGCGTGGCTCTGCAGTGGCAGGCGATGGCGATGAACCTCCCAGTAGCTGCGGAGATGGCGCATGAAGCGTGCTCGCTCGCTTTGGCCTAGGCCTCGCCAGAGACGAGTAAGGTGCGGACGCAGGGCATCAAGCACTGGCCGCCAATCGCTTGCCTCAGCACAGGCCTCGCGCAGCGCCCGCAGCAGGCCACCCAGATCCGGCTGGTGGATCTGCGCCTGCAGCCTCTCGTTGAGCGACACCGGCGTAGCGCGGCGCAGGGTCTGCGCCTGCGGCAGCAGCCCGTGCCGACTGATTGCTCGCACAGGGCCGCGATGGCCACGCGCGTGCAGGCTTTGCAGCAGATCGAAGCACGTGAGGCCGGTGCCAACGATCAGCACTTCAGCTTCGGTCGGCAGCGCATCCAGCGCCTGCGGCGACCAGGGGTCCTCGACGTAGGCCGCGCTGCGGCGCAGGGCAGCGGCGAGACCAGGCAGCGGCTGCGGCGGCAGGCTGCCGAGTGCGAGCACGACGCGGTCGGCATGCAGCTGGCGATCAGCGTCCAGTGCGATCCGGAAGCCTGCCCCGTTCGGAGTCAGCGATTGCGCCAGCGCGCGGGTGCATTCGACCACAAAGGGCGCGCGCGCCAGCGCTTCCTGCATGCGCTGATACAGGTAGTCGCCGTAGAGGCTTCGCGGCAGGAAGGTCTCGCGATTGCTGCCCGCCAGTTCCAGCCAGTCGGCGAAATCGCCGGGCGCGTCGGGCCTCAGGCCCATGTCTGCGGCGCGCACGTTCAGCAGGTTGAGGTCGCCCGAGTTCGCGTAGGCGCGACCGCGCGCGAAGTCCGGCGCACTGCCGATCAGGCTGACGCGGCTGAGCGGAGCGCGCTGCTCGATCAGCTGGTACAGCAGGGCGATACCTGAGAAGCCGGCGCCGACGATAGCGAGATGCATGGGCGGATCCTGCAGTGGCATGTGGAACGGGTTTGCCGTGAGCCGCGGGCGCAGGCTGCTGGTGAGGCCGGTTCGTCAGGGGCGATCCGGAGGCTGCTGGGCCTGCGGTTATGCGGGTGTTGGATGGTCGTTAAAAATCTATTTGATTGGTAGGGATTTGCTGCGAACTTATGTTTCCTGCCGGCGCCACGCCCCCTCTTCAAGCGTGTGTCGCCCTGCGTCCTCAGTGCGGCGGGCGGGGGGTCTTCTCGGAAGTGCTCAGCAGAGCGCGCGCAGGGCCTCGCTCTCGCGGGCGCTCAGCTCTTGCAGAGTGCGGTGATCGAGCACCTGCGACATCGCGTTGCGCACGTCCGACATCAGCGCGCGAATGGCGCAGTGCTCGGGGTCGCGGCAGTCCTCGCAGACTGCGAAGGCGGTGACGCTGGCACAGCGGATCGGCGCCAGCGGCCCATCGATGCAGCGGATCACATCGCCCAAGCGGATCTTGGACGCGGGCCGCGCGAGGCTGTGGCCGCCGAGCAGGCCGCGTCGACTCTGCACGAAGCCGGCGTTGCGCAGCTCGACCAGGATGGCTTCGAGAAACTTTTCGGGCACCTCCGCATCGATGGCCAATGCCCGCGCCGTGGTGAGTTCGCGACCGGGCTGCGCCAGCACCATCAGCGCGCGCAGGGCGTACTTGGCCTTCATGGTCAGCACGCGCCTGCCCTCGCGCAGCAGGCGATGGCGCCCTGCGCCGCAGGTGGCAGCGCGCGTCGCAAGGGGCGCCGTGCGAGGCGTTTGCGCGACATCAGGCGAACACCTGCCACTGCGTGCAGCGCAGGTGCAGGGCTGTGCCCGTGGGCGGCTGCTGGCCGGCGGGCAGATCCAGCTCCAGCACCTGGCCGCTGCGCGCAAGTTTGAGGCGCAGGCGGTTGCGCGGCCCACTGCTGTGCCGTTCGATCAGCTCCACCGGCACGGCGTCGCTGGCGGGGCTCGGCTGCAGCTGCAGGTGCTCGGGCCGCAGGTGCAGCTGCACCTCGCCGTTGGCCGCGGCGTCAGCCGCGCCGATGTCGATGCCGTCCAGCAGCAGCCGGCCGGCGTGGGCCTGCGCCTGCAGGCGCGCGCCCTCGCCGAGGAACTCGAAGACGAAGGGCGTGGCGGGCGCGCCATAGGCGCGCTCGGGCGTGTCGACCTGCTCGATGCGGCCGCCCTGCATCAGCACCACGCGATCGGCGAGCTCAAGCGCTTCGTCCTGGTCGTGGGTGACGAAGACTGTGGTGACGCCGGTCTCGCGATGCAGCTCGCGCAGCCAGCGCCGCAGATCCTTGCGCACGCGCGCATCCAGCGCGCCGAAGGGTTCGTCGAGCAGCAGCACGCGCGGCTCGATGGCCAGCGCGCGCGCCAGCGCCACGCGCTGGCGCTGGCCGCCCGACAGTTGGCTGGGGTAACGATCGCCCAGGCCGGGCAGCTGGACCAGTTCCAGCAGGTGCTCGACGCGCGCGCGGATGGCTGCCGCCGCCGGCCGCTCGCTGCGCGGCCGCACGCTCAGGCCGAAGGCGATGTTGTCGGCCACGCGCATGTGCTTGAACAGGGCGTAGTGCTGGAACACGAAGCCGACGCGACGCTCCTGCACGCTCAGGTGCGAGGCATCGCGCTCGCCGAACTTGAGCCGCCCGCGGTCGGCCTGCTCCAGCCCGGCGATGATCCTCAACAGGCTGGTCTTACCGGAGCCGGAAGGCCCGAGCAGGGCCACCAGCTCGCCGGGCTCGATGCGCAGATGGATGTCGCTGAGCGCCTGGAAATCGCCGAAGCGCTTGCTGATGCCTTCAAGGCTCAGGGCTTCTCCGCGCGCGGAGTGGGTGGTCATGGCAGGGGTCGGTCCGGAAAGGGTCAGTGCCGGCGGTTCGCGGCCAGCTCGTCGCCGTGCCGCCATTCGAGGAAGGTCTTGACGGCGAGCGTCAGCAGCGCGAGCAGGGCCAGCACCGCAGCCAGCGCGAAGGAGGCGCTGAAGGCGTACTCGTTGTAGAGAATCTCGACCTGCAGGGGCAGGGTGTTGGTCTCGCCGCGGATGTGGCCCGAGACCACGCTGACCGCGCCGAACTCGCCCATCGCCCGTGCGTTGCAGAGCAGCACGCCGTAGAGCAGGGCCCAGCGGACGTTCGGCAGGGTGACTTTCCAGAAGGTCTGCCAGCCGCTGGCGCCCAGGCTGAGCGCGGCTTCTTCGGCGTCCTTGCCCTGTTCCTCCATCAGCGGTATGAGTTCCCGCGCCACGAAGGGAAAGGTCACGAAGACGGTCGCCAGCACCAGGCCAGGCAGCGAGAACAGCACCTGGATGCCGAAGTCGGCCAGCCACGGCCCCAGGCCCCAGCCCTGCGCGCCGAAGATCAGCACGAACACCAGGCCCGCGACCACCGGCGAGACCGAGAACGGCAGGTCGATCAGGCTCTGCAGCAGGCTGCGGCCGCGAAAGCGGTGCTTGGCGATCAGCCAGGCGGCGGCGAGGCCGAACACCGTGTTGAGCGGCACCGCGATGGCGGCCACCGTCAGCGTGAGGCGGATCGCATGCCAAGCGTCGGGGTCCTCGAAGCTGGCGAGAAAGGTCGGCAGGCCGTGGCGCAGTGCCTCGGCGAACACTGCGATCAAGGGCAGCAGGATCAGCCCGACCAGCAGCAGCAGGGCGAGCCCGATCAGCAGCACACGCACGAGGCGGGCGCCGATGTCCCGCGGCTTCTGCGCGCGGCGGGTGTCGCTGAGCAGGGCGGCGGGCGGATGCATCAGAGCGGTCTCAGCGTCCACGGCGGCTCACTCGAGTCTGCAGCAGATTGACGAGCAGGAGGATGGCGAAGCTCATCAGCAGCATCGCGCAGGCAATCGCCGCAGCGCCGGCATAGTCGAACTCCTCCAGCCGGATGACGATCAGCAGCGGCGCGATCTCCGACACCTTGGGCAGGTTGCCGGCGATGAAGATCACCGAGCCGTACTCGCCGACGCCGCGTGCAAACGCCAGCGCGAAGCCGCCGATGGCCGCTGGCAGCACGCTTGGCAGAATCACCTTCACGGCGGTCTGCCAGGCGTTGGCGCCGAGAGTCGCGGCGGCCTCCTCCAGCTCGCGTTCGGCCTCGGCCAGCACCGGCTGCACCGTGCGCACCACGAAGGGCAGGCCGACGAAGACCAGCGCCAGCAGGATGCCCAGCGGCGTGTAGGCGACCTGGATACCGAGCGGCTGAAGCCACTGGCCGATCCAGCCGTTCGGCGCGTACAGCGCGGTCAGCGCGATGCCGGCCACGGCGGTGGGCAGGGCGAAGGGCAGATCGACCAGCGCATCGAAGAAGCGCCGGCCGGGAAAACGGTAACGCTCCAGTACCCAGGCGATGAGCAGGCCGGCCACCGTGCTGATCGCCGCGGCCAGCAGGGCAGTACCGAAGCTGAGCTTGAGCGCGGCCAGCGTGCGCGCGTCGGCGAGCTTGTCGACGAAGCCTTCGAGCCCAAGGCCGGCGGCTTTGAGGAACACCGCCGACAGCGGGATCAGCACGATCAGGCTGAGCCAGACCGTGGTGTAGCCGAGGCTCAGGCCAAAGCCGGGCAGGGCCCGGCGCGGCTTGAGCGGGGGCAGGCTCAGGGCCTCACTGGCCATACAGCTGATCGAACACGCCGCCCTCGGCGAAGTGGGTTGCCTGCGCCTTCTGCCAGCCGCCGAACTCGGCCTCGATGGTGACCAGTTCGGTCTGCACGAAGCGGGCAAGGTCTTCGGCGGCCGCGTGCTCGGGCAGACGCGGGCGGTAGTAGTGCTTGGCGGCCAGCGCCTGCGCGGCCGGCGAGTACAGGTGCTGCAGATAGGCTTCGGCCACGGCGCGGGTGCCGCGCCGATCGACGTTGCGGTCGACCACAGCCACCGGCGGCTCGGCGAGGATCGACAGGCTGGGCGTGATGATCTCAAGGCCGGCGTTGGGGAACTCGCGCAGCGCCAGAAACGCCTCGTTCTCCCAGGTCAGCAGCACATCGCCGATGCCGCGCTGGGCGAAGGTAGTGACCGAGCCGCGGGCGCCGGTATCCAGCACCGGCACGTTCTTGAACAGTCGACTGATGTAGTCGCGGGTCTTGGCCTCATCGCCGTCGTACTGGCGCTGCGCCCAGGCCCAGGCGGCCAGATAGTTCCAGCGCGCACCGCCCGAGGTCTTGGGGTTGGCGGTGATGACGCCGAGGCCGTCCTGCGCCAGATCGCCCCAGTCGCGGATCCCCTTGGGGTTGCCGCGGCGGACCAGCAAGACAATCGTCGAGGTGTAGGGAGCGCTGTTGTGCGGCAGGCGCTGCTGCCAGTCGGGCGCGAGCAGCTGGCCGTGCTCGACCAGCGCATCGATGTCGTAGGAGAGGGCCAGGGTGACCACATCGGCCCCCAGCCCGTCGATCACCGAGCGTGCCTGCTTGCCCGAGCCGCCGTGGCTGGTCTGGATGCGCGGCGCGCTGTGGCCCTGGGCTTCCCAGTGCCGAGTGAACTCGGCGTTGTACTCGCGATAGAACTCGCGGGTGGGGTCGTAGGAGGCGTTGAGCAGGCTAGCTGCAGTGGCGCTTGCACAGGTCAGCATCAACGCAACCGTCAGAAGCAGTGACCACACGAAACCCGCCTCGGACCAGGCGAAACCGATGGTCCGGGGCTCCGCTGCAGCGCTTGCCTGGTCTTGGTCGGGTACGAACGAAAGGCCGACCGCTGGACCAAACTGCGCCGTCACGCGCTTCGCGCAGTGGGCGTGATGCTGGGAAGCTGCGACGGTCATTCGAAGGCGATCCAGGGACGTTCCAGAGTGATAGCTTCTGTGGAGGGCTTCTTCGGTTGGAAACAGCTTTTGCGGCCCCCTTGGGTACAGGTGGTCATAAGCATACCGATCGTGTAGGAAATCGGCGGGCGTCTGTTCGTGTTCTCGAACCCGTTTCGCCGAAGGTCCCATTGACGCCCGGCGATCGCACAGGCATTGGTCGAAGCAGAGGCGGCCTGCCGCCTTTCCAAGGAGATCATGGAATGGCGAGCACACCGCGCAAAACCCAGGCCGGCCTGGAGGAACTGGAGCGTCGAAGCCTCGGGTTAGGTGTGCTTGAGCGCAGGCTGCTGATCCTGATCGACGGCAGCCGTGGGCCCGCGGAGCTGCAGGCGATGATGGGCAAGACCGAAGTCGGATCTTTGCTGGATCACCTTGTCGAGGTGGGTTGCGTGCTCTGGCCGGGCCGTGAGGGCGCGCTCTCGCCCAGGCCGCTGGTGAGTGCGCCGGTGCCCGCGCCCGAACTGGTGGACTCACCCGCTGCAGGCGACCTGCCAGAACGCAGTCCGAAAGAGCGCGAGATGGCGCGCAATTTCATGATCAACACTCTGTTGACCTTCATCGGCCCCTACGCCAACCCGGAACTGATGAAGCGTCTGCAGGCGGCGCCTGATTCCGCCACCCTGCGTTTGCTGTATCCGGAATGGCACCTGCTGATGGACGCGCCGCGCGCGGCGGGCAAGCGGATCAGTGAACTCGATGCCGAGCTGAAGAAGGTGCTTTGACGCCCGCGGCGGCGCCGCGCGCAGTGGGCAGGGCGTGCGGGCGCGGTCAGGCAGGAGCGCAGGCCGACCGCGCTTGCAGGCGAATCAGACTTCGATCACTTCCGGTGGCGGAGGCGGTGCGTCCTCGGTGGCGGGGCCTGTCGCGGCTGCGCCGAAGACATCCCGCCAGGCGACGTAGAGCACCGCCGCGATCAGCGGCGTGAACACGGTGCCTACCAGCAGCACGCCGAGGAACGGTATCAGGCTGCCCAGGATCACGGCGGCGGCGAAGCGGGCGAAGAACAGGGTCAGCACGGTCACCAGGAACGCGCCGAGGTTGGCGACCGTCGCCTGCGCGCTCTCGCGCAGCGCAGCGAAGGGCTCGATGCCGTCGAACATCACCCGCGGCAGGGCGAAGAACAGCAGTGCCGCGGTCGCAAGGGCCAGCGGCACCAGCACGATCACCAGCACCACCAGCCCGCCGGCGCCGAACAGGGTGACGAAGTTGATCTGGGTCGGGTCGATGGTCTCGCTGCCGCCGGCCATCAGCGCCGCCGCGCCGAAGCTGAGCGCCACCAGCACCATTGCAATGAAGACCGCGAACATGAAAGCCACGCTGGGCAGACACAGCGCAATCAGCGGGCCGACCTTGCCGGGCTGGCGGAAGCCCTCCAGCAGCTGGTTGAAATCGGCCTGGCCACCTTCGGCCTGGCTGCGCGCAGCGGTCAACAGGCCGGCGTAGAGCACCGGACCGATGATCAGCAGGGCCAGCGCGCCCAGAAAGGGCACCACCGCGATCATCGTCATCG
This sequence comes from Aquimonas sp., assembly GCA_044344935.1. Classification (GTDB taxonomy): domain Bacteria; phylum Pseudomonadota; class Gammaproteobacteria; order Xanthomonadales; family Xanthomonadaceae; genus Aquimonas. The sequence goes on along the minus strand of JBIJCA010000047.1, from coordinate 3,233 downwards.
CCAGACCCATCAGCAGGAAAGGAGCGGGATTGGCCAGGATCAGGCGCACCGCACCGCGGATCCATTCCACGGCCTGTGCAGGTTCGACGCGTTTGAAGCTCATTCCTTGACTCCCGGATCTTGAAGAAAAGCCGTCATCGGCTCAGGCGTGGCGCTGGCGCGCATGGCGGACGAAACGGCGCAGCACCTCGCGTGCCTTGGGGGCCGGTCGGACCTCGCGCGCGAGGGTCTGGGGGCAGCAGCCCTCGCGACGAAGGTCCTCGCCGCGGGCGCGGATATAGCCGCGCATCATCTGCGCGCTGAACTCGGGATGGAACTGCACGCCCCAGGTCTGCGTACCGACGCGGAAGGCCTGGCAGTCGTCGCGATCCGACTGCGCCAGAACGACTGCACCCGTGGGCGGCGACAGCACGCTCTGCAGGTGGGTGGTATGCGCCGGCAGCTCAAGCGGCAGGCCGGCAAAGAGCGGGTCGGCTTCGGCCTCGGGCTTCAGCCGCACCGGCACCGTGCCCATCTCGCGGCCGCGCGGGTTGTAGCCGACCTTGCCGCCGAAGGCATGCGCCAGCAGCTGGTGGCCGTAGCAGATGCCAAACAGCGGCAGACCACAGGACTCCGCGTCGCGCAGCCAGTCGGCGCTGCGCTCGCTCCAGGGCAGGCGCTCGGTGACCATGGCCGCCGAGCCGGTGACGAAAACGCCGGCATAGCGCTTCGGATCGGGCAGGTGCGCACCGTCCAGCACCGGGCACACCGCAGTGTCGCGCGCGCTCAAGCCGGCGGCCACGCGGATCCAATGGGTGAAGGGCCCGAGTCGGCGCAGCGAGGGCACCGGGCGACCGGTTTCGAGAATCAGGAAGGGGAGAGGGCTCATGTCTCGGGCGGCAGTACGGTCTGGGCTTCTTCGATGGTGGTCAGGCCCGCCGCGACGTGGGCGGCGGCGGCGCAGCGCAGCGGGCTCATGCCGGTGTCCATGGCAGCGCGAGTGAACTCGCCGAGGTCCATGCCGGACTTGATGCGACCGAGCAGATCCGGCGTGAGCACCAGCATTTCGTACAGGCCGATGCGGCCGAGGTAGCCGGTGTTGCGGCATTCGAGGCAGCCCACCGGCGCGCAGCCCAGGGCCGGCTGCGGCAGCGCGTGCTTGCCGACCAGGCCGCGCCAGGCGGCGCCGTCGACGGGTGCCTCGCGCTTGCAGTGCGGGCACAGGGTGCGCACCAGACGCTGCGCCAGCACGCCGTTCAGGGTCGACTGGATCAGGTAATGCGGCACGCCCAGATCGAGCAGGCGGGTGATCGCGGAGCAGGCGTCATTGGTGTGCAGGGTCGACAGCACCAGATGCCCGGTCAGCGAAGCCTGTACCGCCATCTGGGCGGTCTCCAGGTCGCGTATCTCGCCGATCATGATGATGTCCGGGTCCTGTCGCAGCAGGGTGCGCACGCCCGAGGCGAAGTCCAGATCGATGGCCTGATGCACCTGCATCTGGTTGAACTCGGGCGCGATCATCTCGATCGGGTCCTCGACCGTGCAGACGTTGACGTCCGAGGTCGCCAGCCGCTTCAGCGTCGAGTACAGCGTCGTGGTCTTGCCCGAGCCGGTCGGGCCGGTGACCAGCACGATGCCGTGCGGGCGCGTGGTCAGATCGGTCCAGGCCTGTGCCTCTTCCGGCGAGAAGCCCAGCGCCTCGACCGGCTTGAGCGCAGTGTCGGGGTCGAAGATGCGCATCACGCACTTCTCGCCGAACGCCGTTGGCATGGTCGACAGGCGCATCTCGACCTCGCGCCCGCCGGGCGAGCGGGTCTTGATGCGGCCGTCCTGCGGGCGCCGTTTCTCGGCGACGTCCATGCGGCCCAGCACCTTGATGCGGCTGACGACCGCGGTCATCACCGGGGTCGGCAGCTCGAACACCTTGTGCAGCACGCCGTCGATGCGGAAGCGCACGCGCGACAGGTCACGGCGCGGCTCCAGATGGATGTCGGAGGCGCGCTGCTCGTAGGCGTACTGCAACAGCCAGTCGACGATGTGGACGATGTGACGGTCGTCGGCGCCGACCTCGCCGCTGGCGCCCAGCTCGACCAGCTGCTCGAAGCTGGGCAGACCGGTCTGCGGCTGTTCCTCGTTGGCGTTCTTGGCGCGCCGAACCGAGCGGGTGACGCCGAAGAACTCCATGGTGTAGCGGTGGATATCGAGCGGGTTCGAGGTGCGCAGCTCGATGTCACGGCGCAGGATGTGGCGGATGTCCTCCAGCCAGCGGGCGTCGCGCGGCTCACTGGTGGCGATCACGACGCGCTCGGGCGAGACCTCGACCGGCAGGATGCGGAAGCGCTGCGCATAGGCGTGTGAGAACAGACCCGTCACCGCCGGCACGTCGATCTTGGTCGGATCAATGCGCAGGTACTCGACCCTGCTGGCCTCGGCGAGCCATTGGGTGAGGCGCTCCAGGCTGAGCTCGGTGCCGGCTTTCTCGTGGCTGGCGAGCTTCAGGTTCGCCAGCAACACCAGCGGATGCACTTCGATCTGCGGCTTGCCCGATTTGGCCGCACCGCGGGCGCGCAGGGCCTCTTTCGCGTCGACCAGGCCGTCTTCCTGCAGCAGGGCCAGCACGCTGTCCAGCGCCAGTCGGCCAGCGGGCAGGCGGGAGGACGGATCCGAGCGGGCGGGGGCGGGTCGGCGGACGTGGCTCATGCGGGCTTGGCTTCCCTTGCCGGCGGCCCGTCGGGCCGCGAAATGCAGGCCGCTATACTAGCGCGCTTGCCCATGCCGCCCCGGTGAACCATGACGGCCAACGCCGCGAACCTGCTCACATTCCAGGAACTGATCCTGCGCCTCAACGCCTATTGGGCCCAGCAGGGCTGCGTGCTGATCCAGCCGCTGGATCTTGAGGTGGGTGCCGGCACCTTCCATCCGGCCACCTTCCTGCGTGCGCTCGGCCCCGAGCCCTGGAACGCCGCCTACGTGCAGCCCTCGCGCCGCCCTACCGACGGCCGCTACGGCGAGAACCCGAACCGCCTGCAGCATTACTACCAGTACCAGGTGGTGATGAAGCCCAACCCCGACAACATCGTCGAGCTGTACTTCGATTCGTTGAAGGCGCTCGGCGTCGACCCGCTGGTGCACGACCTGCGTCTGGTCGAGGACAACTGGGAGTCGCCCACGCTGGGTGCCTGGGGTCTGGGCTGGGAAGTCTGGTTGAACGGCATGGAAGTCACCCAGTTCACCTACTTCCAGCAGGCCGGCGG
>JBIJCA010000042.1:0-21738 GCA_044344935.1 Aquimonas sp. | reverse complement strand
CCCCTCGTCCGCGCCCTCTGCGCATCCGTGCGCAGAGGGTACGCGTGAGTCGGTCGGGGTTTTCGGACAGGCCATCCGTGGCCTGTCGAAAACCTTGGCCGCATCCCTGCGGCCAACCCTTCGGGCGATTCGACCGCCTCCCGCCGCTCCCCAGGGGCCCCGGGTAGAGCGCGGGCTCCTGCCCGCAAGAGCGAAGCGAAAGCCGAAGCCGAAGCCGAAGCCGAAGCCGAAGCGGAAGCCGAAGCGGAAGCCGAAGCGCGGCGCTTTCATTGGGTGGGTCTTGACCCACCGGCGCTCGACACCCGCCCCGATCTCTCCCGGGCCGACCCTATGCGGGTTGTTTCTTCATCACCCGCGCCAAGCCGCCCTGCAATGCCCGCACGTCGTAACCCAGGCGGGTGAGGATGAAACACGCCGCCGCGCTGCGCTCGCCGGTATTGCAATACACCAGAACGGGGCGGCGGCGGTCGAGCTGCTCGACCGCGCCTTCGCGCAGGGTCGACAGCGGCAGGTTGATGGCGTCGCGCAGCGCCCGCTGCCGGAACTCGGAGGGCAGCCGCACGTCCACGACGCTGGCGCCGGCGCGGGTCAGTGCCGCGGCATCGTCCACGCTTGCCCAATCGACCGCCGGCGGCTTCAGCACCGTCTCGAACTCCGGCCGCGACAGCCGCATCAGTCGGCAGTCTTCCAGCGTCCGCACGGTGGCGTTGCGCGGCGTGTTCGAGAGCAGGGCGTCTTCGCCGAAACAGTCGCCGCGTACCAGATAGGCCACCACCACCGACTGTCCATCCAGCGTTTTCGCCACCGACACGCTGCCGTGCTTGATCACGTAGAAGTAGTCCGGCTGCCCACCCTCTTCGATCACCGCCTCGCCGGCCGGCACCCGGATCTCGCGGAACGCCGCGAACATGCGCTCGATGTTGCCGGTCGGCAGCTTCTGGAAGGCGCGGCTGCCCAGCAGTCGATACACCCAGGCATTGTCCTCGGCGCTGTCGGCCTGTTCGTTGCGATGTCGGCACAGCTGGTCCCAGGCCAGAAGCTTCTCGGTGGCGCGCCGGTCCATGCGCACCACTTCGGCGCCCTCGGTGCCGGCCAGCGCGCTGAAACGCCGCGGCTGGGCTTCGCCGACAGGGTAACGGCCCTGCAGGCTGCCGGCCTCGATCCGCTTGCTGCGGCCTTCCGGGTAGTGGCCCTCGATGCTGCCACTGAGCAGGTAAATGAGGTCCTCGTCGACGTCACCGGACCGGAACAACGGTTCGCCGGGACCGTAGTGCATCAGGCTGGCCTCGGCGCAGAGGTGTTCGAGGGTGTCGCGGCGCAGGCTGTCGAGCGGGTAGAGCGGGGCGAGTCGCTGCGGGTCGAGGGCCATGTTGGGCTCCAGCAGTAGGGTCGGTAGCGCGGTCAGGTGAGCAGCCTATGCCACAGCGGCAGGGAAATCAGCGACAGCACGATGCCGTAGCCCACGAACGCCGCCGCGAGCCGCGGCGCCAGGCCATGCGATATCGCCATCGCGCCGGCGGTGATCATCGGCGGCATGGCGGTTTCCAGCACCGCGGCGCGGCCCATGTCGCCCGCCAGACCGAGCACGGGCAGCAGCAACCAGACCATCAGCGGCATCAGCGCCAGCTTGTAGCCGATGCCCACCGCCAGTGGTACGACTTCACGGCGCGGCAGCGCCAGCCGCACCTGCAGGCCCACCGCCATCGCCACCACCGGCAGCAGGGCGTCGGCCAGACGCTTCAGGATCGCATCGATGGCCTGCGGCGGTTCCGCCGGCATCAGGGTCAAGGCCAGTACCAGCGCCAGGAAGGGCGGGAACTTCAGTACCCGCAGTCCCATCTGGCGCAGGCCCGGCTTGGCGTCGCCGCCGTAGCGCGCCAGTACCCACAGGCCCCAGGTGGACAGAATCAGGAACGAGCCGAACTGGTCGTAGACCACCGCGTAGCGCAGCGCGTACTCGCCGAGCATGGCTTCGATCAGTGGATAGCCCAGATAGCTGGTATTGCCGAGCGGCACGCACAGCAGCAGCACGGCGCGTTCGGATTCGCCGATGCGCAGCAGGCGCGAAGCCAGCAGCACCAGCGCGATGCTCAGTGCCAGGACGATCCACGGCACCGCCACCAGGCCGAGCAGGGCGCTGCTGTATTCCAGCTTGGGCGCCGCGCGCAGGATCGCGGCCGGCAGGCAGACGTAGAGCACGAAGCGGTTCAGAACTTCGGCGGCGTTGTCGGCGAACAGGCCGCTGCGCGCGGCCAGCATGCCGACCGCGAGCATCACTACGATCAGCAGGAAGGCGTCGAAGGCCATCGATCAATGCGCAGGCGGGGGCTGCACAGCATAGCTGTGCGTCCCGCGTTCACCGGATTCGACCATGGCCGTGGCGCTGCACCGCACGCGGCGTCGGTGCGCTCGAACACAGCGCCCTGCGCGCCACGGTTCGCCTGCCAAGGCCTGTGAACGCGCACTCCGGATCGAAGCACGATCGCGGCAGCCGTCCCGCGTCAGGCTTGGCGTGGATCGCGACGAGTGCGTCGCTCGATGTGTCTCAGGCCCGCGGCATCAGCCGCCAGGTTCGCGTGGCGCCAGCCGCAGGGCGCCGGTGGCTTCGCTGAACTCGGCAAGGCGCAGGTGCAGCCGCGCCACTGCGAGTTCCAGCGCATCGGCCGCCATCGACGTCGCTCCACGTTCGAGCTCGGCGGCCTGGGCCCGCAGGGCTTCGGCGCCCGCCAAGGCGGCTGCGGCCTGCAGCCGGTGCGCCTGGCGCACGATCGCGGCGCGGTCGCCGCGGCGCCAGGCGGCTTCAGCGGCCTCCACGTCATCGCCGGCGGCAGCGAGAAACTCCTCCAGTACCTGCCGCAGCAGCCCCGGGTCCTCGCCCAGGACCGCGCGCAGCGGCTGCGGATCGAAGCTCGCCGGTGAGTCGGGCGGTGCGTCTGCGCCCGCGCCCGGTTCCGCGGCGCTCACAGCCGCAGCGGGCGCCGCGGTGCCGGTGAGGTGCGGCAGCCAGTGGCAAAGATGCTTGAGCAGGGTGTCGATGCTTGCCGGCTTGGCGATGTAGTCGTCCATCCCGGCCTCGATGCAGCGTTCGGCCTCGCCCTTGAGCACGGCCGCAGTGAGCGCGATCAGTGGCGTGCGCGGAAGGCACTCGCGGGATTCTTCGGCGCGGATCTCCGCGGCCAGCTGGTAGCCGTCCATCGCTGGCATGTGGATATCGGTGAGCACCAGGGCGAAGCGACGGCTGCGCCAAGCCTGCAGGCCGCGCTCGCCGTCGTCGGCGGTTTCGCAGCGGAAGCCGGACAGCGCGAGCTGTCGGGTCACCACCAGCCGGTTGGTGGGGTGATCGTCGACCAGAAGCACCAGACTCCCCTCGGCCTCGGCCTCGGTCACGCTGGGCAGACGACGTCGCGCCTCGAGCGCGGCCGCGCGCGCTGCCGGCTCGACTTCGACCAGGTTCGGGTCCGTCGGCGACAGCTCCAGTTCGAGACTCAACCGGGTGCCCTCGCCTTCACGGCTTTCCAGGCCGATACGGGCGCCCATCAATTCGGCCAGATGGGCGCAGATCGCCAAGCCGAGGCCGCTGCCCCCGAAGCGACGCGTGGTGCTGGTCTCGGCCTGCGCGAAGGGCTCGAACAGCTGAGCCTGTGCTTCCACCGGAATGCCGATGCCGGTGTCGCTGACCCGCAGCCGCAGGCTGTCGGCGGACTCGCTGCGACTGATGCGTTCGAGGCTGACGTGGACGCCGCCGTGCTCGGTGAACTTGATCGCGTTGGAGAGAAAGTTGCCGAGGATCTGTCGCAGCCGAAGCGGGTCCGCCAGATAGGCCTGCGCCAGCGCGGGGTCGAGCCGACAGTCGAGGCTCAGGCCCTTGCTGGAGGCCGCGGCCACGAAGTTCAGCACGCAGCCTTCGACCAGCCGCCGCAGATCGGTCGGTACCGGCGCGAGTTCGAGCTTGCCGGCCTCGATTTTCGAGAAGTCGAGGATGTCGCCGATGATCTGCAGCAGGTTGTCGGCCGAGTGGCGGATCATCGCCAGCGCGCGCCGCTGATCCTCATCGAGGCGCGTATGCGACATCACCTCGACCATGCCGGTGACGCCGATCATCGGCGTGCGCAACTCGTGGCTCATGGTCGCCAGAAACGCGCTCTTGGCGCGGTTGGCGGCGTTCGCGCGCAGCTCCGAGCGGCGCAGCTCAGTGCCGTAGCGCAGCAGCTCCCGGCGCATGTCCTCGAAGGCATCGACCACGGCGCCCAGTTCGCCGCTGGGACGGAATACGTCGACGTCGCGGAAGTCACGCTCGCGCAGGCGCAGGGCGAGATCCTCAAGCCCTTCGATGCCTCGGACCAGGTTGCGCGATATCCGCCAGCCGACCGCCGCCACCACGGCGAGGGTGAACAGGCTGAGCCCGATACGCCAGGCGCGCGCGCGCTGCATCAGCGCGCGGTCCTCGGCGAGTTTCGCGTCCGCGCCGGCCATCGCGAGCTCGCTCAGCAGACGCAGACGCAGGATGACAGGATCGATCGCGGCGCCCAGTTCGGTTTCGCAGAGCGGCTGCAGGCGCGCCGGGTCGTCGGCCTGCAGGGCTGCAAGCGTTTCCGAGGCGACCCGATCGGCAACCGCGCGGGCCTCGGCGATCTGCCCGAGCAGGGCCTGCTGGGCGGTGTCTGTGGGCGTCTGCAGCAGTGCGCTCCAGTGCACAGCGACACGCGCCATGGCCGACTCCCCCAGGGCTGCCGCCTGGCGCGCGCCCATCTGGCCGCGCAGGGCGCGACAGCTGCTGGCCATCAGGTCCTGGCTGTAGGCCTCGGTCATCGCGCCGGCGCTGGCCAGCGTGGCCAGGGGGCCGTCCACCATCCACTGCAGATGCCGCGCGTGGCTGCGGCTGGCCGACTCATCGATCAGCAGCACGCTGCCGCCAGTGCCGATCAGCAGCACCACCAGCGCCATCAGCTGCGCGCGAATACCGGGACGCCGCAGCCGCACGGGCATGCGATTCACGCCTCGGGTCGGCGCCACGCGCCCACCACAGCGGGCAGTTCCTCGCCCGGCACCGGACGGCCGATCAGGTAGCCCTGGGCGTACGTGCAGTCCAGTTCGGCCAGCATCTGCCACTCGGCAGCGGTCTCGACACCCTCGCCGACCACGGTCAGGCCGAGCTTGCGCGCCAGCTCCAGGCTGGCCTCGACGACGGCGCGCCGACGCGGGTTGCGCTGCGCGCCGGTGACGAAGGTCTGATCGATCTTGAGCTCGGTGAAGGGGATCTGCGAGAGCTGCGACAGCGAGGAGTAGCCGGTGCCGAAATCGTCGATCGACAGCCCGAAGCCCTTCAGGCGCAGTCGTGCCAGCGCCTGCAGCGCCGTGGCTGCCTCCTGCATGACCGCGCTTTCGGTCAGCTCCAGCACGATCTGCGAAGGCGACACTCCATGCCGTTCGGCGACCTCCTGGAAACGGTCGGCGGCGTCGGCTGCGGTCAGGCCCAGCATCGATACATTCACCGCGACCCTCAGATCGAGGCCTTCGCGGGCCCAGCGCGCCTGCCAGGCGCAGGCCTGGTCGAGCATGTGCAGGGTCAGTTCCTCGATCAGCCCCCGCTTTCCAGGGCGGGAATGAACTGCGCCGGCCAGACCATTTCGCCGTCACCGCGCCGCCAGCGCGCCAGCGCTTCCACGGTCACCACGCGGCCGTTGTCGACCGTGACCTGGGGCTGGAAGTACGCCACGAACTCATGCTGGCGCAGCGCCTGCTGCAGGGACTGCGGACTGATGGTGCCCAGTGGCGGGGCGCCGACCGGATCGCCTTCGATCGCCAGCGTTGACAGGATGTCGCGCAGCTTGGTGCTGGTCAGCGGCTTCTGCACGCTACCGAGTACGCGCAGTCCGTAGGCACGCGCCATGTTCTCGACAGTGTGCTGCAGGGCGGGCTCCAGGGCACTGGTGACCACCAGCGCACTGGCCATCGATTTGCCGGCAACCGCGGCGATGAACTGCACGCCGTCCATCTCGGGCATGTCCAGATCAACCAGAAGCACATGCACGGGGCGCGCGCGATGTTCGAGCAGCGCCAGGGCTTCCTCGCCGCTGGCCGCGTCGAGACACTCACCGCAGCCGATGTCCTGCAGCAGGCGCAGCGCCATGCGGCGTTGAAAGCCGTGGTCCTCGACGACCAGTACCGACAAGCCTGCGTAGTCCACGTTCGCTCCCCCTCAAAGCAGCCGTGCGCCTGACCCAACCGATGCAGCACCCGCGTGCATCCTCGTGCTGGGCGCGGCCAGCTCGGCAGCGTGCCCTACACGCATGTGTGCCGACTGCGAAATGCGCCTGAACTTCGCCGCCGTCGATCCCTCGGAGCCTGCCGCTGGTCGGTCCCAGTCGGTCCGCCTCGTTCAGGGTTGCTCTGCGTTGGCCTGAAGCATCGACAGCAGCGCGAAGCGCTCGTTGGCGCCCAGCGCTGCGGCACTGGTTTCGATGGCCTGCGCGCTGCCCCACTGCTCGGGCTGCGCGGTCGCTGCCCGTTTGAAGAAGGCCAGCGCGGTGTCGCGATCGCCCTGGCCCCACAGCGCCAGCGCGAATGCCACCGGCACCCAGTCCGGATGGCCCCCATGCAGTTGGAAGGCCTGCAGCCAGTGGCTGCGGGCGACGTCGAATTCGCCCATGCGGTAGTGCAACCAGCCGGCATTGAAGTGCACGCTGCGGAGCAGGTCGCTACCCTCGCCGGCGAAGCGCACGGCCGAGGCGAGCTCGCGCGGCACACGGGCGCGCATGCCTCGATCGAGCAGCAGCTGGGCGTACTGGATCCGGACGATCACATTGCGCGGCTCGCGTCGCACCGTGTTCTCGAGGACGCTGCGTTGGCCGGAGTCGTTCGCATCGATGGCGACGATGCGCTGGGCCGCCGCATCGCTGTCGATGTAGGACGCGTCCAGCGGCGGCAGGTCCTGCGCCCGCAGCGACGCTGGCAGCAGGGGTGCGAGCGCCAGCAGGCACAGCAGCAGCGCCGTGGCATGTGGGCGTGTGTTCAAGCGCATCGATCCATCCCCCGTCATGGTCGAACTGCCGCGTCGCGTCGTGCCAGATCGAGGAGCAACCGGCAACTGGCGACGAGCATACGGGGGCCGACCAAGGTCGAATGTTAGAATTTGTCGTCTTTCCAGCCCCGGTCACAGCCGATGTCCGCCACTGCCTCCGCCATTCCGGTCGTTCTTCTCGACGCGCCGGCGATCGATCGCGACTACAGCCTGGAGCACAAGTACACGCGCGAGTCAGGACGCATCTATCTGTCCGGCGTGCAGGCACTGGTGCGCCTGCCCCTGATGCAGCAGATGCGCGACCGCGCGCAGCAGCTCAACACCGCCGGTTTCATTTCCGGTTACCGCGGCAGCCCGCTGGGTGGCTTCGACCTCGAACTCTGGAAGGCGAAGAAGCATCTGGCGGCGTCGGCCATCCACTTCACGCCAGGCTTGAATGAAGACCTCGGCGCGACCATGGTCTGGGGCAGCCAGCAGACCAACCTGTTCGAGGGCGCGAAGTACGACGGCGTGTTCTCGATGTGGTACGGCAAGGGCCCGGGCGTCGACCGCTGTGGCGACGTGTTCAAGCACGGCAATGCCGCCGGTACCTCGAGATTTGGCGGCGTGCTGGCGCTGGCGGCCGACGACCACGCCTGCCGTTCATCGACCCTGCCGCATGGTTCAGAACTGGAATTTGTTTCGGCGATGATGCCGGTGCTGAACCCGGCCGGCGTGCAGGACATCCTCGACATGGGTCTGCTCGGCTGGGCGATGTCGCGCTTCACCGGCCGCTGGGTCGGCTTCAAGACGATCGCCGAAACGGTCGAGAGCTCGGCCTCGGTCAACGTGAATCCGCACCAGCTCGACATCGTCATCCCCGCCGATTTCGAAATGCCCGCAGGCGGCCTGAACATCCGCTGGCCCGATCCGCCCCTGGACCAGGAAATGCGCCTGCACCGCTATGCGGTCGCCGCGGCACAGGCCTTCGCGCGCGCCAACCAGATCGACAAGGTCATCATCGACTCGCCGAAGGCGCGCCTGGGCATCGTCACCACCGGCAAGAGTTACCTCGACGTGCTGCAGGCGCTGGAGTATCTGGGCCTCGATCGCCGCACCTGCGAAGACGTCGGCATCCGCGTCTACAAGGTCGGCATGACCTGGCCGCTGGAGCCCGAAGGCATCCGCCGCTTCTGCGAGGGCCTGGAGGACGTTCTGGTGGTGGAAGAGAAGCGCGCCTTCGTCGAATCGCAGATGAAGGAGTACATGTTCAACTGGCAGCACCGCCCCAGCGTGGTCGGCAAGTACGACGAGCAGGGCCAGTGGTGCCTGCCCAGCACCGGCGAGCTCACGCCGGCCACCATCGCGCAGGTGATCGGCAAGCGCCTCAAGCGTTTCTTCAGCTCCGAAGCGATGGAACAGCGCCTGCGCTGGATGGAATCCAAGGAGGCCGAACTGGCCGCGCCGCGCGCCAGTTTCCCGCGCGTGCCGCACTACTGCTCGGGCTGTCCGCACAACACCTCGACCAAGGTGCCCGAGGGCTCGCGCGCGCTGGGCGGCATCGGCTGCCACTACATGGTCACCTGGATGGACCGCCGCACCGACACCTTCACCCAGATGGGCGGCGAGGGTGCGAGCTGGTGCGGGCAGGCCCCGTTCACCGACACGCCGCACGTGTTCCAGAACCTCGGCGACGGCACGTACTTCCATTCCGGCAGCCTGGCCATCCGCCAGGCCATCGCTGCGAAGGTGAACATCACCTACAAGATTCTCTACAACGACGCGGTGGCCATGACCGGTGGCCAGCCGGTCGACGGCACTCTGACCGTGCCCGACATCGCGCATCAGATGCGCGCGGAAGGCGTGCAGACCATCGTGGTGGTCTCCGACGACATCGAGAAATGGTCGAAGCCGGAGATCTTCCCGACTGGCGTCGAGTTCGAGCACCGCGACCGCCTGGAGGCCGTGCAGAAGCGCCTCCGCGAGGTTCGCGGCACCAGCGTGCTGATCTACGATCAGACCTGCGCCACCGAAAAGCGCCGCCGCCGCAAGCGCGGCAAGATGGTCGACCCGCAGCAGCGCACCGTCATCAATTCGCTGGTGTGCGAAGGCTGCGGCGACTGCGGCGTGCAGAGCTTCTGCGTGTCGGTGCTGCCGAAGGAGACCGAGTACGGCCGCAAGCGCGACATCGACCAGTCCAACTGCAACAAGGACTTCAGCTGCGTGAAGGGCTTCTGCCCGAGCTTCGTCACCGTCAAGGGTGGCCAGCTGAAGAAGAGCAAGCGGGTCAGCGTGGAAGAGCGCCTGTCGAGCCTGCCGCTGCCGCAGTTCAAGTCCGACCTTGCTCAGCCCTGGAACATTCTGATCACCGGCGTCGGTGGCACCGGCGTGGTCACCATCGGCGCCCTGCTTGGCATGGCCGGTCACCTGGAGAACAAGGGCGCCAGCGTGCTCGACCAGACCGGTCTGGCGCAGAAGGGTGGCGCGGTCACCACCCATATCCGCATCGCGAAGACCCCGGCCGACATCCACGCCGTGCGCATCGCCGCCGGCGAGGCCGATCTCGTGCTCGGCTGCGACATGGTGGTGGTCAACGACTACTGGGCGCTGTCAAAGGTGCGCGCCGAGCGCAGCGCAGTGGTGCTGAACACCTACGAGGCCATGCCCGGTCCGTTCACCATGAAGCCCGACATGCAGTTCCCGGCGAAGGGCATCGTCGAGGCCGTACGGGTTGCGCTGGGCGGACAGGAGCCCATGCTGGTCGATGCCACCCAGCTCGCCACTGCGCTGCTGGGCGACGCCATCGCCACCAACCTGTTCATGCTCGGCTACGCCTGGCAGCAGGGCCTGGTGCCGCTGTCGCTGGAGTCCATCCTGCGCGCCGTGCAGCTGAACGGTGCGGCGGTCGAGATGAACACCCAGGCCTTCAACTGGGGCCGTCTGGCCGCGGTGGACCTCAAGGCGGTCACCGAAGCAGCTGGCCTGTCGAAACCCTCGGCCGAAGTGAGCGCGCTGACGCCGGCACCACTGGACGATCTGCGCCTGTCGGCCAACCTCGACCAGATGATCGAGCGCCGGGTGGCCTTCCTCACCGACTATCAGGACGCCGCCTATGCGGCGAAGTACCGCGCCCTGGTAGACACCGTCCGCAGCGAGGAAGCCAAGCGCGCGGCGGGCTCGACCCAGCTCACCGAAGCGGTCGCCCGCTACTACTTCAAGCTGATGGCCTACAAGGACGAGTACGAGGTCGCGCGCCTCTACACCTCGGGCGATTTCCTCAAGCGCGTGGCCAGCCAGTTCGAGGGCGACTACAAGCTGCACTTCAACCTGGCGCCGCCGCTGTTCGCCAAGCGCGACGAGAACGGCAAGCTGATGAAGGCCGAGTACGGCCCCTGGATGCTCAAGGCCTTCGGCCTGCTCAAGCACTTCAAGGGCCTGCGCGGCAGCAAGCTCGACGTGTTCGGCTACACCGAGGAGCGTCGCAGCGAGCGCGCCCTGATCGAGGAGTACCGCAGCACGATCGAGCGTCTGCTGGGTGAACTGAGTGCGGACAAGCTTGGACTCGCGGTCGAGATCGCCCGCGTGCCCGAGCGCATCCGCGGCTACGGCCACGTCAAGGAAACCCACCTGGAGCAGGCGAAGAAGCTGCGCGAGGAGCTGCTCGTTCGCTGGCAGCAGCCCGTGCAGGCGGCGTCGCAGGCGGCCTGATCGGCCGTCTGCGCGTGAGTCGCGGCCGGGGCCCGGCGGGCCCCGGCGGGCCCCAGCCCGTTGCCGCCGCGCCCGCCGGGCTGAAACACGCTGCTACAGTCCGCGACAGTCAGGACAGCGGGCGAGGTGGGCCATGCACTCGGTTCTGGTGGCAAGCAGCAAGGGCGGCTGCGGCAAATCGACGATCGCGACGCAGCTGGCGGCGTGGGCCGCGGTATCCGGTCGACGCGTGGCGCTGGTCGATCTCGATCCGCAGGGCTCGTCCCTGCACTGGTGCGAGCGCCGCGCCGGCAGCGGCGCCTCGGAAGTGCTGGGCGTCAACGGCGCTGACGGTCGCTGGCAGAAGCGTGTGCCTGAGGACAGTGACTGGCTGGTCTTCGATGCCCCAGCGGGTTCACAGCCGGCAACCCTGAAATCCGTGATCGAACGCATCGACGCCCTGCTGGTGCCTGTGCTGCCGTCGGCCTTCGATCTCGAAGCCACCGCTGGCTTTCTCGATGCCCTGTCGAGTCACCGGCGCATGGCCGACGGCAGCCTGCAGGTAGGCCTGGTCGCGAACCGCCTGCGCCTGAACACCCAGGCCAGCCAGCGCGCACTCGCACAGCTTGCCGAATGGCCCTGGCCCCTGCGCGCTGAACTGCGCGACTCGCAGAGCTACGTGCTGCTGGCCGCACTCGGCAAGAGCCTGTTCGACTACGACAATGAAGCCGTGCGGGCGCAGGCCGAGCCCTGGCAGCCCTTGCTGCGCTGGCTGAGCCGCTCGGGGCGCAAGCCGCGCAGCTGACAGCGCTTTCCCGACAGACCGTCCGACAGTTGCGCTAAGTCGCGATTAAGCACTGCGGGCCTAGGGTCCTCCCACGGCGCACCTCTCGCGCTACCGCTGCTTTCCCGGAGTTGACCATGCGCAAGACCTTCGCCCTGCTGCTCGCCGCCGCTGCGGGCAGCGCCCAGGCCTACCAGCCCGAAGCCGGGCTGTGGTGGAACCCCAACGAGAGCGGCTCGGGCTTCACCATCGAGATCCAGGACAACCTGCTGGTGTTCACCGGCTATCTCGGCGAAAGCAACGGCCAGCCGGTCTGGTACACCTCCGCCGGGCTGCTCAACGGCAACGCCCTCTACGAAGGGGATCTCCTGCGCTTCACCGGCTCGCAGTGCGCGGGCTGCAGCTACCCTGGCACGCCGCAGAACCAGCGCGTCGGCAGCATCCGCCTGGCCTTCAATGCCAGCGATCCGACGCGCGGCGAACTCACCTGGAACGTGCCCCCGAGGCCGGTTCGCACCCTGCCCATCGAGCGCTACTACTTCTACTACAAGCGTGGCAGTGACGGCTCCGCGCCGATCCAGGCGAGCAAGATGCTCGGCGAGTGGAGCCTGAACCTCGACTTCAGCGAGTTCCCCAATTTCAACGCTTTCCGCTACAGCGGCGACGTGCTGGTGTTCGACCAGCTCGATCTCGACGCTGGCGTCTGGTACTTCGATGGCTGCCGCACCGAGACCTCGCTGGATGCGGAGTGCACCGCCGATGCGCTCGACTTCAACGGCGCTGCGGGCTTCTACAGCACCACGCGTCGACGCCAGTCGATCATCGTCGACGACAACAGCGTCAACGGTTCGGGCCAGCGCCTGTGCATGTACTACGAGGCGCCGGTGCAGGCGGAGTACTTCAGCGCCGGACTGACCGGCGACAACGACGGCGGGTTCACCATCTTCCCCTGCAGCGCCAACCCGCTGAACTACGTGCTCTATCCGCTGCGCGGATTCCGTTCGGCCAGCCGCACCTTCGTCGAGACCGGCCGCGGCCCCAGCAAGCGCGTTGCCATCGAGACGCCGGACCACACCCCGGCGCTGCGCGAGGCTGCACCGCTGAAGCCGATCGAGCTGCGCAAGAGCGAGCTCGCCGACGCCGGCCGCGCGACGTTCGAGAACGAAGTGCAGGCCCTGCTGCAGCGGGTCAACCGCAAGCGCTGAACCCCGGCTGCCAAATCGTGGACACTACGCCGCCGCGGGTTATCCCGCGGCGGCGTTTTCCTTTCTGGCGGTTGTGCTGACTGTGTCCGACGCGTTCCCCATCGATCCCCTGCTGCCCGAGATCCTCGCCAGCCTCGCGCAGCATCCGCGTCTGGTGCTCGAAGCCCCGCCTGGCGCCGGCAAGACCACGCGCGTGCCGCCGGCCTTGCTTTCGGCCGCATGGCTGCAGGGACGCAAGATCCTGATGCTGGAACCACGCCGCATCGCCGCGCGCGCTGCCGCGAACTTCATGGCCAGCGAGCGTGGCGAGCAGCCCGGCGACACCGTCGGCTACCGGATCCGCTTCGAGTCCAAGGTCGGCCCGCGCACCCGGATTGAGGTCGTCACCGAAGGCATCCTCACCCGCCTGATCCAGGATGACCCTGGCCTTGAGAGCATCGGCGCGTTGATCTTCGACGAGTTTCACGAGCGTCACCTGAGCGCCGACCTCGGCCTGGCGCTGGCGCTGGAAGTGCAGGCCCAGCTTCGGCCCGATCTTCGCCTGCTGGTGATGTCGGCCACGCTCGACGGCGAGCGTCTGGCGCAGAAGCTCGACGCGCCGCGCCTGACCAGCGCTGGCCGCAGCTTTCCCGTGCGTATCGCCTATCCGCCCCGCCAGGGCAACGAAACGGACGAGGCGCAGCTCAAGCGTGCAGTCGAACTCGCCCTGCGCGAAACCGACGGCGACCTGCTGGTGTTCCTGCCCGGCATGCGTGAGATCCAGCGCAGCGAGCGCCTGCTGTTCGATGCAGCCCAGGCCGCGAGCGCGGATGTTCTGCCGCTGTACGGTGAGCTGCCGGTGGAGCAGCAGGCCGCGGTGCTGAAGCCCTCCAGCGACGGCCGCCGCCGCATCGTGCTGGCGACCAATGTGGCCGAGAGCAGCGTGACCCTGCCGGGCGTCAAGGCGGTGATCGACTCCGGGCTGGCGCGCGAGCCGCGCTTCGATCCGAACTCCGGCTTCTCGAAGCTGATGACGGTGAACATCTCTCAGGCCTCGGCCGACCAGCGCGCCGGCCGCGCGGGGCGTGTCGCGCCCGGTGTCTGCTATCGCCTGTGGCCGGAAAGCCAGCGCCTGGAGCCTGCGCGCCGGCCCGAGCTGATGCAGGTCGAACTCTCGGGCTTACTTCTCGAACTGCGCGCCTGGGGCAGTGATGATCTGCCCTTCGTCGATGCGCCGCCGCCGGGCCCGCTGGCGCAGGCCGAGGATCTGCTGAAGAGCCTCGGCGCGCTCGATGAGCGCGGTTCGCTGAGCGCGCTCGGCCGCCGCATGCTGAAGCTCGGCACCCATCCGCGGCTGGCGGCGATGCTGTGCGCCGCGCCCGATGCGCAGTCGCGCGCGCTGGCCTGCGACCTGGTCGCCCTGATCGAAGCGCGCGACCCCCTGCGCGGGCTCGACCGCCGCCGCGAAGACTGGCAGAGCCGCTGGCTGGGTCTGCTCGATTTTCGCGCACGCCGCGCCGGCCCCGACCTGGACCGCAACGCGCTGATGGCGATCGACCAGGCGGCGCGCAGCTGGCGTCGTCGCATGGATACCAATGCCGAAGTCGCCAGCGCCTCGCCGCATCGGCTGGGCGAACTGCTGCTGCACGCCTACCCCGACCGCATCGCCCATGTGCTGCCGAATGATCGGTTGCGCTACGCGCTGAGCAACGGCCGCATGGCCAAGCTGATGCCGGACTCGCCGCTCGTGGGCGAAACCTGGCTGGTCATCACCGAGCTGCGCGCCGACAGCGGCGACGGCCTGATCCTGCGCGCCGCCGGCTTTGATGCGGCCGCGCTGGAGCGTGAGTTCCCGGAACGTTTCATCGAAGCCGACGAAGCCGGCTGGGACGAAGCCGCCCGCGCCGTCACCGCGGCGCGCGTGCGCCGCTTCGAGCAGATCGTGCTCAGCCGCAAACCGATCGGCAAACCCGACGCCGAACTCTGCGTCCGCGGCCTACTGGCCGGCATCCGCCGGCTCGGGCTCGATGTGCTGGATTTCAGCGAAGGCCAGCGCCAGTGGCAGCAGCGCGTCGCGCTAGTGCGCAGCCACTGCCCCGAACTCGGCCTGCCCGATGTCAGCGACGCAGCCCTGTTGAGCACGCTGGAAGACTGGCTCGGCCCCTACATCGGCGGCAAGACGCGGCTGTCGCAGATCGACGAAGAACGGCTCGGCGACGCCCTGCGCTCACGCCTCGACCACAGCCAGCGCCAGGCCATCGAACGCCTCGCCCCCGCCCGCATCAAGGTGCCCTCGGGCATGGAGCGCGCCATCGAGTACGTGCCGGAACAGCCGCCGGTACTCGCGGTGAAGCTGCAGGAGCTGTTCGGCCTCGCCGACACCCCCACGATCGCCGACGGCCGCGCGCGCTTGACCCTGCACCTGCTCAGCCCCGGCGGCCGCCCCATCCAGGTCACCCAAGACCTGCGGGGCTTCTGGGAGCGCACCTATGCCGAGGTCAAGAAAGAGCTGAAAGGCCGCTACCCCAAACACCCCTGGCCGGACGATCCGTGGACCGCGCAGGCCACGCATCGGGCGAAGCCGAGGGGGACGTGAGGGCGCGCTGCACGGAGTGAAGGCGCCGAGCAGGATCTGCCTCACGCGCCGAGCCGCAGGTCAGGACGAGCGGAACGCATCAACCCGATTGATACAGCCTGTCTACCAGCAGGCTGAGCCTCAGCGCCCCTGAGCAGACGCCACCATCCCGAACCGCCGCCGCTCCACCTCAGCGCGTTCGCTCAATCCTGCCGCCACGCACAGCTCAGGCACGTAGATCCGACAGGGCGCGCGTTCGGCCATCGCGGCATCGAGCTGGCGCAGCAGTTCGGCGGGCTCGATGTGCGGGGGTGCGGCGATTCTGCCCACCACGACATGGGCGGCGGTCTTCGTGTGCTTGGCGTGGTCGGTGGCTTCCGAGCGCCAGCAGGCCTCGCACAGCTGCACGAACTGTTCGGTGTGCGAGTAGATCACCGCGTCGTCGGCGAGTGCGGTGCTGGCGTCGGCCAGTTGGCGCGGCAATTCCTGGGTGCCGGCGAAGTCGTACAGGTGGTAGCCCGGGCGCACGAGCGTTGCCAAGTGCGGAAACACTGGGATCTTCTTCTCGCCGTAGGTGTGATACGTGATCGGCGCGCCGTCGAACAGCACCACGTCGCCGTAGTCGACGCCCAGCCGCTGGTACAGCGCGCTGCGGACGATGCCGTGGCAGGGGCTCCGGCGTTCGACCCAAATGGTTTCCTCAAGGCCGGGGTCGTCCTGGGTGGAGTCGCGCTCGGCCAGCGGGCGTTGCGCCAGCTTGACCTTGCAGTCGGGGTAACTACCGTCGGGCAGGCCGAAGCGGCCCAGTTCCATTTTCTGGCCGCGCCGCTTCCACAGCGCCAGTGCGACCGCACCTTCGCCTGCGCCGGTGGCGCAGATGCCGAGGTTCCAGTCGAGGGCGTCCGAGGGTTCATCTGCAAGTCGCGCAGCTGCCTGATTGGCACGCAGGCCTTCATGGAACAGGCCACGCGTCTTGCAGTACAGGCCAAGGTTGTAATGGTGGTAGCCGGTGTCTGGCGCAAGCTCGGTCAGCCGGCGATAGGCCCGCGCGCAGACCTCATCCTGCTGTCGCGCCATCATGCGCGTGGTGTTGGCGAGCGCGAACAGCAGCGCTTCCTCCATCTCCGAATCCGTTGCTTCCTGCGCTCGCGTATAGAGCGCGTCCGCCAGTTCGGAAAACAGCGGTGAGGCAGGCGGTGCAGCGTTGAGATCATCGATGTCGCGCACGCTCGATGCCGTGTTGCCCATTGCGACCAGCAGCTCCGGATCGCTCGCGTGCGCCCCGAACACGGCCTCGAACACTGCAAGGCCGCGTTCAATCGGTAGCGACCTGGCGCCGACAATACGCACCAGCGCAAGCGCGGCGTCGCGATTGCGCGGCTGCGCGCGGAGCAGTCTCTGGATGCCCTTCTCTGCGGCATCCACTGTCCCCGCTTCAAGTTCGGCCAGCACGCTGGACTCGATGCGCTCGATCGTGTTTGCCGACAGCACGCCGGCGAGTCGTCCCAACATCCGCTTTGCCTCGTGAGTGTTGGGCGAGATTCTCGCCGATTGTGGGGGCATTCGATTGCCTGGAAGGCCGAGACGTCGAGGTGTGCTGCATGACCTGACCGCAGGGAGGCAGCGCGTCGACGGGCGGGTGCCACTACGTGTCGACGGGAGTGGTGGCCGACGTCCTGTCTGCGGGCGCAGTGTTCGACTCGCACAGGGGGCATCCGATGTTTCGCCCGCGCGCGCGCTGGCTTGCCACTCGCCTGTTGGACAGCGAAGTCGCATCTTTGTCGCAGCCCTGTCGGCCCGCTGTCGTCACCCATCGCCGCACTCTGGCGGGATGATGGTCGCCACCCCGACAACCGATGCCGAGGAGCATCCATGCGCATCAACAGCAATCGACTTCGTGAGCTGCGTGCCGCCCGCCAGTGGTCGCAGGAGCAGCTGGCCCAGCTCAGTGGCCTGAACCTGCGCACCATCCAGCGGCTTGAGTCCGGCGCGAAGATTTCGACGGAGTCGCTGCGGGCCTTGGCCGCCGTGTTCGAGGTGCCGGCCGAAAGTCTGCTGGCCGGCGAGCCTGCGCCCAGCCAGCCGGCCTTGCACGCGATCCGCGAGGGTGTGCTGCGTGGCTTGGAGTTCAGTGGCGTCACGGCGCGCGCCGAGTTCTGGTGGTTCGCCCTGGCCGTGGTGATGGTGCTGGCGCTCGCTCGACTGCTCGCCGAGGCCTTCGGCGCCCTGCCGCTGCAGATCGCCTCGCTGGTCGTGCTGCTGCCGTGGATCGCGGCCTGCACGCGGCGCCTGCGTGACGCGGGTTTCAGCCCGTGGTGGCAGTTGATCAGCCTGGTGCCGGTGGCGGGCATCCTGGTGCTGCTGTATCTGCTGGCCTTTCCCGCCCGACGGGTGAGTTCGGGCCTTGCGACTGCGGGTGAGGAGCCTGCCTGAGGCCGTTGTCGCATCGCTCCCGCTTCGCCTCTGACGATCCTGCCCGCGGGCGCAGGGCGTCCACCGTGCAGTGAGAGTCAAGGAGCTGGCTGGAACACAGCCCGGGGCGGCGTTGCGTGAGCCTGCCCGGCGCAGGGTTGTCGGGTTCTCGGCTCGGCCTCGTGGATCGTGCTGCCGGGCCGCCAGGGAGTGCCGCGTTCCGTGGCCGCCGTCCTTGCATGACCATCGCGCTTCACGCAGCCTCGCCCCTGGGCATCGCGAACCAAGGGCTTCATGGATCACCTCACCCCGGGCGCCGCGCCCACTTTCCCGGATGGGTTCCGGTTCGACCGCGTCGAGGTCGATGTGGCCGGCCTGCGCCTGCGGGTCGATGGCGTCGACAGCGGCGTCGAGGCACTGCAGGTGCGCACCCTGATCTGCCTCGCCGAGGCCTGGCCGGGCCTGGTCAGCAAGGATCAGCTGATCGAACGCGTCTGGGCGGGGCGATTTGTCAGCGACGCTGCCGTGCACAAGACGATCAGCCTGCTGCGTCGGCAGCTGCGCGAGGTCGAGGGCCGTGATCTGATCCTGACCCGGCATCGCTTGGGCTATCAGTTGGCGCAGGCACCGCGCTCGCGGCAGCCTGATGCGGCTGCAACACTGGTGGTCGACGCGGCAACCGACGCGCGGCCGTCGCGGTCGCCCGCAGGATCGATTGCGCCGACGCGCGTGCCGTTCGCTGCCGCCGGTTTGGCTGCCCTGGTGTTGCTGGTGGTTGCCGCCATGGCCCTGCGGCCGTCGGTGGATCCGCGCGTGGCTGAGGTCCTTGCCCACATCGAGCCGCCTGCCGCGGGCGCGGCGGCGAAGGCTCCAGCGCTTGACGCGCTCGACGATGCGGCCCTGCTGACCTTGGTGGAATCGGCGTATCCCGGCAACCCGGACCTGGCCTTCGCAGCGGCCGAGGCCGCGCGCGGGCGCGCCAGTGTGCAGGGGCAGCCCGCGGCGCTGGCGCGGGCCCATCGGCAGCTCGGGCGCATCTTGCGACAGCGCGGTGATCTGACTGCGGCCGGCGGCCATTTCGCGGCGGCGCTGCCGCTGTTCGAGCGCGGTGGTGAGCGCGCCGAGCAGGCAGGCGTGCTGCTGAATCTGGGCGCGGTGCTGGACGAGTCGGGCGGCGAACTTGTGGATGTTCTTGCGCTGTATGCGCGTGCCGGAGAGCTTTGGCGCGCGCTCGATGACTCCGCCAGCCTGGCGCGTCTGCACAACAACCGGGCGGGCCTGATGATCCGCCACGGTCGCTTCGCCGAGGCCGAGTCAGACATCGAGCAGATGCGTGCCGAGGCGGAGCGCGGTGCCGAGCCCGAGCTGCAGGCGCGCGCGGATCTGCTGCGTGGCGATCTGCGCGGACGCCTCGGCGAGTCCGGCGCCGAACTCGACTACCAGCGCGCCTACGATCGCGCCAGCAGCGAAGGGCTGTCCCTGGTTGCGGCCATCGCGGCGCAGCGTCTGGGCCGGATCGACGAGTTGGCGGGAGCGCATGCGCGTCAGCGCGAGTGGCTGCAGTTGGCGCGGCGTCATCTGCAGGCGGCGGGTGCCATCGGGCAGCTGCCCGTGATCGACTACGGGCTCGGCGCCAGCTTCGAGCGCGAGGGCCTGCGAGTCGAGGCGCGCGAGGCCTATCTGCGCGCGCTGCAGGCAACGCCGGCGGAGCCGCCTGCGCCCCTGCGCATTGATCTTCTCGTGAACATCGCCCGACTGGATCGCTTGCAGGGCGACTTCGATGCCAGTCGCCAGGGGCTGCAGCGCGCTGACAGCGAGGCGCGCATCGCAGGGCATTCGGCGGGGCTGGCTTCGGTGCTGGTCAATCGTGGCTTTCTTGAGCTTGCGACCGAGGGCAGTGCGGTGGCGGCACTCGCGGCCGCGCAGGAGGCCGAAGCCCTGCTCAGCGAGGGGGCGGACTGGACCCTGCGCCGCAACGTGCTGCACCTCGCGGCGCTGGCGCTGGTTGCGAGCGAGCGCCCGCTGGAGGCGGACAGTCGCCTGCGCCAGCTCCGTGAGCTCGCGGAGCAGCGCGGCGACCGCGACGGACGTGCCAGCGCGGATCAGGTCGAGGCCATCTCGCAGCTTCTGCGCGGGCGTTTCGATCAGGGCTATGCGGCGCTGCTGCGGTCACTCGGTGGCGCCGATGCCGCTTTGTCGTCCGCCACCACGTCGAGCCCGCACGCCGAGGCAGTTCAGGTGCAGGCAGGGACCGCGCAGACCGACAGGCCAAGCGATTCGATGGCCGGAGGAGTTGGGGATCTGCTGCCCTGGCTCCTGCTGCCACTGGGCGTGCTGATCGGGCGGGCCTGGCCGCGCCGCGCTGGCGCGGGTGACTCCGGCTGAGAGGGTGTGAAGCGCCGCCCGCCTGCTGCGGCCTGCGCTCGCCTTCAATGATTGCGGCGCGCTGCGCAAACCCAGTGGTCGTGCGCTCGCCGGCCCCTTCCGCTCGCGAAGCCTGCCCTGCCACGAACGTCCAGCGACGCCGCTGCTGCTGCGAGGGGGTGCTTTCGTCCTCGCTGAGAGCGGCAGCTGCTCCCGGCATCCGCGGTAGGCGCTTCGCTTGCAGTGATGCCTCGCATGCTCCTGCGCGATGCCTGTCTTCGATCGCGAACAGGCGCCGCTGTCTATCGCGTTACAGGCGCGGTCTCAGCGCGGCCCCGCAGGCTCGAAGCCATCGGAAAACACCGCTTCGCCGAGCTCGAACGGGCCGATGTCGAGCGCGGCGCCGAGCCTGCGCGGATTGCCCAGCAGGTCGTAGGGCAGGGGATTGAGGCTGCCCGGGCAGCGGTCCACCAGGGCCCCGGCAACCGCGATACGCGCGAGCGGCAGTGACGGCAGATCGACCTCATCCAAGTCGATGGCCCCTGCCGAACGCGCGCCCAGCACGGCGTTGCAACTGCCCTGACCGCTGGCCGTAGTGGCCACCGCGATGGCCTGGCCGCCACCGAGCTGCGCGACGACCGAATTGTTGAACTGCAGTTGCGCGCTGCCGGTGGCGGCCAGCACCAGACCGGGGCTGTTGTCCCACAGCAGTCCGTGCTCGATCGAGAGCACGGCGCCTTCGCTGGCAAGCACACCGGCAATGCCGCCTGCGCCCTCCACCAGCAGCTGCCGGAACTGCGCCGTCGCGGCGCCTGTCACTTGAAGCTGGCTGCCGATGCCGCCTGCGTTGCCGCCGAGAAACAGGTTGTCGGCGAACAGGCTGCCGCCTGTGGCCGCGATACCGCCGCCGGACGCGCTGCCCGAATCCAGCCGGTTGTCTGCGATCGCGTTGCAGCGGGCAGCGTCGATGCAGAGGCCGCGGCTGCCCGCGGGCGCCGTGCCCGACAGCACCACGCCAAGCCTCAGCAGCGAGTTCTCACCGCTGAGGTGCAGACCGCCGCCACCCGTGCTGGCCTGGTTGCCGGCGATCCAGAAGTAGTCGAACTCGCCGATCGAGTCGACCATGGCGATGCCGCCGCCGTGGCCGTCGGTGACGTTGCTGGCGATGAAAGCTGGACCGTTGGGACACAGCGGACCCGCGGGGCTGCACCCCGGGCCGCCGGCGACGATGAGAGTCGAATCATGGGCGTGGATGCCGCCACCGGCGTGGCTGGCTTCGTTGGCGATCACGCCCGATTCGGCCTCTCCACCACCGCGCAGCGGCGGTCGGGTGGGCGCGCTGATGCGCGCGTTGATCTCGGCGAAGCAATCGTCCAACGCGATGCCACCGCCGACGCCGTCGGCCCCCACAGGCAGCTCGCCGCCAGACTGCGCACGATTGCCGTAGACGGCGGAGCGCGAATCGACCGACAGGCTGCCGGCTCGACAGTAGATGCCAGCGCCGCTGGCTGCGGTGTTGTCGCGGACCTGCGAAGCCTCCAGCGCGATTCGCCCCTGGAAGCTGAAGATGCCGCCGCCGGGAAGGCTCCGGGCATCGAATCCGACGATGGCGGAATCTCTGAGCACGATCCGGTCCGAGCCGGACAGCACGAGGCCGGTGCTGATCGCGCCGGGTGCCGGGGCTGGGTTCGGACGCAGATCGAGCCGGTTGAGCCGCAGGGTCGAGAGGATG
>JBIJCA010000264.1:0-6441 GCA_044344935.1 Aquimonas sp. | reverse complement strand
GCCCCATTCGACCGGGAAGTCGAAACGACGACCGGACTTCTGCAGCAGCCCGATGGCTTCGCTGTAGTCGATACGTTCGAAGGGAGCGTCGATGAAGGTCTGCAGGCGGCTGATGGCGGACTTCTCGACGCGATCTGCGATGAAGGCCATGTCGTCGCCACGCTCGTTCAGCACGGCCTGGAACAGATACTTGAGGAAAGCCTCGGCCAGGTTGGCGTCATCGTTCAGATCGGCGAACGCGATCTCGGGTTCGATCATCCAGAACTCCGCCAGGTGCCGGGTGGTGTTCGAGTTCTCGGCGCGGAAGGTCGGACCGAAGGTGTACACCTTGCTGAGCGCGAGGCAGTAGGCCTCGACGTTGAGCTGGCCCGATACGGTGAGGAAGGCCTCCTTGCCGAAGAAGTCACGCGTAAAGTCGACCGCACCCTTGTCCGTGCGGGGCAGGTTGGCGAGATCGAGCGTGGACACGCGAAACATCTGCCCGGCGCCTTCGGCGTCCGACGTGGTGATGATTGGCGTGTTGATCCAGTAGAAGCCGTTCTCGTGAAAGAAGCGGTGTACCGCCTGCGCCAGACAATGACGGATGCGGGTGACCGCGCCGAACAGATTGGTGCGCGGACGCAGGTGCGCAACTTCGCGCAGGAACTCCAGCGAGTGCGGTTTGGGCTGGATGGGGTAGGTCTCGGGATCGTCAACCCAGCCGACCACCTCGATCGAGCTGGCCTTCAGCTCGAAGCGTTGCCCTTGACCCGTCGATGGCACCAGCTCGCCCGTGGCGACCAGCGCGCAGCCCGCGGTCAGGTGCTTGACGGCACTCTCGTAGTTGGAAAGCTCGGCGGGCGCCACCACCTGTATCGGGTCGAAGCAGCTGCCGTCGGATACGTTGACGAAGCTCAGCCCGGCCTTGGAGTCCCGGCGGGTACGTACCCAGCCCCGCACGCTGACCACTTGGCCGACGTATTCATCGCCCCGCAAGGCGTCCACTACGCTGAGCACCGTCATGATTTCCTCTTGAATGCTGCCGGGACAGGATTTGCAACCTTGCAAATAGCCCGCAATCATAGCGGAACGTTTCGCGGTCGTTGAACGATCGAGCCGCCTGCTTCAACCGAAAGGAATGTCGTCATGGGAATCCAGCTCACCGCCGCCGCCGTAGAGCGCGTCCGCCAGTTCACCGACCGCGAGCCGGGCAGCATCGGCCTCAGGTTCGGGGTCAAGCGCACCGGCTGCTCGGGCTGGGGCTACACCGTGGACGTGGCGCGTGAAATCCACGCGGACGACACCGTCGTGGAGCAGGACGGCGTGCGCGTGATCGTCGACGCGCAGAGTCTTCCGCTGGTTCAGGGAACCGAGATCGATTTCGTCCGTCAGGGTCTCAATCAGCAGTTCTCATTCCGCAACCCGCAGGCCGCGGCCGCCTGCGGCTGCGGGGAAAGCTTTACTACCGCCTGAGCCGTCGCGCTCCGCTCACAACGTCTGCCGCCTTGATCTTTCTTGCGGTCCTGAACCCGCTCCGCTATTCTTCGCGGCTTGCCTGCGTCCCGCGCGGGCAACCTTGCCT
This sequence comes from Aquimonas sp., assembly GCA_044344935.1. Lineage (GTDB taxonomy): Bacteria > Pseudomonadota > Gammaproteobacteria > Xanthomonadales > Xanthomonadaceae > Aquimonas. The sequence goes on along the minus strand of JBIJCA010000264.1, from coordinate 4,880 downwards.
CACCGCCGCCGGCGGGAGGCTTTCGCGCCGGCACTCGCCGGAGCGTCATCCACAAGGAGTCATCCATGCGTCATTACGAAGTCGTGTTCATGGTCCATCCGGACCAGAGCGAACAGGTGCCAGCCATGATCGAGCGCTACAAGTCGCTCATCGAGAACGACGGCGGCACCATCCATCGCCTTGAAGACTGGGGCCGCCGCCAGCTGGCGTACCCGATCGAGAATCTGGTCAAGGCCCACTACGTGCTGATGAACATCGAAGTTTCGCAGGCCGTGCTCGACGAGCTGGTGGCGGGCTTCCGTTTCAACGATGCCGTGCTGCGCCATCTGGTGATCAGCCGCGAAGGCGCGGTCACGGAAGCGTCGCTGATCCTGAAGAGCAAGGACGAGAAGCCCGAGCGTCGTCGCCGTGACGACGATTCCGAAGGTGAGTCCGTCGGCGCCGAGCGCGCCAGCGAAGAAGCCCTTTAAGTCCGGAGCCCATTCCAATGTCCAAGTTCTTCCGTCGCCGCAAGTTCTGCAAGTTCACCGCCGAGGGCATCACCGAGATCGATTACATGGATCTCAACACCCTTCGCCAGTACGTCACCGAGACCGGCAAGATCGTGCCTTCGCGCATCACCGGCACCAAGGCCAAGTACCAGCGTCAGCTGGCCGCCGCGATCAAGCGCGCGCGCTTCCTGGCTCTGATTCCCTACTGCGACAACCACTGATTGTGCCGCGCGCGCTGCTGCGAGGCCGTGCGCGCCGCACCCCACCGTCGGACAGCCCTCTGGGCTGCGTGGGCCTTGGGCCTGCGCTAACGATCAGGAGCACCTCATGAAGCTTGTACTGCTGCAGAAAGTCACCAACCTCGGCAACCTGGGCGACCAGGTCAACGTGAAGCCCGGCTACGGTCGCAACTTCCTCGTGCCGCAGGGCAAGGCCGTGCCGGCTACCGCCGCCAACGTCGCCGAGTTCGAAGCGCGTCGCGCCGAGTACGAAGCGCGTGCGCGCGAGATCGCTGCCGGTGCCGATGCGCGCCGCGAACGTCTGGAAGGCGCCAGCGTCACCATCGCCGCCAACGCGTCCACCGAAGGCAAGCTGTATGGCTCGGTGGGTCCGCGCGACATCGCCGAAGCCTTCACCGCCGCCGGCCTGCCGCTGGAGAAGAGTGAAGTGGTGATGGGCGAAGGCCCGATCCGCCGTCTGGGCGAATTCGATTTGGTCGTGCACCTGCACGCCGACATCGAAGCCACCGTCAAGGTGATCGTGGTCCCCGAAGCCTGATCGGCTTCTGCAACAGGTTGAGTCGAACGGGCGCCGCAAGGCGCCCGTTTTCGTTGCCGGTTCGCCACCCGAAGCGAGCGCGCAGCCGTCTAGCCCGTGGCGACCCGTCAGACACGAAACCCCACCCAGTCTCAGCCTCTGAGATGTGCCCAGCTTATCCACAGGTTTGTGCGCAACGGCAGCGCAGCCGGCTTCCGTATGATCGGTGGTCCGCGCGCCGCGCAGCCTCGTGCAGCCGCTGAAGAGCAACCAAAGCCAATGGCCGCAGTTTTTCCAGGTCGCAAATCCGAGCGCAGTTTCTCCTCGCACGACGAACGTACGGACGGCCTCCGTGTGCCGCCGCATTCGGTTGAGGCCGAGCAGGCTGTGCTGGGCGGGCTGATGCTGTCCGGCGAGGCATGGGACAAGGTCGCCGACAAGCTGACCGAAGAAGACTTCTACCGTCGCGACCATCAACTCATCTTCCGCGCGATCGGCCAGCTCGCCGAGAAGGCGCAGCCCTGCGACGCAGTCACCCTGGGCGAGTGGTTCGACAGCCAGGGCGAGAGCGAGCTGGTCGGCGGCGGCGCCTACATCGTCGAACTGGCCAGCACCACGCCCAGCGCGGCCAACATCGCCGCCTACGCGGAAATCGTGCGCGAGAAGTCGGTGCTGCGGCAGCTGATTGACATCGGCACCAACATCGCCAATGACGGCTACCAGCCCGCCGGTCGACCCGCGCGCGAACTGCTGGAGGTTGCCGAGCAGCAGGTGTTCCGCATCGCTGAGGCCGGCAGTCGCGGGCGCCAGGGTTTCCAGAGCATGCGCGCCGCGGTAAAGGACGCCTTCCGCCTGCTGCAGGAGCGCTACCAGAACCAGGGCAAGGTCACAGGGCTGCCCAGTGGCTTCATCGACTTCGACGAGCACACCGCAGGTCTACAGCCTTCGGACCTGATCATCCTGGCGGCAAGACCGGCGATGGGAAAAACCTCGTTCGCACTCAACGTCGCTGAGTACGCCGCGCTCAAGACCAAGAAGCCGGCGGCGGTTTTCTCGATGGAAATGTCGGCCTCGCAGCTGGCCTTCCGTCTGATTTCGTCGCTGGGCCGGGTGAACCAGCAATCGCTGCGGACCGGCCAGCTCGAAGACGAGGACTGGAGCCGGGTGACGCACGCGATCACCATGCTGTCCGAAGCCAAGATCTTCATCGACGACACGCCGGCGCTGTCACCGACCGAGCTGCGCGCTCGCTGCCGCCGATTGGCGCGCGAGCACGGCCTTGGTTTGATCGTGATCGACTACCTGCAGCTCATGCAGGTGCCGGGCAACCGCGAGAATCGCGCCACCGAAATTTCAGAAATCTCACGCAGCCTGAAAGCTCTTGCCAAGGAGCTGAATGTGCCCGTGATCGCGCTCTCGCAGTTGAACCGCTCGCTGGAAAGCCGCACCGACAAGCGTCCCGTGATGGCCGATCTGCGCGAGTCCGGCGCCATCGAGCAGGACGCCGACATGATCGTCTTCATCTACCGCGACGAGTATTACCACCCCGAATCTGGTGAGAAAGGCGTCGCCGAGATCATCATCGGCAAGCACCGCCACGGCCCCACCGGCACGGTGAAGCTGGCCTTCCACGGCAAATACACGCGCTTCGACAACCTGGCCTCCGGAGGCTATGCGGGGAGCTTCGAGTGAGCCGTGCGACCTCGGCAACCATCCACATTGATGCGCTTCGGCACAATCTGCAGTTGATCCGCCGGCGGGCCCCGGCCAGTCGGGTGATGGCGGTGGTCAAGGCAGACGGCTACGGCCACGGACTGGAGCGCGTCGCCCGCGCACTGCAGGGCGCGGATGCATTCGGCGTGGCGGCGCTTTCGGATGCCGAGCGCCTGCGCGCGGCCGGGCTCTCGCAGCGCATCGTGCTGCTGTCGGGCCCGGATGAGCCGGAAGATCTCGGCCTGCTTCGACGCCTGCAGGTCGATGCGGTGATCCACCACGGCAGTCAGCTTCAGCTGCTCGAAGCCGACATGGGAGGCCCTCCGATTCGGGTGTGGCTAAAGCTGGATACCGGCATGCACCGGCTCGGCTTTCCGGCGGCCGACGCTGCCCAGGTGCACGCCCGCCTGCGCGCCTTGCCCGGGGTCGCCGATGACATCGTACTGATGACCCACTTCGCGCGCTCGGACGAGTTCGGCGCCGCCGCCACGCGTGAACAGATGCGCTGCTTTGACGACGCCGTCCAGGGGCTGCCCGGTGAGCATTCGCTCTCGAACTCCGCTGGCGTCCTCGGGTGGCCGCTAGCGCATCGGCAGTGGGTGCGACCCGGCGGTGCGCTGTACGGGCTCTCTGCGGTGGAAGGGCAAAGCGGACTCGACCTTGGCCTTGAACCGGCGATGACGCTGTCGACGCGCCTGATCTCGGTGAAGGACGTCGAAGCCGGCGCTTCGATCGGCTACGGCGGAGCCTTCGTCGCACCCACCGCCATGCGCATCGGCATCGCCGCGATCGGCTACGGCGATGGCTATCCGCGACATGCCGGCAGCGGCAGCCCGATCCTTGTGGGCAACGCAATCGCCCGCACGGTGGGGCGGGTCTCGATGGACCTGATGGCCGTGGATCTGAGCACCCACCCGGACGCCACGGTCGGCACGCCGGTCGTCGCATGGGGCCGGGGCCTGCCGGTTGAAACCGTGGCCGCCACCGCAGGCACTCTCGGCTACGAGCTCGCCTGCGGGATCACTCGCCGGGTGCGCTTCATCGAGGAGTGAATGCGCCTCGACAGCGATGGGCTTGGCGGGTGTTCCGGAGGCGAAGGCGTAGTCCAGCCCACCGGAGTAGAGGCAGTCACGCGTCATCCTGCGTGCCGCAGCAGCGCGCTTGCGCTCGATCAAATCCGTCAGAGCGGATCGTCCTAGACTTCCGCGTCATTCGAGCCCGGAGCGCCCACCATGGCAATCGAGTTGTTCAGCACGCCTGAGCACAAGTGCATCGTGTTTCCCGACCTCGTGCGCGGAGACGATGGCGTGCAGGCCAACCAGTTCCTGGTCGTGCACGGCAGCCATTCGGCCCTGATCGATCCGGGCGGCGCACTGCTGTACACGCCGCTCAATCTCGCCATGTCGCGCTACGTGCAGACCCGCGACCTCACCTACATCCTCGCCAGCCACCAGGACCCCGACATCATCGGCTCGGTGGATCGCTGGCTGATGTACAGCGACTGCACCATCGTGTGCTCCAAGCTCTGGGGGCGCTTCATTCCCCACAGCGTTCCGCACTACCAGAAGGGCGCAGGTGGCGACCGCTACATGCTCGTGCCGGACGAAGGCGCCGATATCCCGATGGGCTCCACCCATCTGCGCGCGCTGCCGGCGCATTTTCTGCACTCAGTGGGCAACCTCAGCTTCTGGGACCCGATCAGCCGCATCCTGTTCCCGGGTGATGTCGGCTCCTCGCTGGTCGCCTCGGGAACGCCGTACGCGCCCTACGAGGACTTCAGCTCGATGGTCGGCCGCATGGAGGGGTTCCACCGGCGCTACATGGCGGGCAATCGCGTGTGCCGGCTCTGGGCAGGCATGGTGCGCAAGCTCAATCCCGCGATGATCGTCCCTCAGCACGGCCTGCCGATGAAAGGCGCAG
>JBIJCA010000263.1:0-6452 GCA_044344935.1 Aquimonas sp. | reverse complement strand
GAGGCTCACATGCGCCAACTCATCGGTTGCTCGCTGTGCGGCAACGACTGTGAGGGCGTCGAGCACATCGAGAGCGTTCTCGATCTGTTCCTGCGGGCGTACGGCCCGCGCGCCTGAGCGCCAGATGGCGCACGGCCACGCAGTGGGGACACGACGACACGGACGCGGTCCCAAGAAGCGAAGGCGCCGGCATGGCGACCTGCGGTTGTACGCAGATCCAGCCCGGCAGATCACTCCCCTCAGTGAGCCTGGGGACCACAACGACTGCGGTGGGAAAACGCCGCCCTGCGGGCGAGTTCACTGTTTGTTGCAATCTTCGTGAGTAAATTTGTCGTTAATCAACTGCGGGGTAAGCTGTTGGACGGTTTTCCTCATCCAGTTTCTGGAAATCTCGCGCAAGGCGCTGATGCAATGGGCTTTCCTGCTCTACTGATCCTCGTGACACTCGGCCTTCTGGCGTTCGCGCTGGCGGGACTTCGCCGGGTGCCCGAAGGCTGCGCCTACACGGTGCGGCGGTTCGGCCGTTACGCGCGGACCCTGCCGCCGGGTCTGGGTTTCGTCTTGCCCCTCGTCGAACGGGTCGGACAGCGCGTCAGTCTGATCGGACACGCGGTGTCGGTTCGCGAGGCCTCGCTGAACGGTGCCGTGTACTACCAGATCATCGATCCACGCCAGGCCGGCGAAGCGCTGGAGGCCATCGACCAGCTGGTGGAGCGCACCGCCCGGGAGGCTCTGCGCGAGATGCCGGCGCCGGAAGCGGGTGAGCCCGGCCTCGACCAGCGGGTGCGGCTGCACCTCAATCAGGCCCTGGCGGGGCGCGGACTTCGCGTCGTGCGCTGCGTCATGCCGGCAGCAAGCTGACGACCGCTCGGCGGCGGCACTCGAGGCGCCGGATTTGCTTCGCCGCAGCACCCTACCGATACTTGCGCCCCCTTCGCCGGCGCCCCGAATCCCCTTGATCTCCCTGCCCGACCTGCCCGGCCCGATCGCCGCGCTTGCGCCGAGACTGCGTGAGGGCCTGCTGCGGATGGACCTCGACAGTGCGTTGGAGGCTCCGCTGCTCGCCTATCTCGCACTGCTCCAGAAGTGGAATGGTGCCTACAACCTGACCGCGATTCGCGATCCCCAGCAGATGCTGGGACTGCACCTGCTGGACTCTCTGAGCATCATCCCGCAGCTCAGCGGCGGCTCGCTGGTGGACATCGGCAGCGGCGCCGGCCTGCCCGGCATCCCGGTCGCGATCGCCCGCCCTGATCTGGCGGTCAGCCTGGTCGAACCGGTCGGGAAGAAAGCACGTTTCCTTCGCGAGGTGGTGCGCCAGCTGAGGCTGGCCAATGTCCGCGTGTTCGACTGCCGCGCCGAACAGCTCGATGAGCCCGGTCGCCATGACTGTCTCTCGGCCCGCGCCTTGGGTAGTCTTGCCCAGCTTATCGCGTTCGGTGGGCACCTGCTGAGCCCTGAGGGTCGGCTGCTGGCCATGAAGGGTCAGTGGCCGGAAGAAGAACTCGCCGCGCTCCCGAGCGGCTGGATGTTGGAAAGTTCACGGCGGCTGCAGGTGCCCGAGGTCGAGGGCACGCGCCATCTTCTGGTGTTGAAGCGGGTGACCGCATGAGCGATGACGGAACGCATTCCGCAACGGCGGATGCGCGGCAGGCGGATCAATCCGCCGCACAGCACGGAGTCGAGATGGCCCGGATCATCGCAATCGCCAACCAGAAGGGCGGCGTCGGCAAGACCACCACGGCGGTCAATCTCGCGGCAGCCCTGGCTGAGGCTCGCAAGCGCGTGCTGCTCGTCGACATGGACCCGCAGGGCAATGCGACCATGGCCAGCGGCGTCGAGAAGAACGAGGTTGCGCATACCGGCTGCAATGTCTTGCTTGAGGAAGTCCCGATCGCCAGCGCGATCGTCGGCTCCAGCGGCGGTTTCGACGTTCTCCCCGGGAATGCCGACCTCACCGCGGCGGAAGTGAAGCTGATGGATGCCCTGGCCCGCGAACAGCGGCTCAAGGAATGCCTGGCGCAGATCGCCGATCGCTACCAGTACATCCTGATCGACTGCCCGCCCTCGCTGAATCTGCTGACCCTGAACGCGCTGACCGCGGCCCACGGCGTGCTGGTGCCCATGCAGTGCGAGTACTTCGCCCTGGAAGGGCTATCAGCACTGATGGACACCATTCGCGCCGTCAAGACGCGCCTGAACCCGCAGCTGGAGGTCGAGGGCATCCTGCGCACGATGTACGACGTCCGCAACAACCTCGCCAACGACGTCTCCGCCCAACTCACACAGCATTTCGGCGACAAGGTCTTCCGCACCATGATCCCGCGCAATGTGAGGGTGGCTGAAGCGCCCAGCCATGGCCAGAGCATCATTGCCTACGACCGCAGCTCGCGCGGCAGCATCGCCTACCTCGGCCTTGCGGGCGAGATGATTCGTCGCGAGAAACATCCTGCGACTCACACCGAACATCACTGAGAACACCCTGACATGAGCGCCAAGAAACGCGGCCTTGGCCGAGGCCTGGACGCCCTGCTGGGCGGCGGCAACGAACGCTCCACGGGTGAGCCCGAGCGGCTGCGGGAACTGCCCATCGAATGCCTGCAACCGGGCAAGTACCAGCCGCGCAGCCACATGGACGCCGAGCGCCTGCAGGAACTGGCCGACTCGATCCGTGCCCAGGGCTTGATCCAGCCGATCATCGTGCGGCCAGTCGCGCGCGACCGCTACGAGATCATCGCGGGTGAGCGCCGCTGGCGCGCCGCCCAGCTGGCCTCGCTGCGCGAGGTACCGTGCGTGGTGCGCGAAAGCGATGACCATGCGGCGCTGGCGATGGCGCTGATCGAGAACATCCAGCGCGAAGACCTCAATCCCCTGGAAGAAGCACTTGCCCTGCAGCGCCTGATCGACGAGTTCCAGCTGACCCATCAGCAGACCGCCGAGGCCGTTGGCCGCTCGCGCGCCGCGGTCAGCAACCTGCTGCGCCTGCTGGAGCTGCCCGACGCCATTCGCAAACTGGTGGAGGCGCGCCGGATCGAAATGGGGCATGCGCGCGCGCTGCTGACGCTGGCGTCGGTGCAGGCAGAGGCGCTGGCGCGTCAGGCCGCCGATGAACAGTGGTCGGTGCGCGAGATCGAACGCCGCGTGCAGGCGATCCAGCGGGGTGAAGCAGCGCCCGCGCAGGCGCCACGAAAGGCCGACCCCGACATCCAGAATCTTGAACGCGAGCTCGGGGAGCTGCTCTCTGCCAAAGTCGCCGTACAGCACGGCCGCGGCGGCCGCGGCAAGCTGGTGGTTCAGTACTTCAGCCTCGACGAGCTCGAGGGCATTCTCGACAAAATCCGGCGCTGAGGTTCTGGCGTCCGGGGCGACGGCAGTTCAACGGTTTGCAAGATGCGCCGGCAACGCCCAGCCGCTCACTTCCAGCCAATCCTCGATTAATCGCCGCGAGATCGAGATCGGCGGCGGCAGGCGCAGGCGCCCCGCCTCGATGGCTTCGAGCAGCGCCTGCGGCTCGAACCAGCGGGCGTCCTCCAACTCGTCGCCGATCGCGATGTGCTCACTCGCGGCCTGGGCCATGTAGCCCAGCATCAGGGACGCAGGAAACGGCCACGGCTGCGAGCTGTGGTACTGGCAGTGCGCAACCACTACCCCGGCCTCTTCGAGCACCTCGCGGCGCACGGCATCCTCCAACGACTCTCCCGGCTCGATGAAGCCGGCAAGCGTGGAGTAGCGCCCTGCCGGCCATCCGGCCTGGCGCCCCAGCAGGCAACGACCGTCGTGCTCGACCAGCACGATGATGGCGGCATCCAGTCGCGGGAACACCTCCAGCCTACAGTCATCATTGAGGCAGCGGGCGCTGTGGCCGCCGCGACGCAGCGCGGTGGGATGCCCGCAGGCGCCGCAGTAGCGAGCGCGGGTGTGCCAGAGCAACAGGGCCTTGGCGTAGGCGAACAGACCGCTCTCGAACGCGGACAACCCCGCGGCCGCCCTGCGCAGGTCAAGCCATTGGGCACGCGCCGGCACCTCGATGCTGGCGCCCACCTGAGCCGGCACCGCGAACCACGGGGTCTGGGCTTCGACACCGAGGAAGGCGGCATCGGCGGGAAGCTCGGCGCCGTAGCGCTGTGCCGGCCAATGCAGCAACCGACCCTCTTCCACCAGTGCCCGGCCCTCGAAGTCGATGCACAGAACACGCGAGCGCGGCCATGCAGCGCTCAGCCAGTCGCCGTCTTCGCGCCGCTCGCCAAGTCGGTCCAGGGCCAGGGCGGTGAAGAGATTCCGCTGGCTGCGCTCGAGCGGCGGGTTCATGGCTTGCAGCGCGCGGTGGCCCGGGTTGACAGGATCACGTCCGGATTCACGCAGAGAACGACGATCCGCAGCCGCAGGTGGTCTTGGCGTTCGGATTGCGAATCACGAATTGGGCTCCCGAGAGGCTCTCGGTATAGTCGACCTCTGCGCCCATCAGATACTGCAGACTGAGCGGGTCGACCAGCAGGGTGACCCCTGAGCGCTGCACTGCCAGATCATCGTCTGCCTGGTTCTCATCGAACTCGAAGCCATACTGGAACCCCGAGCAGCCGCCACCGCTGATGTAGACACGCAGCTTCAGGCTGGGATTGCCCTCGTCCTCGATCAACGTGCGCACTTTGGTGGCGGCAGATTCCGTGAAGACGAGCGGGGCATCGATGGACTGGTAGCTGGGGGCGCTGGACATGGCGGCCTGCAGAAGGTGGGGCTTTGAAGACAATGGTGGCGCGGCCTCGCGCTCGCAAGGCTAACCCAGGTGCGTGCCGCAGATGTCGTCACCCGCTGAACGCCAGCGGGGCCGGCGGGGCCGCGGGTCGCCGCAGGGCCAAGGCGCCGTCCCGGCACGCTTGCGGTGGCCCTGCGCGCCCGGTTCTTCATGCGCTCGGCGCGAACCTGCGGACGGCGCACGGGGTCCGGCCTCGCCACCAGCCGTTCAGTCGGCCGTCTCGGGGCCGACCAGTCGCTTTGGTTCACTGGTCTGGTGGATCAGTCGCCCGGTCAGCATCGACCCCGCCTGCATCTCGACCGTGTGGTAGTGCACGTTGCCCTCGACGCGGGCGGCAGCCGCCAGCTCGATGCGCTGGCTGGAGTGGATGTCGCCATGCAGCTGGCCGTTGACGACGACATGGGGGGCCCGCACCTCGCCCTCGATGCTGCCGCGCTCGGACAGAGTCACCAAGGCGTTGGGATCAGACTCGTCCGCAATCACTGCGCCTTCCACCCGACCTTCAATGTAGAGCCCACCACTGAAGTGGACATCACCCCGGATGACCACGCGGGGGCCGATCAGGGTTTCAACGCCGGAGCTGCTGGCACGTGCTTGCTTGTTCTTGTCGCTGCCGAACATTGCGGGTGACTCCTCGATGTGGAATGAAGGGGGGAAGATCGATGCCGTTGTCTCAGGGGGCACCGGCGGCAGCGGCGGGCGTCTCCAGCGTCACTTCACTCCAGCTGAAGCTGCGCTCTGCCGACCCGGCCTCACCCGCCAGGCTGACGCGCACCCGATGCGGAGCGAAATCCCCAGGCAGGACAACATTGCCCTCGATCTGCTGGAAATACTTGAACGCGAATTCCGGGACTGGGGCCTCCGACTCGGTGAGTGCCGCCCAATCCAGTTCGCGCATCTGTCCGTCTTGCACACCCTCGACGCTGAGTTGAATGCGGCCCCGCGAGAGCTGGGTCTTCTTGACGTTCTGCGTGAGGGTGAGGCGGAACAGCCAGGCGCCACTGGGTTCCGAGCGCAGGGCGAGACTGTGGATGGACAGGCCCTGGCGCTGCGCGCTGCCGCCGACGAGGCGTTCGTAGAAGGCCACGTCCGCTTCGAGTGAGGCGATCCGCTCGTCGCGGTCGGCAATGTCGCGCTGCAGCTGCTGGTTGGCTTCGCGACTGATGTCATCCGAGCGCTTCAGGATCACATTGCGCTGGCGCAGGCTGTCCAGTCGCGCCTGCAGGTCGCTGACGTTCTGGCGCAGTTCCTGCGCCGACTCTCCTTCGCTGGCCTGGAGGGGCGACTGCCAGCGAGCTGCCACCCAGGCAGCCAGCACCAGCGAGAGCAGCCAAAGCACGGCGATCAAAGGTCCTCGCCCACGCCGCGTGGAGCCTGCGCGCGGGACGATCACAAACGGGCTGTTCGAGTTCATGTGTACGGCCCAGGCGAAAGCGGACGATTATTGACGCTGGCGCTGGCGGATGCACCCCCTTCGAAGCCGACCCTGCGGAATGGGGCACACTCGCCGGCCACGGCTGCCGCCGATCCACCCACCGAGGAGCCTCTGATGGACTCGAGCCATTTGTTCGCCCTGGCGCTGGCGCTCGGCTGGCTGGCTGGCGTGCGAGTACATCTGACCGTGCTTGCAGTAGGCCTCAGCGGTCTGTTCGGCAGCGTCGAACTGCCCGCTGGGCTGCAGATCTGCAGCAGCCCCTGG
>JBIJCA010000262.1:0-6525 GCA_044344935.1 Aquimonas sp. | reverse complement strand
CGCTGATTCCCACCGCCCTCTACTGGAAGAACAACCGGGTGAAGTGCGAGATCGCGCTCGCCGAGGGCAAGAAGGAACACGACAAGCGCGCCGCCAGCAAGGAGCGCGACTGGCAGCGCGACAAGCAACGGGTCATGCGGCGGCACAACCCGAACGCCTAGCAGGCGGCCGGGCCCGCTGGTACGGGAGCGCATGCGGTCAGCCCGCTGAGACCCTCGCAGATCATTGCGGCGTGTGCGGGTCCCAGACCTTGGCATCTCAGCACTGCGAACGCGCACACGTGCCGGTCATCGTTGCTTTCGCCCACCGCGCGGTCCGTACGCGTTTGCCAGGGTGCCGCATGACCGTTCTTCGGAACGGGCCGCCGGTCGCTGTGCCGCAGCGCGGAGCGGACGCCTGGACGTAACGGTCACGAACAGGTTATCCGAGGGTGATTTGGGTCAATCGCGCCAAAGAGTGACTGCAATCACGCTGTTACGAATTGTGAATCGCTATCGTGCGCAGGCCGTGTGACATCGCTGTCAAACGACGTCACATCAGGACACACGAGGTTCACCAGACAAGGCCAGACGGCGCCGGGGGGCGCTTTTCTTTCAGGTGGATCGCGAGGTTTCGAGGCGCGGACTTCATTCGGCCCGCGCCCGGCATGCAGAACGCGAAACGCGTCGGGGGAACAGAGGATTGAACGGCCGCAACGGCTCACGCGATGCCCACAGGCAACGCGACGCAGGTGCGCACCCGCAATTCCGAATCCCGAGCGAAGAAACGCCTTCGCAGGCCCACGGCGGGCCTCGCGGGGTTTGTCCACTCATGCGGGTCACCGAGGGTCAGTCGATGCATCCATTTCGTTCGGGCCTGCGCGCCCTGGGTCTGGTGGCGCTGTGCTTCAGCGCGGCAGCTGCCGGCCAGGCCGCCAGAATCACACCTGCGTCCGCTTACGGCAGCACCAATCTGCAGCCGGCGGCAAACGCCATCGACGGCAACCCGCGCACCCGCTGGGAATCCGCCTACGGCGTGACGCCCAGCAGCCTGACGCTCGATCTCGGGCGTCAGCAGGCTCTGTCGCAGATCGTCATCGACTGGGAGGCCGCCAACGCCTCCGACTACACCGTACTGGGCTCGAACGACAACAGCATCTGGACCCAGATGGCCGTGCGCAACGGCGGCGCCTTCGGCACCCGCACCGACACTCTCCCGCTCTCGGGCAGCTACCGCTACGTGCGCATCAACGCGCTGCAGCGCAGCGCCGGCAACAGCTGGGGCTACTCGATCTGGGAAGCCAGCGTGTTCGGCGCGGCGCCGGCGTCAGGCGGCAACTGCAGCGATGGCTGCGTGAGCGCCTTGAACGCGAGCACCCTGCGGGCCACCGTGTCCCAGGGCAACATCGTCGACATCCACTACCGCATCAACAACGGTGCGCAGCAGAACATGCGCATGAACAACAGCGCCGGGCAGTGGAGCTTTGACATCACGGGCCTGTCGGCGACCACGCCGGTCGCGATCAGCTACACCATCATCACCAATGGCGTCGGCCGCACCACGCCGTGGCAGACCTACACCCTCGCTGCACTGGGCGGCAGTTCTTCGAGCAGCAGCTCGTCCAGCAGCAGCTCGGCGCCCAGCTTCACCCTGTTCCGCGAAGCCGAGTCCTACACCAGCATGTCGGGCGTGGAGCCTCAGGCCACCACAGACGCTGGCGGCGGCCGCAACGTCGGCTGGATCGACACCGGCGACTGGATGGCCTATGCCGGTATCGGCATTCCCACCTCCGGGCGCTACCTCGTGGAATACCGGGTGGCCAGCCCGAACGGCGGTCGGCTGTCGCTCGATCTGAATGCCGGCAGCATTCGCCTGGGTGAGGTCGCGATTCCGCCGACGGGCGGCTGGCAGAACTGGGCCACGGTGTCGCAGACCGTTGACCTCACCGCAGGCACCTACAGCGTCGGCGTCTACGCCTCGCAGGGCGGCTGGAACTTCAACTGGTTCCGCATCACCCGCGTCTCGAACACGCCGGGCCGTGAGCTGGTGTGGTCGGACGAGTTCGACCGCATCGACGGAAACAACTGGAGCTTTGAGGTCAACGGCGACGGCGGTGGCAACCAGGAGCTGCAGTACTACACCAACGGGCAGAACGCCTCGATCCAGTTCGACTCGCTGGTCGGCAGCAATGTTCTGGTGATCGAGGCCCGTCGCGAGAACCCGGCCAACTACGGCTGCTGGTATGGGCGCTGCAGCTACACCTCGTCGCGCATGATTTCGCGCGGCAAGCGGTCGTTCCAGTACGGTCGGATCGAAGCGCGCATCCGTCTGCCCAGCACGCAGGGCGTCTGGCCGGCCTTCTGGATGCTGGGCAACAACCTGAGCCAGGTCGGTTGGCCGCAGAGCGGCGAGATCGACATCATGGAGCACGTCGGCTTCGAGCCGAACCTCACCCACGGCGCGCTACATGGCCCCGGCTATTCCGGCGGCAACCCGATCATCGGCACCTACAACGCGGGCGAACTGGTCAGCAACCGCTACCGCGTGTTCGCCGTTGAGTGGGACGCAGGCAGTATTCGCTGGTTTGTCGACGGCCAGCAGTTCCACAGCGTCACCCGCGCGCAGGTGGAAGCCCGCGGCGCCTGGGTATACGACCAGCCCTTCTTCCTGCTGCTGAACGTTGCCGTGGGCGGCGCCTGGCCGGGCAGCCCGAACGCGGGCAGCGTCTTCCCACAGCGCATGTACGTCGACTACGTCCGCGTCTACCGCTGAGCCCGGGTCTGCCAGTCGCTGCCGGGAACCAATGCACCCCTGTGCCCCGCTGTTGGCTATGCGGCGGGGAGTCAGGGAACACGGAACCCGGCAGCGCGCCGCTTGAGTCATGGGCCAGGGAAGGCTCGCGACCGATGCAGCCACTGAAAGAACACACGTCTGGACCGCGGTGGCCGACGTCGTGGCGACGCACAACTGAAGAGGACATCTGCAATGCGCTTACTTCGAGCGGGCCTCTGCGCCCTTGGCCTGCTGACGCTGTGCACCAGCGCTGCGCTGAACGCCCAGACGGCGAAGATCACACCGGCTTCGGCCTACGGCAGCACCAACCTGCAGCCGGCGGCAAACGCCATCGACGGCAACCCGCGCACCCGCTGGGAATCCGCCTACGGCGTGACGCCCAGCAGCCTGACGCTCGATCTCGGGCGTCAGCAGGCGCTGTCGCAGATCGTCATCGATTGGGAGGCCGCCAACGCCTCCGACTACACCGTACTGGGCTCGAACGACAACAGCATCTGGACCCAGATCGCCGTGCGCAACGGCGGCACCTTCGGCACCCGCACCGACACCCTGCCGCTCTCGGGCAGCTACCGCTACGTGCGCATCAACGCGCTGCAGCGCAGCGCCGGCAACAGCTGGGGCTACTCGATCTGGGAAGCCAGCGTCTTCGGCGTCGCGCCCGCATCAGGCGGCAACTGCAGCGACGGCTGCGTGACCGCGCTGAATGCCAGCACGATGCGAGCGACCGTCAGTCAGGGCGGCACCGTCGACATCCATTACCGCGTCAACAATGGTGCACAGCAGAACGTGCGCATGAACAACAGCGGCGGGCAGTGGAGCTTTGACATCAGCGGCCTGTCGGCGACTACGCCGGTCGCGATCAGCTACACCGTCATCAGCAACGGCGTCGGCCGCACCACGCCGTGGCAGACCTACACCCTCGCTGCATTGGGCGGAAGCTCTTCGAGCAGCAGCTCCTCAAGCAGCTCCTCAAGCAGCTCGTCGAGCAGCAGCAGTTCAAGCAGCAGCTCGTCCAGCAGCAGCTCTTCCGCCAGCTTCACCCTGTTCCGCGAAGCCGAGTCCTACGCCAGCATGTCCGGCGTACAGCTTGAGAACACCACGGATACCGGCGGCGGCCGCAACGTGGCCTGGATCGATGCGGGCGACTGGATGGCGTACTCAGGCGTCACCATTCCGACCACAGGTCGCTATCTGGTCGAGTACCGCGTCGCCAGCCCCGCCGGCGGACGCCTCTCGCTCGACCTCAATGCAGGCAGCATCGCCCTGGGTCAGCTGACGATTCCGGCCACCGCCGGCTGGCAGACCTGGACCACCGTGTCGCATACCGTCGACATCAACGCCGGCAGCTACAGCCTGGGCGTGTTCGCCGCTCAAGGCGGCTGGAACTTCAACTGGTTCCGCATCTCCCGCGTCGGCCCAATCAGCTCCAGCAGCTCATCGTCGAGTTCGTCCAGCAGCTCAAGCAGTTCGAGCAGCTCAGCCGGCGCGGCGGTGGCGCCGCTGTACAACGCATCGACCGTGCTGGAGCCCGCGGGCCGCGTCCAGATTGGCAACCGCCTGATCACCCGTATCGCCGACCGCGCGCGCGATCGTCACGCCAAAGAGAACCAGTTCCAGGCTTACGACCACTACCTGAGCTTCTACTGGGAGCACCGCACGGCGGCGATCGAGATTATCGAGGAGCAGGCTGCCAACGGCACGGCCACGATCCGCATGAACGTGCGCACTCAGTGGCGCTTGAACGATACCGAGGCCGAGAACCGCTGGTTCTACCGTGGCATTGGCACGGTGGCCGAGTTCTGCGACAACGGCACGATGGTGGTGGTCGACACCTTCAACTACTGGAAGCAGCGCACGCACAACTGCCGCACCGGCCAGCCGATTCGCCGTGGCGACAAGCTGGAATTCGAGATCAGCCAGTTCCTCGACCCGAGCGTTCCACGCGGTCGTGCTCCCTACTACGGCACCACCTTCCTCTACATCGTCGGCGAGGGCATCGTGCCTTGGGACATCCAGCCGGGCACCTTCACTACGCCCATGTTCGGCGGCGGCACCAAGGACTCGGTGAAGATCCCCGAAGAGGCCTGGCTGGGTGGCCGCACCACCCTGCCCTACATGCACTCAGGTGAGCCGGACAACCACTTCCTGCAGATGGCTACGAACCTGAACTACGACAACGGCCAGCCCTTCGTGCTGGGCCGGCGCGTGCACCACAGCTCCTTCGTCAGCGGACTGCATGACGAACACCCCGAGAACGGGGTGTTCGGTGACACCGCCGGCCGCGCCGGCCCCCGCTATGTCAACGAGCGCTGCACCGACTGCCACACGCGAAATGGTCGCGCGGCTCCCGAAGCGCCGGGCGTGCCGCTGAGCAAGTGGGTGTTCAAGGTCGGCGACAGCCAGGGCAACCCGCATCCGAACCTCGGCCGCGTGCTGCAGCCGCGCGCTGCGAATGGCGTCGCTGGCGAAGGCAACGTTTCAATCGCCCGCTGGACCGAAGCGAGCGGCCTGCGTTCGCCGAACTACCAGTTCAGCGGCGTCACGCCACCGCGCTTCTCGGCGCGCATCGCGCCCCAGCTGGTCGGCATGGGCCTGCTCGAAGCGATTCCCGAGTCGACCGTGTTGGCGATAGAAGACCCGAACGATGCGAACGGTGACGGTATCTCCGGCCGAGCCAACCGCGTGCGCGATCCGGTGACCGGCGAGCTGCGTCTCGGCCGCTTGGGCTGGAAGGCCGGTACCAGCAGCGTGCGTCACCAGGTCGCCAGCGCGCTGAACAACGACATGGGCGTGACCACCTGGGTGCTGCCGAACCCGGACTGCGGCGCGTCGCAGACCGGCTGCGGCCCGAGCGGTGTCGAACTGTCCGACACCCACCTCAACCACCTGGTGAAGTACATCGCCCTGCTGGGCGTGCGCCCGCAGCGCGACATCAGCAACCCGGCCGTGCAGCGCGGTGGAGCGGCCTTCGGCCGAATCGGATGCGCCGACTGCCATCGTCCGACGCTGCAGACCAGCCCGCACCATCCGTTGTCCGAACTGCGCGACCAGACGATTCACCCATACAGCGATCTGCTGCTGCACGACATGGGCCCTGGCCTCGCGGACACCCTGGGCGAAGGGGAAGCCTCGGGTTCGGAATGGCGGACCACGCCGCTGTGGGGCCTGGGCCTGTCGGCCTGCGTCACCGGCGGCACCACCAGCGGCCCGCAGGGCACCCAGGTCTGCACGCCGGTGCACAGTTATCTGCACGACGGCCGCGCCCGCACCATCGAGGAAGCGATCCTCTGGCACGGCGGCGAAGGCGAAGCCGCGAAGAACGCCTACCGCGCACTCAACGCCACCGAGAAGCAGGACGTCCTGCGCTTCCTCGAAAGCCTCTGAACCAAACGACGAGGAAGGCCATCCCGGCTTTCCCCGTCGCTTCGGCCCATCCCCAGGCCGCGCTGCTTCTCTCTGAATCTGACCGACCCACGGTGACCCCCATGAAGACCCCTGCATTGAAGCGTCTGCTGATCGTGTTCGTGGGCGGGCTGTTTGCCGCCGCCACCGCCCAGGCCGATGTGCCTGCCATCTCCACCCAGGGCAACAAAGTCCTGTTCGGCGGGCAGCCGGGCAGCATCGCCGGGCCCAGCCTGTTCTGGAGCAATGACAACTGGGGCGGCGAGCGCTACTACACAGCCGGTGCGGTGGCCACGGTCAAGCGCGACTGGAACGCCAAGCTGATTCGCGCCGCGATGGGTGTCGAGGACG
>JBIJCA010000130.1:0-12209 GCA_044344935.1 Aquimonas sp. | reverse complement strand
GTCGCGGCACGCGGAATCAAGCCCCTCTCCCCTTGCGGGAGAGGGGTTGGGGAGAGGGAGCAGCGCTCGCCACAAGCCTTCCACCCCTCTCCCCCGGCCCCTCTCCCTCAAGGGGATAGGGGAACACCGCGAAAGATCCTGTGGGCCGCCGCGAGGGTCCAGCTCTGCGAGAGATCCTGTTCGTCGAGGCGAGGGTCCAGCTCCGGTGGGTCAAGACCCACCCTATGGGCCGCGCTCTTTCGAAACCCGAATCCCGAATCCCAGCTCCGATTCAGATCGCCGCGAGCGCGTCTTCAAGCTCCGCGCTCAGGTCGACGAGATCCTCAACGCCCACGCTCAGGCGCACCAGGTTGTCGTGGATGCCGAGCTTGGCTCTGTTCTCCGCCGGAACCGACGCATGGGTCATGATCGCCGGGTGGTTGATCAGACTCTCCACGCCGCCCAGCGACTCGGCCAGCGCAAACAGCTGGCAGCGCTCCATCATCCGGCGGGTGCCGGCGAGGTCGGTGTCCAGCACGACGCTGACCATGCCGCCGAAGCCGTGCATCTGCTGCTTGGCCAGCGCGTGCTGCGGATGCGACTCCAGGCCGGGGTAAATCACCTTGCGCACCTTGGGATGCGTTTCCAGCCACTGCGCCAGCGCCAGCGCGTTCTCGCAGTGCGCGCGCATGCGCAGGTGCAGGGTCTTCAGGCCACGCAGGGCGAGGAAGCTGTCAAACGGCCCCTGCACGCCGCCGACCGCGTTCTGCAGAAAGGTCAGCTGCTCTTCCAGTTCGGCGTTGTCGCCCACCACCAGCATTCCGCCGATGATGTCGCTGTGGCCGTTCAAGTACTTGGTCGCCGAGTGCATGACCAGATGCGCGCCGAGCTCGAGTGGTCGCTGCAGGATCGGGCTGCAGAAGGTGTTGTCGACAGCCAGGATCAAGCCCTTCTCACGCGCGAACTGCGCAAGCCTGGCAATATCGACCAGCTTCAGCATCGGGTTGGTCGGCGTCTCGCACCAGATCATCTTGGTGTTCGGTCGCAAGGCCGCGGCCACGGCGTCGAGGTTGTCGAGGTCGACGAAGCTGAACTCCAGCCCCGCCGAGCGCCGACGCACGCGCTCGAACAGGCGGTAGGTGCCGCCATAAACGTCGTCCATGCAGATCACGTGGCAACCGGAGTCCAGCACTTCCAGCGCGGTCGAGGTGGCCGCGAGGCCCGAGGCGAAGGCATAGCCGCGACGGCCGCCTTCGAGTGCGGCCACGCAGTCCTCATAGGCGAAGCGGGTCGGGTTGTGGCTGCGCGAATACTCGAAGCCCTGATGGTCGCCGGGGCTACGCTGCACATAGGTCGAGGTCGCGTAGATCGGCGTCATCACCGCGCCGGTGGTCGGATCCGGCGACTGGCCGGCGTGGATGGCGCGCGTGCCGAGGCCATGGTGGGCGTGCGAGGACTTGCTCATGGGGCGTTCCGTGTGGGGGCTGCCGATGCGCTCGGCGAGGCGCGAATTCTAGCTCTTGCGCCCGGAACGGCGCGGATGGAAGCAGCCCGACGCACTGCACTTCAGCCGCGCTCGCTACACTGCCCGCCATGCGAATCGGACCCTACCCCATCGAACCGCGCGTGGTGCTGGCGCCCATGGCCGGCGTCACCGACAAGCCCTTCCGGGTGCTGTGCAAGCGCCTGGGCGCAGGACTGGCGGTGTCCGAGATGACCCATTCCGATCCCAAACTCTGGGCCACCCGCAAGTCGCAGCTGCGCATGGACCACGCCGGCGAGCCGGAACCCATCTCGGTGCAGATCGCCGGCACCGAGCCCGAACAGCTGGCGAACGCGGCCCGCCACAACGTCGATCAGGGCGCGCAGATCATCGACATCAACATGGGCTGCCCGGCCAAGAAGGTCTGCAATGCCTGGGCGGGTTCGGCCCTGATGCGCGATGAAGCGCTGGTCGGGCGCATTCTCGATGCGGTGGTGCGCGCGGTCGAGGTGCCGGTGACGCTGAAGATCCGCACCGGCTGGGCGCGCGCGCATCGCAATGGGTTGGCGATCGCGCGCATCGCCGAAGCCGCCGGCATCCAGGCCTTGGCCGTGCACGGCCGCACCCGCGAAGACCTCTACCAGGGCGAAGCGGATTACGGCCTGATCGCGGAGATCAAATCCGAGCTGCGCGTTCCGGTGCTGGCCAATGGCGATATCGACTCGCCTGAGAAAGCCGAGGCGGTGCTGCGCGTGACCGGCGCTGACGCGGTGATGATCGGCCGCGCGGCGCAGGGCCGGCCTTGGATCTTCCGCGAGATTGCGCACTTCCTCGCCACCGGCGAGCACCTGCCCGAACCCGCACTCGGCGAAGTGCGCGACATCCTGCTCGGCCATCTGGAAGCGCTGTACGCCTTCTATGGCGAGGCCCAGGGCCTGCGCATCGCGCGCAAACACCTGGGCTGGTACGCACGCGATGTCGAGGGCGGCGAAGCTTTCCGCACGGCCGTCAACGCCATGACGACAGCGGAAGCGCAAACTGCACTGGCCCGCGACTGGTTCGAGGCCCGCGCTGCCGGCCTTGTTCTCTATCGCGCCGCCTGATCCCAACGCCCGGAAGCGCCGCCGTGAAATACCTCGGACTGATCTACGCCGGCCTGTTCCGCAAGAAGCTGCGGACCTTCCTGACGCTGGCCTCGCTGATCGCGGCCTTCAGCCTGCTCGGCCTGCTGCAGGCCGTGAACTCCTTGTTTTCCGGCGCCGGCGACTTCCTCGGCGCCAGCCGTCTGATCACCCAGGCCAGCGTGAGTTTCACCACGGCCTTGCCGATGCGCTTTCTGCCGCAGATCGAGGCCATTCCCGGCGTGGCGGCGGTCAACCACTCGCAGTTCTTCGGCGGCCAGTACCAGGACGGTCGCGGCTTCTTTCCGCAGTTTGCGGTGAACCCGCAGCGCCTGCGCGAGACCTACCCGGAATGGGTGATGGACGAAGACAGCTGGCGCCGCTTCATCAGCACCAACGATGGCACCATCATTGGACGCAATCTCGCCGAGCAGTATGGCTGGAAGGTCGGCGACATCGTGCCGCTGAACAGCTTCATCTGGACCCAGACCGGCGGCAGTCGCACATGGGAATGGCGGGTGGTCGGCATCTTCGACGGCGTCAACGAGGACTGGTCGGACCGCGCGAACCTGATGTACCTGAACTACGCGCAGTTCGACGAAGCGCGCTCGGGCGGCAAGGGTCTCGCCGGCATCTTCGTGGTGCGCATCACCGATCCCGACGATGCCGAGCGCATCGCCGGCGTGATCGACGCGAAGTTCGAGAACTCCTCGGACGAAACCAAGACCCAGAAGGAATCCGAGTTCCAGCTCGCCTTTGTGCGCCAGCTCGGCGACATCGGCCTGATCGTGAATCTGATCACCGGTGCGGTGTTCTTCTCGATCCTGTTCCTGACCGGCGTGGCAATGAGCCAGGCCGTGCGCGAGCGCATTCCCGAGCTCGCGGTCCTGAAGTGCCTGGGGTTCATGGACCGGCAGGTGATGGGCCTGGTGCTGGCCGAGGCCTTCGTGTTGTGTTTGCTGGGCGCCCTGCTGGGCATGCTGCTGGCGAGTGCCGCCACCGGCCTGCTGCCGCCCGAATTCCCGGTACGCGCCGATCTGCGGGTCTGGCTGATCGCCGCGGTCAGTGTGCTGGTGCTGACCGCCGCCGTCGGCCTGCCGCCTGCGCTCACCGCGCGTCGCTTGAAGATCGTCGACGCGTTGTCCGGTCGCAGCGAGCCCTCCGCGTTCGAACGCGCGCTGCGGCGGCTGCTCGGTGGGCAGCGCAGCGCGGAGGAACCCGCATGAGCCGCTTCACGCAGATCCGCGAAATCACCCTGATGAACCTGCGCTCGATCCCCGAGCGCCTCGCACCTTCGCTGGTGATCGTCATCGGCATCGCCGGCGTCGTCGGGGTGCTGGTTGCCCTGCTGTCGATGTCGGCCGGCCTCGGCCAGACCCTGGGCAGCACCGGCGAGCCTGACCAGGTCGTGGTCAGCCGGGGCGGCAGTCAGGGTGAGCTGTCGAGCTTTCTGGCCGTGGCCAGCATGACCCTGGTGAAGCAGGACCCGGCGATCGCGCGCGGCGCCGACGGCTTGCCGCTGGCCTCGGGCGAGCTGATCGTGATTACCGAGGTGCCTCGCCCGGGTCAGGACACCGGGGCCAACGTCAGCCTGCGCGGTATCGAGCCGGTGGGTTTGGCCTTGCGGCCGAAATTCAGGATGGCGGCGGGCCGGATGTTTCGCCCCGGTGTGCAGGAGCTCATCGTCGGCGTCGGTGCTGCGCGCCAGTTCGCGGGGCTTGAGGTCGGCCGCGAGCTGCGTTTCCGCGGCAGCCGCTGGACCGTCGTCGGGCATTTCGAGTCTGGCGGCGCCTACGACAGCGAACTCTGGACCGATCGCGAAACCGCGCAGGGCGCATTCGGTCGCCCGGGCGTGTCCTCGATCCTGGCGCGGCTGCGCGACCCGTCCCAGCTGCAGGCGATGGAAGCGCGCCTGACCAGCGACCCCCAGCTCGATGTCGATGTTCGCAGCCAGGACGATTTCTTCGCCGGCCAGAGCGGCAATCTGACCGCGACAATCGGCGTGCTGGCGGGCATCGTCGCCGCGATCATGGGCATCGGCGCCACCTTCGGCGCGCTCAACACGATGTACTCGGCGGTGTCGGCCCGCACCCAGGAGATCGGCACCTTGCGCGCGCTGGGCTTCGGCGCCGCACCGGTGGTGGCCTCGGTGATGGCCGAGGCCCTGCTGCTGTCCCTGCTCGGCGGCCTACTGGGCGCCGCCGTCGCCTACCTCGCCTTCAACGGCTACGCCGTGAGCACGCTCGGCGCTGGATTCACCCAGGTCGCCTTCCAGTTCGCGGTGACCCCCGCCCTGCTTCTCACCGGCCTGCTGATCGCGCTGGGCATCGGCTTTGTCGGCGGCCTCGCCCCCGCCCTGCGCGCGGCGCGCCTGCCGGTGACAGCGGCCCTGCGCGGCTGACCAAGCACAGACACACCCAACGGGCTTTGCTTCACCGCCACTTGCTTTAACGAATCCCCAATCCCGAATCCCGAATGCCGGCGCCACAGGCGCCACAAGCGCATACTCCCGCGCCTTCCAGACATGCACGCCCGTCGCGCCCGCGACGCTCGCGCGCTGCATGCAGCTTGCAGGCGAGTCCGTCGTGAACACCCAGCCCGAACCCCTCGACCGCAAAGGCCTTGCGGCGGCCATCTTTGCTTTCGCGACCTGGGGCGTGTTTCCGCTCTACTGGGCGCTGCTGAAGCATGTGCCGTCGTTCGAGATCGTCGCCCATCGCATCGTCTGGTGCGCGGTCTTCGTGGTGGCCTGGTTGACCTGGAAAAGCGGCCCCGGCTGGTTTGCACGCGCGCTTCGGCAGCGCCATGCGGCCTGGATGCTGCTGGCCTCCAGCCTGCTGATCAGCATCAACTGGGGCCTGTACATCTGGGGCGTCAACAGCGGTCACGTGGTCGAGACCAGCCTCGGCTACTTCATCAATCCACTGGTCAACGTGCTGCTGGGCGTGGCCGTGCTGGGCGAGCGCCTGCGCCGCGTGCAATGGATCGCGGTCGGGCTTGCCGCCGCCGGCGTGCTTTGGCTCAGCCTGCAGCAGGATCGCCCGCCGTGGATCGCGCTTGGCCTGGCCGGGTCGTTCGCGCTTTACGGGCTGATCCGCAAGCAGGTCGCGGTCGACTCGGTGCCCGGGCTAGGGGTGGAAAGCGTGCTGCTGTTCCTGCCGGCTGTGGCCTGGCTGTGGCTGGCCGAACAGGGTGGCGGCGGTGCGCTGTTTCACGGTGACTGGCACACGGATGCACTGCTGATCACCGGCGGCCTGCTGACGGCGCTGCCGCTGGTGGCCTTTGCGTACGGCGCACGGCGGATTCCCTACTCGATGCTCGGCCTGCTGCAGTACATCGGCCCCAGCATGCAGTTCCTGCTGGGCATTTTCGTGTTCGGCGAGGCATTCGGTCCGGTGCAGGCGGTGGGCTTCGGTCTGATCTGGCTGGCCCTGCTGGTGTACGCGCTGGAAGGCTGGCAGAAGCAGCGCCGTCGCGCGCTGGCGCCAGCATGAGCGCGCTGCCGTTTCGCACGAGCTTGGGGGCGCTTGCGCTGACGCTCCTTCTGATCGCGGCCTGCGCAGCGCCAGCGCTGCCCTCGCTCGAGGACCGTCTAAGCGATCCGAGACTGTCGCGAGCGCCTTTGCCGCAGGGCTCGCTCGCACTGCGCGAAGCCCTGGACATCGAGTCGCGCTTCTTCGAAACCCGTGCCGGGTTGCGGCTGGCCTACGCCCTTATGGAACCTGGTCAGTACGGCTTTGAAACCGAGGTGGCTCGCGAAGGCGATACCCACTTCCGTTTTCGCGCGCAGCAGGCCACGGCGAGGCGAGCACCGGTGGGCAGCGCGCTGTTGCTGCACGGCTGGGGCATGGATCGCAGCAGTCTGTACCCGTGGGCGCTGCAGTTGGCGGAAGCAGGCTATCGCGTGCTGCTCGTCGATCTGCGCAGTCACGGCGAGAGCGGCGACGCCGCTCCCGGTTACGGCCGGCGCGAAGCCGAAGACCTGGTGGAACTGATCCGGGCGCTCGACGCCGACGCCCAGCTTCCGGGCGCACTTCACCTGTTCGGCGTGTCCTATGGTGGCGCCACCGCGGCCCATCTTTCGGCGCGACTGCCCGAACGCATCGCCTCGGTGGTGCTGCTGGAGCCGTTCGCCAACGCAGCGGACGCCATCCGCGAAATGGTCCCGACCCTCCTCGCCAGCAGCGATCCGCGCCTGTGGCAGCGGATCAGCCGCAGCCTGCTGCGATTTCGCTTCAGCCCCGAACGGGTTGAGCAGGCCATCGCCGAGAGCAGCGAACGACTCGGACTCGACCTGGAAAGCGTCGATCTAGCGCCCCTGCTCGCCGCCAGCCCGGCCTGCAAACTGCTGCTGCACGGCGCCCGCGATCGCCACGTCGGCGTCCAACATGGCCGCCGCCTGGCCGCCGGGGACGCATCGATCGAGTACCGCGAACTACCCGATGAAGACCACATAACCCTGCCACTGCGCCTCGATTGGCTCGGAGAGCCGGTCGCAGAATGGCTGGCGGCGACGGCAGCGCCGACCGAGGGAGGGTGTCCACGCTTGCGGCTGGGCATGGACCCGCTTCCCGCCGGCACCCCACCATCACCGGGGCGCCTTGATCTCATCGACTTCGCCCTGGTCGATGCCACACGTCCGCACGGCTGAAGCGCGCGAGAGCGATGCGCGCCCCGCGTGCGGGGCGAGTCAAGGACGCACCGTGGCCTCGGGCTTCGGTCTCCGGACACACAGGCGCCGCGACGCCGAAGGTGAGTCAAACGAGGCCGTGGAGCCGGGCAGAGGGCGCATCCGCGTTCGCGGGCGGCGTGCGTTTGATCGCCGTTACGCTGAGACATCCGGGGGTACGAAATCTCCTACCCCGAGACGGGCAGAATGCCGACTGCGACGCAACGGCCCACCTGCCTAGACTGTCGGCAAGCGCACAGCCAAGGAACCCACGATGATCCGCCTCAAGGCCCTCGACGAACTCGCACACCGACTCAGCGAACTTCTGCCTCCCGGCATGGAGGACGCGCGTGTGGACGTGGAGAAGAATTTCCGCGCGGCCCTGCACAGCGGCTTCAGCAAGCTGGATCTGGTCACCCGGGAGGAATTCGATGTGCAGCGCGCCGTGCTGATGCGCACCCGTGAGAAGCTCGCGCTGCTCGAACGAGTGCTTGGCGACATCGAAGCCCGACTCGATGCACAGTCGGGGCAGCCACCGCAGACCCGCAACTGATCGCCGCCCGTTCGGCCGGCAACGACGGGACAGCGAAGGGATGGCGCTCGCGGTGGTGCACAGCCGCGCCCAGTACGGCGTAAGCGCACCGCCAGTACAGGTAGAAGTGCATCTGTCCGGTGGGCTGCCAGGCATGTCGATTGTCGGCCTGCCCGAAACCGCCGTGAAGGAAAGCCGCGACCGCGTGCGCGCCGCCCTCATCTGCGGCCAGTTCGACCTGCCCCAGCGCCGGATCACCATCAATCTCGCCCCCGCCGACCTGCCCAAGGACGGCGGGCGCTTTGATTTGCCCATCGCACTTGGCATTCTCGCGGCCTCCGGGCAGCTGCCGGTGGCGGCGCTTGCGGCGCACGAATTCCTCGGCGAACTGGCGCTCACCGGTGACCTGCGCGGTGTCGATGGCGCGCTGCCCGCGGTTCTGGCAGCAGGACGTCAGGGCAGATCGATGGTGCTGCCACGGGCGAACGCGCATGAAGCGGGCCTCGTCGGCAGCGCCAGCGCGCGCACCGCCACCAGCCTGCTTGAGGTCTGCGCCTTTCTGCGCGGCCAGTCGGTGCTACCGTTCGCCGCCCCCGACCCTGCCTCACCGGCTGACAGCGGAGTCCCCGATCTTGCAGACGTGCGAGGTCAGGCGCTCGCCCGGCGCGCGCTTGAGATCGCCGCTGCAGGCGGTCACAACCTGCTCATGTGCGGCCCGCCCGGAAGCGGCAAGTCGATGCTTGCGCAGCGTCTGCCGGGCATTCTTCCCGCGTTGGACGAAGAAGCTGCGCTCGAGGTCGCCGCGATCGCGTCGGTCGCCGCGGGGCGGGTTGACACCGCTCGCTGGCGAGTCGCGCCCTATCGTCAACCTCACCACACTGCGAGCGCGGTTGCACTGGTCGGCGGAGGGTCTCACCCCCGCCCGGGCGAGATCAGCCTCGCCCACCGAGGCGTGCTGTTCCTGGACGAGCTGCCGGAGTGGGACCGCCGCGTGCTCGAAGTGCTGCGCGAACCGCTGGAGTCGGGGCACATTACGATTTCGCGCGCCGCGCGCCAAGCCGAGTTTCCCGCGCGCTTCCAGCTGGTGGCGGCGATGAATCCCTGCCCCTGCGGTTGGGCGGGTGATCCTTCCGGACGCTGTCACTGCAGCGCCGAGCAGATCGGGCGCTACCGTGGGCGAATCTCAGGCCCCCTTCTGGATCGAATCGATCTGCAGATCGATGTCCCGCGCGTGCAGGCGTGCGAACTGCGCCCTGACGCGCCGCTGGGCGAAAGCAGTGCGGTGGTCGGAGCCCGCGTCGAGCGCGCGCGCCAGATGCAGCTGGCGCGTAGCGGCAAACTCAACGCCCACCTCGGCCAGACCGAATTGCTCGCCCACTGCCGACTCGGCGCCGGCGAGCAGTCACTGCTTGAGTCAGCCGTGGAGCGCCTGCAGCTATCGGCACGGGCAAGCCAACGCATTCTGCGTGTGGCCCGAACCGTCGCCGACCTCCAGGGTGCTGAACCCATCGCCACCGCCCACGTCGCCGAAGCGATCGGCTATCGGCGCATGGACCGTCGTCGCTGAGCCCTGTCTCAATCTTCTCGCAGGGGGGCGAAGTCGAAGCGCAGATTGAGCGGATCAACGCCGAGGCTGACCCTCACTTCATCCCATTCACCGCGTTCACCCACCGGCAGGTTGGAGTAGCCGAAGGGCTCAGCACCGAAACGTCGATCCTGCTTGCCGTTCTCGTTGATGTCGTGCCAGGCGTGCACAGCGTAGTCGCTGGGCCCCAACTCGTTGAACTCGGCGCGTGCGATACCGGAGCGCACCGGCACGCTCAGCGTGTAGCTCGGCTGGCGGGGAAAGCCGACTCGGCTGCCGTACACCTCGACGACGACCGGGCCACCTTCGTTGGACAGTCCTGTCACTTCCACGACCAGCTGGCTCGCCGCGGCGGGCATCGTGCCGCCCAGCATCGCCAGTCCAACACACAAGAATCTGTACTGAGAAATCATCAATGCTCCCACCTGGGTCGATCCCTCACCGCTGCGTCGCGGAGCGCCTCGCCTGTTTCGGCGCTTGGCGATGATCCCGCAAGTGAACTGCAGAAAGTAATGCTTACGACCGCACGCCGCAAATCCACGATCGCCGCAGTACCGACTTGACTTGACCCGCACCCGGCTCCGAGTCTGTCGGCTGGATTCGGCGGAGGGCGCATGGAAAGCCTGCACAGCAACGATGTCTGGATGCTCATTGGCGGCGTGCTGCTGATTGCGGGCATTCTTTCGAGCCTCGTGGCGACGCGCTTCGGCGCGCCCCTTCTGCTCGTGTTCCTGATCATCGGCATGCTCGCCGGCGAGGACGGTCCGGGGGGTATCGCCTTCAGCAACTACCGCATCACGTACGCGCTGGGCTCAGTGGCGTTGGCGATAATCCTGTTCGACGGCGGCTTGCGCACCCGACTCTCGCAGGTGCGCGGCGCGCTGGCTCCTGCCGCGCTGCTCGCCACACTGGGAGTTCTGATCACGGCCGGGCTGACCGGACTTGCGGTGCGCCACATCCTCGATCTTGAGTGGATTCCCTCCCTGCTGATCGGCGCGGTGGTCGCCAGTACGGATGCGGCCGCGGTCTTTTTCCTGTTGCGGTCCAACGGCCTTCATCTGCAACGAAGGGTGGGGGCGACGCTGGAAGTGGAGTCCGGCAGCAATGATCCGATGGCGATCTTCCTGACCCTGCTGCTGGTAGGTCTGATTCTGACTCCGACTGATCTGTCAGCAGGGGGGTTGGCGTTGAACCTGCTCCAACAGGTCGGACTGGGTGGGCTTGCCGGCTACGCCGGCGGGCGAGCGTTGGCCGCGGCGCTCAACCGGCTGGATCTGCCCACCGGACTGCATCCGCTGCTTGCGGTGAGCGGTGCCATCGCATTGGTGCCTCTGACCCACCTCATGGGAGGAAGTGGCTTTCTCGCCGTGTACATCGCCGGCCTGGTCGTGGGCAACCGGCCGGTGCGCGCGTTTGCCAACGTGCTTAGCGTGCAGGATGCCGCCACCTGGCTCGCACAGATGCTGATGTTCCTGGTGTTGGGCCTCCTCGTCACGCCATCGCATCTGCTCGATCTCGCCCTGCCTGCACTGGCCATCGCGGCCATTCTGATGCTGGTCGCGCGGCCCGTGGCCGTCGCCCTTTGCCTTTGGCCCTTCAAGTTCTCCGGGCGCGAGGTGGTCTTCGTCTCGTGGGTCGGCCTTCGCGGGGCAGTCGGCATCTTCCTGGCCTCGGTGCCCATGCTCGTCGGGCTGCCGGATGCTCAGATGTACTTCAACATCGGCTTCGTCGTCGTGCTCACGTCGCTTCTGGTCCAAGGCTGGAGCCTTGCCTGGGCCGCCTATCGCCTCAAGGTTGCGGTACCGCGCCGAGACCCCCCCTCGCGACGTGTCGAGCTGGATCTGCCCGGCCAGCTGGAGCACGAGATGGTCGGTTATCGAGTTGCACCCGACTGCGCGCTTCTGAGCGGGCGCGGTCGTCTGCCCGGCTGGGCGCGGCCAGTCCTCGTGGTTCGCGACGGCCATGTACTGGCGCCGGACCAGGCTGGCCCCTTGAACGTGGAGGACTACGCCTATTACCTCGCACCGCCCGGACGCGTCATCCGTCTGGATTGGCTGTTCGCCGAAGGTGCGGAGGCGAAAGAGGCCGAGCGCGAGCTGTTCGGCGAGTTCACCCTGCCGGGTGATGTTCCGCTTGGGCCATTGGCGGATTTCTACGGCCTGCAGCTCAGCCATAGACTCCACCAGCGCTCTGCAGCTGAGCTCTTCTCGGAGCGTTTCGACGAGCAACCTCAGGTCGGGGACAGCCTGGATGTTGGCAATGCGCGACTGGTCGTACGCGAGTTGAACGAAGATCAGGTCTGCAGGGTCGGCTTGAAGTTCAAGAAAACCGGTAGTGCATTGCAACGCTCACCAGGGCGCATGCACAGGTTGCTGAAGCGGCTTCGTCGGCGGCCGGATCGAGCCTGAGAGAGACAGGCTCCCTACCGCTGAACCGGCGTTGGCTGCAGCGCAGGCGTCAGCGCCCGGGCCAGCCACCTGGCTGAAAGTCTCTGCACAAAAAAACCGGCAGTCTTGAGGACTGCCGGTTCGAAAAGACGCCAAAGACAGGGAGGGAGGTTGTCCTCGGCGCTGCCTGCATCGCGCAAGGCGCGATGCGGACGCAGGTGCGGAAGTCCCGCAGATAATGCCGACGGGCACGGTGCTGAACGCCGTGCCCGTCAAATGAATCGTGGATCAGGCTGCCTTCTTGGCCGAAGCCTTGACGGTGACCGGGCGAACGACGGCTTCACCGGCCGCGTCAAAGTTGGTCTTGGCGAGACCGGCCAGCGCTTCGGACGTCTTGAGGGTCTGGCCAACGACTTCCTGGCTGACGGCGATCAGGTGCTCGGAAGCATCCTT
>JBIJCA010000172.1:0-9801 GCA_044344935.1 Aquimonas sp. | reverse complement strand
CATCCTTCACAAAGCTGATGGTCTTGGGCAGCAGGGCCTTGGCGCCCTCAAGATCACGCACTTCCGACGCTTCGCTGGCAAAGGCGGTGGCGGCGTTCAGGCGGCCCTCGATGGCCTTGACCTGAAGGGCAGCGAGAGTCTCGAAGTGCTCGACAGCGATGGCGTTCGCACGCAGGGCTGACTCGGTCAGCTGCTTGGTGTACTGGCTGAACTGGGCGTTGATCTGATCGAACATGGCGCTCTCCTGGGCTGAGCGTGGGGGGTGCGGAGAGACTACTCATGGAAATGGTGCGACGCAACATCAGCTGCACCAACCGTGCTTTTTTGTTTATCTTAAGTTCAGCAATATTCTTGACATGTGCGGCTCTGCGTGGCGAACAAACTGGGGCGTATGGCCGACAGCGGGTCATGGCCCGTAGCCTGTCCGACATCCCAGGAAGGCGGTCGACCCGGATAGATGCCCACTCGCTCGAGCCGTCTTCCGACCCGCAGCTGTCGCGTTCTTCCGCCGGGCACGACGCCCTGCATTCGACTTACCCGAGGGTGGTGGAAAAGGAAGAGCGCTTTCGCGCGACGCTTCAAGCAACCTTGGCGCCAAGCGCTTGGGGCGCAGCAGAGCAACGAGCGAGCCCGTCTGGCGACGACAGTCTGCAGGGTCCTCAGCGAATCGGGACGACACGCGAGCTAACGCTCCGAAGCACGAGCAGGAATCGCGCAGGCTTCCCGCGAGAATTCCAGCTCCGAGGTCCCTGACGGGAGTCCACTCAAGGACCTCGATAGCGGCAGCCCGAAGTGCAGGTTTCGTGCACCACCACCATTGAAAGCTCGGGCAATGCGGGCTTCAGTTGTTCCCAGATCCAAGTGGCCAAACGCTCGCTGGTGGGATTTTCCAGGCCGGGAACGTCGTTCAGGTAGTGGTGATCCAAACGCTCATAGATCGGCAGAAAGGCCGCCTTGATGTCTGAGAAATCCATCAGCCAACCGGTATCGGGATCAGGCTCGCCCTGCACGTGGATTTCAACGCGGAAGCTGTGTCCGTGCAGGCGTGCGCACTTGTGGCCCGCGGGAACCTTGGGCAGCCGGTGCGCCGCCTCCAGGGTGAAGACCTTGAAGATTTCCATCACGAACTCCGGAAACGACGCGGGCCCCGCTCGCGCAGGGCCCGCAGTTGACTGGACCTGTGCACAGCCTACGCGGCGAACAGACCCTTCATTTTCTTCATCGCCGCCGACTCGATCTGACGAATGCGCTCCGCAGAAACGCCGTATTCGTCGGCCAGCTCCTGCAGCGTAATCTTGCCGTCGCCCAGCCAGCGGCGCTTGACGATGTCGCGGGAGCGCGCATCCAGACTGGCCAGACCCTCGCGCAGGATTTCGAGGCGGTTCTCCTCCTCGTCGTCAGCCGCGTACTGAAGTGACGGGTCCGCGCCATGCTGCTCGAGGTAGGCAACGGGCGCCGGGCGGGCGTCGTCGTCGTTGTCAGCGGGCGCATCGAACCCGATGTCCTGCCCCTGTAGGCGCGCTTCCATTTCGAGCACTTCCGACGCCGGAACGTTGAGGTCGCGGGCGATGGCCTGGACTTCCGCGTGATTCATCCAGCCGAGCCGGCGCTTGCTCTTGCGCAGATTGAAGAACAGTTTGCGCTGCGCCTTGGTGGTCGCAACCTTGACGATGCGCCAGTTGCGCAGGATGAACTCGTGCATTTCGGCCCGAATCCAGTGAACGGCGAAGCTCACAAGGCGAACGCCCTGATCTGGGTCGAAGCGCTTTACGGCCTTCATCAGGCCGATGTTGCCCTCCTGGATCAGGTCAGCCAGCTGCAAGCCGTAGCCGTTGTAGCCGCGAGCCACGTGAACCACGAAGCGCAGATGCGAGAGCACCAGTCCGCGGGCGGACTCCAAGTCCTGCTCCAGCTGGTACTGGCGGGCCAGCGCTTGCTCTTCCTCGACGCTGAGCACCGGAATGCGATTGACCGTACTTATATAGGCATCAAGCGTGCCGATCGAAGCCGGAATCGGCAGATTGTGGGCGACAAGGGCTTGGGTCATGGGATTCTCCATCGACGGGAGTTTAGCAGTCTGGTTCTGAGAGTGCTAAACCGCGGGTGAAGTTCCCGTGCGGCGTTGCGCGTCCCTCGCTGTCAGATGCGGTCTCTGCATGCCATTTCAAGTGCCGGCATCGAGCCTCAATTCGCTGCTGGGGGGCAGCCGCCAGTCGATCGGCCCCGACCCGCCCCCCTGGAGATAGCGGTTGGCCGCGGAAAAGTGTCCGCAACCAATAAAGCCCCGATAGGCCGACAGCGGTGATGGATGCGGCGCGCGCAGCACCGCGTGGCGGCTGCGATCGATCAGCCTGCCTTTAGCTTGCGCGTAGCTGCCCCAGAGCAAGAAGACGAGACCTTGGCGCTCACGGTTCAAGCGCTCGATCACAGCGTCGGTGAAGCTCTCCCAGCCTTTGCCCTGATGGGAACCGGCGCGAGCCGCTTCGACCGTGAGCACAGCGTTCAACAGCAACACGCCGCGCTGCGCCCAAGGCAGCAGGCAGCCGTGGTCCGGTGGCTCGAAGCCAAGATCGCGCTTTATCTCGGCGAGGATGTTGACCAGCGACGGCGGAACCGGCACGCCGGGTAGGACCGAGAAACACAGTCCATGTGCCTGGCCGGCACCGTGGTAGGGGTCCTGCCCAAGGATGACCACCTTGACGTCCTCGAAAGGCGTGCAGTCGAGGGCGTTGAAAATGCTGGCGACGGGCGGGTAGATGCGCGCACCGCGCGCACGCTCCGCCAGCAGAAAGGCGCGGAGCTCGCGCATTCCCGACGACAGCAGCACGTCTTCCAGGCGCGACTTCCAGGAAGGGTGCAAACGCACCCGATCAAGCGCCTCGCTCAATCGCCCGCGACCTTGGACCGCATGATCCGCCCCACCCGCAGCTGGAACAACAGCTTGGTCACCAGAAGCCGCTCTTCGATGGGCTTCTCGACCAGATCATTCGCACCCGCGCGGAGCAGGGCGGACTGGTTGGCGGGATTGTCATCTCCGGTCATGACCAGAACGGGCAGTCGTGCCTT
Organism: Aquimonas sp.; assembly: GCA_044344935.1. Lineage (GTDB taxonomy): Bacteria > Pseudomonadota > Gammaproteobacteria > Xanthomonadales > Xanthomonadaceae > Aquimonas. The sequence continues at coordinate 6,735 of JBIJCA010000172.1, read as the reverse complement.
GGTGTAGCCGAAGCGCGAGCGAACCTGCTCCAGCAGGTCGTGGCCGGTCATGCCGCCCTTCAGGTAGACGTCCGTCAACACGATATCGGGCCCTGGCGCGCGACCTTCCGCTGCATACTGCTCGAGAAGCGCCAGCCCGTCCTCGACGCTGACGACGTGGTTGACCCGAAGACCGTGCTTCTCGAGCATGCGCCGCGTGGCGACGGCCACCACTTTGCTGTCCTCCACGTACAGCACTTCGCCGCCGGTTTCGTCCTGCGGATGCACATACCCACGGATAAAGGCGCCAAGAGCTGCGAAGCCCAGCGACTTGTCGAAGTAGTCCGTCACGTCATCGCTGAAACTGCGCTCCACCAGTCGCTCATTGACGTCGCCGGAAACGACGATGATGGGAATGAAGGCCTGCGGCGCGTGCTCGCGCACGTAGCGCGCCAGCTGCTGTCCGTCCATGTCGGGCAAACGCAGGGCAGTCGTCACCAGATCGATAACGCCGGTCTGCAGGGCCGCTTGCGCCTCAGCGCCAGTCTCGCAGGAAATGACGGTGACACCCGGCAACTCGGCCTTCAGCACCTGGTCGATCAGCCGCCGTACGACTTTGGAACCATCCACCACCATCACCCTCGGCGTTTCCGAGGTAATGTGGCGCGTGATGCTTGCGCCGCTCACCAGCGACCCCGCCGCTGCGCGACAGATGAAAGCCCCTCAATCGACATCGACTGTCCTCCCCGACTGTCCTTGACGCAGATGATGGCCAACGGCGAGGAAGGCGCCCAGCCAACCCAGCGCGGCAGCCCCACAGGTTACCGCAAGGGTGGTAACGATGCCGAATCCCTGCAGTCGGAAGCGGCTGTCGTAGCTGGCCACCAGCGCATCCACCGCATCCGAAAGCCCCAGTTTCAGGGCCGCCAACAGGGCCATCGCGGCCATCCCCGAGAGCAGACCGTACCAGGCACCCAAGTAGAGGAAGGGCCGCCGAATGAAGCCCGGCGTCCCGCCGAGCAACTGGATCACCGAGATCTCTTCGGCGCGCCCTTGCACATCGAGTCGGACAGTGTTTCCGACCACTAGAAGCGCGCCAAGCAGCAGCAGAAGCCCGAACGCCTGCACCCCGCGCTCGCCCAGCGACAGCCACGCATCAAGGCGCTCCCGCCACAGGGCATCATGCTGTACGAACTCGACGCCGGCGGTTGCCTCCAGGGCGCGCACCAGCTCCGCAGGCTTCGCATCGGGGGAGGGAACCACTTCCAGGACTGCGGGAATGGGGTTGTCCTCGATCAGTTCGAGCGCTTCGCCGAAACCGGCATAGCGCCGGAATTCTGCAAGCCCCTGCTCGGGAGTGCGCAGTTCAACCGTTGCGACGCCGGGAAGATCACGCGCGACCTGCAGGGCCGCGAGTTGCCCTGTCTCGTCCAGGTCGAGGGCGAGGAACACGCCGATTTCGCGCGCCTGCTCTACGGCGCCAGCAAGGCTCTTGAGGTTGTTCAGCAGCAGGGCGAGCGCCAGCGGCAGGGCCAGCGCTACCGCCATCACACCTACCGTCAGCAGGGTCGCAAACGGCCTCGCGCTCAGGCGACCGAGGCTCGACACCGAGCTGTACAGGTGCAAGTCACGCCAGTGCGACAGCGCAGCGGCGAACCCGCGCGGCGCGATCTTGACCCGCGCTGCCGCGGGCGGAGGCCTTCGCCGATTGCGGGTCATGCGCCCACCGGGGGTCGAAAATCGTCAACCAGCCGCCCGTGATCGAGCACCAGCACTCGCCGGCCCATCCTTCGCACCAGGTGAAGGTCGTGGCTGGCGATGAGCACCGAAGTGCCTTGCGCCGGCAGCTCGGCGAACAGTCGCATGATGTCTTCCGCCAGCTGCGGATCAAGATTGCCGGTCGGTTCATCGGCCAGCAGCAAGGGCGGCTGGGCAACGATCGCCCGGGCGATGCCGACGCGCTGCTGTTCACCCGCGGAAAGGCCGAGCGGCGAGCTGCGTTCGCGCGCCAGCAGTCCCACCCGTTCCAGCGCTGCGCGCACGCGCGCGGCGATCTCAACGCGCGGCAATCCGGCGATCAGAAGTGGCAGAGCCACATTGTCGAACAGACTGCGATCCATCAGCAGACGGTGATCCTGGAACACCATGCCCACCCGCCGACGCACGAACGGCTGCTCGCTGGCACTGATCTGGGCGAGGTTGCGGCCTTCCAGCTGTACGCTGCCGCGCGAGGCGCGCTCGGCAAGATGGATGAGTCGAAGCAAGGTGCTTTTACCGGCTCCGGAGTGGCCGGTGACGAAAACCATTTCGCCGCGATCGACATCGAAACTCAGCTCGCGCAAGGCTTCGCCCCGACCCGGGTAGCGCTTGCTGACCGCATCGAAGCGGAGCAGCGGACTGCGTGGGTCGGCGGAAGCCGCGCGGGCGTTCATGCAGGTCAGCGCACCAGCGTGTTGATCTGGAAGATCGGCAAGAGTATTGCCAGCACGACGAACAAGACCAGCGCACCGACCAGCAGGATCACCCCGGGCCCGAGCGCAGCCATAGCCACTCCCAAGGCCGTGTCGAGCTCACGCTCCTGCTGCAGCGCGGCCTCCTCCAGCATCGCCGGCAAGCGACCACTGCGCTCGCCGCTGGCAATCAGTCGGAGGGCGACCGGCGGAAACTGCCCGCTGTCTGCGAGCGCCCGCGACAGTCCTTGGCCCTCGCGGACGCGCAGGCTGGCTCGCGCCAGGGCCTCTCGGAGGCTTCGGTTCTGCACCACCTGACTGGCAATCGACAGCGCTTCGAGCAAGGGCACGGCGGCGGCCGTGAGCAGGGCCAGCGTGCGCGCGAAGCGCGCTGTGTCGAGCGCACGCGCCAGACGCCCCCAGACCGGGACGCGGAGACTGAATCGATCCAGCGCCGCGCGGACCGCGGAACGCCGCCACGCCAGCACCGCGATCACGGTCAGCAGCGGCAGCGCCAGCAGCAGCCACAGTCCGTAGTCCTGCAGCAGGCCGGACAAGCCCACCAGCAGCCGGGTGGGCAGCGGCAGGGCTTGGCCAAATTGGCTGAACACTCCGATCACCTGTGGCACTACCCACACCATGAGCCCGGTCACCACGGCAACAGCGACCGTCGACAGCAGCAAGGGATAGGTCAGCGCGAGCAGCACGCGGCGACCCAGGGCATCACGGTTCTCGGCGTAGCTGGCAAGGCTCAGCAGGATGCCATCAAGCTTTCCGGCCGCCTCACCCGCAGCCACCGAAGCCCGATACACCGAAGGAAATGAGCCCGGGTACTCCGCCATCGCCGCAGCCAGCGTACTGCCCTCCAGCACGCGCGCGCGCAGCGCCATCACCTGGCTGCGCAAGCGCCCCTCGCTGCCTTCGGCAAGCGCGGCCAGCGACTCGTCGATGGGAAGCCCCGAGGCCACCAAGGTGGCGAGCTGGCGCATGAGCAGCGCGCGTTGGGCGCTACCGATGCTGCGCCCGCCCGCGCCCGCGGCGGGCGCCGCTTCGTCGACGCTCAGCGGGTTCAGGCCCCGCTCGCGCAGCTGCGCGCGCGCGGCACGTGCGGTGTCGGCCTGCAGTACGCCGCGGCTGCGACGTCCGCCGGCATCGAGCGCGCTGTACTCGAAAGCGGGCATGCGGAGGACCCTGCGCTACTCGAGCGGCAGACGCCGCCCAACCTTCAGATGGATCGGCCAGCGCACCCGGCGCAACGCCGCTGGATCACCCCAGGCCATTTCCATCTCGTCGAGAACCTGCAATACCGGGTCGTCGCCATGCTTGCGCAGGTAGGCCTGACTGGCTGACCAACTTCGCAGGTAGTCGAGATAGTCGGCCAAGCGCAGGTCGCGCTCGATATGGAAACGCGGCGCCTCGATGCGCTCAAAGGGAAATTCGAGATCTGCGTAGCCGTTCTCGACGTGCCTGCGTTCGGGCGGCCAGTACGGCCCGAGCACACTGCGATACAGACGCATGAACACCTGATCGACTGCGGGCTGAACCACGGAGATGCCGTAGCACCAGACGGCGATGACGCCGTCCTGCCGCAGCACGCCATAGGCCGCGTCGTAGAAGGCGTCCAGCTCGAACCAGTGCAGGGCCTGGGCGACGGTGATGAGATCGACACTGCCACGTGGCAACGATGGCAGTTCGGCCGGCTCGACCCGATAGTCGATGTTGCCCAGGGTGTCTGCGAGCGCAATCTGGGCGGCACTGGGATCGGTCGCAACCACACGTTCGAAGCGATGCGCCAAGGGCAGCGCCGCCTGTCCGCTGCCGCAGCCAACGTCCCAGGCAAGCTCGCGCTCGCCTGGCAGGGCAGCCAGCCAATCGAACAGCGCCTCTGGGTAACTCGGGCGCGCCGCGGCGTACAGGTCGGCCTGGGCGGAGAAGTGGTCTTTGAACATGGCGCGGAGTCTAGCCCGGATACTCGGTGCGGTCTCGGTTCCTGCGTCCGGTCGCAGGCTGCCTCTGAATTGCATCGCTCTCGATGAGACCAAAGGGGCTTCGTGTCAGGGTTGAAGGTGCACCCGGCAGATTTCCCCATTGACCGGCGCATCGTTCGTGCGCTGACGGCGGGCGCTGCAGGCGGCAGACTGAGGCTCCCAAGCCCGAGCCGCACTGCCATGAATACGACCCGGATCCGCGCCGCCACCCTTGCCGATCTCGATGTCCTGGTCGACTTCAACGCCGCGATGGCCCTTGAGACCGAGCATCTGAAGCTGGATCGGGCGCGCCTTCGAGAGGGCGTGGCCGCGCTTCTGGACGACCCCGGCAAGGGGCGCTACCGGGTGGCCGAGCGCGATGGCGAAGTGCTGGGCGCGCTGATGCTGACCCGCGAGTGGAGCGACTGGCGCTGCGGCGACTGGTGGTGGATCCAGAGCGTCTATGTGCGACCGCAGGCTCGCCGCGCGGGTGTGTTCCGTGCGCTCTACGGCAGCGTCGAAGAGGAGGCGCGAGCAGATCCGACCGTATGCGGTCTGCGCCTCTACGTCGAGCGCGACAACCATGCGGCCCAGCGCACCTATGCGGATCAGGGCATGCAGGAGACGCACTACCGGATCTTCGAAGTCGCCCTGGTCGCAGGATCGACAGGCTCCGTGTGACGCCCCGCCCGGCCTTCAAGACTGCGTGAGGCAGGCTTCATGGATTGATCGCAGGCGTGATCCTCGGCTTCGCATCACTCATGATCGGCCTCACCCGAAAACGACGGATGTTGAACAGTGACGGGCGCAAGCTCTGGCCCACGTTGTCGAGGTGACTCCGCCGAGCGCCCGCCACGTGACCTTCAACCCACCCTGGAGCACGCCATGCTGAAGCGCCTGATGTTCATCGCCGCCGCCCTCTTGATCGCACCGCTTGCCTTCGCCGACCACCACGGCATGAAGAAAGAGCAGACCGTCGTCGAGATTGCTGCCGGCAACCCGGACTTCTCCACCCTGGTCGCTGCCGTGCAGGCCGCGGGCCTTGCGGAAACGCTGAGCGGTCCGGGCCCGTTCACTATCTTCGCCCCGACCAACGATGCCTTCGCCAAGCTGCCCGCCGGCACTGTTGAGAACCTGCTGAAGCCGGAGAACAAGGATCAGCTGGTCGCCATCCTGACCTACCACGTGGTCCCGGCCAAGGTCATGGCGGCCGACGTCGGTGGCCTCACCGAAGCGGACACGGTCAACGGCAAGAAGCTGGCTATCGACACCAGCAACGGCGTCAAGGTCAATGGCGCCACCGTTACCGCCACCGACATTGTCGGCAGCAACGGCGTCATCCACGTCATCGACACCGTCATCCTGCCGTAAGGCCAGCTCTAGCGGCCGTTGAAACCAACCCCGGGGCGTCCGCCCCGGGGTTTGCTCTTTACGGGAACTCGAAAGGCGCGGGCACAAGCCCCTCGCGTATTTGAAACCGACTCCCCTGGCGTCGACCTTCAGTGCTTTCTGAGCGCCGCGCGCAGCTCGCCCTCGGCATCTGCGCTGCTGAGGTCCACGAGCCCCGCATCGATGCCGTGCGCAGTCAACACAGCCTGCCATTGGCGAGCACGCATCCGGCGGAGCTGCGCAAGGCGCGACACGCCAACCGACAGCACCTCAGCCTGCGCGCGCAGCAGAGACTCCGGCTCGACGCCGATGCGGACCTCGCCTGCGCAGAAGAGCGCCGGCGGCTCATCGGCCTCGGCCACCCATTCTTCCCCTTGGGGTGCGAACAGAGCCGACTCCAGGAGACGCCAGACAGGCGCGAGACCGGCGTGCTCGTACTGCATCGCGGTCAGCGCGCAGAGATCATGCAGACTCAGGTATCTCGCATGCTCCAGCGGCAGACCGAACGCACTCTGTGCCGCCAAGGCGGTCGCCGCGGCGGCCATTCCTTTCTCGATCAACTCCGCTTCCATCTGCTGCCCGACCTCGGCCACACCTGCCGCTCCGCCATGCAGGACGAAGGGCAGCAGACGCATCGGCCCACCGCGCAGCGCCGGGTCAGGCTGCAGCCCCGGCGCCGGCATGCGCCCTTCACTGGCACACAGACTCACGACCCGAGCCTGGGAGCGCTCGCCGGGGGCACCGACCAGCAGGTCGGTCAGCGCGGTGAACACGGGCCAGCCCGGCCGCAGCAGCTCGGCCGGGTCGAAGCTCGCCATCGCCAGGCCGAGATCGAGCCGCGCAGCCGCCGGCAGCAGCCGCTGCAGGTCAATCAGGATCGGCTCCAGCAACGGATCGGCGGCGGCTCGATCGAGCGCTTCGCGGCCGTGCGCAAACCGCACCGGCGCATC
>JBIJCA010000041.1:0-22148 GCA_044344935.1 Aquimonas sp. | reverse complement strand
GATCGGAAAGCGCGCCAGCTGCTCGGGAATCGGTCGGGTGTCGCCGCTGTAGACGAAGCTGCCGCGCAGGGCCAGGCCAAACGCCGTGTCCGGCGCGTGGTGACGACAGGGAAACACCTCGAACTGGCGGCCCGCGTGCCAGAAGCCGCGCGAGACCGGGATCAACTGGAAGGCATCCCACCAGTTGGCGCCGCCCTCCGCCAGCACGCCGGGATAGTCGGCCAGACGCGCCTGCAGTAGGGGCACGACGGGCGCCGGCACGTACAGCCGACAGCGCCCGCGGCGAGCCTCGTCGAAGTACAGCCGGAAGAACAGTCGCTCCATGCCGCCGATGTGGTCGAGGTGGGCATGGGTGATGAACAGGGCCAGCGGCGGTTCACCGAAGTGCTTCAGATAGGCGCTCAGCGCTTCGCCGCCGCAGTCGATCATCAGCAGCGGCGCATCGCCGTGCTCCAGCACGGCCGAAGCCGAGCCCAGCTCGACAGCCGCGCTGCTGCCCACGCCCAGGAAGCGCAGCGCCCACGCCCGATCGGCACTCATGCGAGCGGGATCTCGCAGACCGCGGTCTGGCCTCCGGCCTCGGCGTAGCCGGCGCTGAGCGCCGACCAAGCCCGCCGGAGCCCTTCGCCATCCAGGCCCAGCTTGCGCAGCGAGCGCGCCAGCCGCTGCAGGTTGGCACGCTGCCAGGGCAGCGCCGGCGTGCGCAGGTCGCCGCGATCGAAATCAATCAGCCACAGTGCGCCGGCGCCATCACGCATCACGTTGTGGGCATTGAGATCGGCATGAAACGAGCCGGCGGCATGAAAGCGCGCGAGCAGCCCGCCCAGCGCCGACCAGTCAAACGCGGCGTTGTTACCGTCGGCCAGCCACTGCGCCAGCGTGCGGCTGTCGGCGATCGCCAGGGTCATCAGGTCGGCCCGATAGAACAGCCCGCTGCGGCTGTAGCCCGCGGCCAGCGGAGCAGGCACCGGCAAGCCTCGGGCGCGCAGCGCGCCAAGCAGGCGGAACTCGCGAAAAGCACGATTCGCTTCTTCACCGGCCCAGAGGTAGCGATCCTTGATCAGCCGCCCGACCAGCCCACCGCGCCGGTAGTGGCGGATCACCGCCTCGCCGAATTCGCCGCGCACGAAACAGACCGCGCCGCGTCCGCCGCGCGAGGCCTCCATGCGACCGCGCTCGGCCCAGTGCTTCGGGTCGAGCAGCAGCCGATCAGCCTGGGCGATGCGTCGGCGGTCGAACAGCAGGGCGCCGCGGGCGTCGGTGACGCGGGCTTCCTGCACGCAGTCGCTGTCGGTGGAGACGGACGGGTTCACAGTCACTGCAGCCAGGGCGCGGGGAGCGGGCGCGCGAGTGTAGCAAGCCCATCCGCGCGAACCCTGGCTCGCAGCGATGACCCAGCCCCTCGGCCCGGGCCAGCGCTGGACCGCATGTAGAATGCGCGCCACCCAGCCCAACTCCGATGGCGAGCGCACACAGCGATGGAACCGGTCAACGTCCTCTGCATCAAGTGGGGCACCAAGTACGGCCCCGAGTACGTCAACCGCCTGCGCTCGATGGTGCGCAGGCACCTGAAGCGCCCGCATCGCTTCGTCTGCCTCACCGACAACCGCAGCGGGATCGAGTCGGATATCGAAGTGTTCGACATCCCGCAGGTCGGCTTTGCCGATTTCGACCAGCGCCTGCCCTGGACCTTCGGCCACGGCTGGCTGAAGCTGACCAGCTTCAAGCGCGAACTCTACGATCTGCAGGGCACGACGCTTTTCATCGATCTCGATGTGGTGATCGTCGACAGCCTCGACGCGTTCTTCGAGCCGCCGGGCGAGTTCGTGGTCATCAAGGAATGGGACAAGCGCGACGGCACCGGCAACACCTCGGTCTACCGCTACACCATCGGCGCCCACGCCGATGCGCTGGAGTATCTGGCGGCGAACAAGGACAAGGCGCTGTCCGAGGTCCGCAACGAGCAGGAGTTCATCACCGGCTATCTCGGTCGGCAGGGCAAGGTGAGCTACTGGCCGGATGCGTGGTGCCGCAGCTTCAAGCGCCACTGCGTTCGGCCGGTCCCGCTGTGCTGGATCCTGCAGCCGCGCATGCCCGAAGGCGCCAAAGTCATCGCCTTCCACGGCAAGCCCAATCCGCCGGACGCGATTGCCGGCGTCAGCGGCAAGTGGTACCGAAAGGTGCACCCGACCGCCTGGGTCGCTGAACACTGGCGCTGAAAGCGGCCCAGCAGGCGTACCCGGCCTCGCGGACTGCTCGGAGTTTCCGACCGACGAGGCTCCGACGATGGGCTCCGGCGCGGGACTTGCATCAGCGTCTGCGTTGGGTCTACCCCCGAGGGCACCGATGCCGCCAGTCGAACCACCGACCACTGCCTTTCGCCGCGCGCCGGAGCCTGGCGAGTGAAAGCGCTGGTGATCGAGGACTCGCGCACCAGCCAGGCGATGATCGCCCATCTGCTGCGCGACATCGGCATCGAACCGGTCCAGGCCGAGAACGGTGAGACCGGCCTCGCCCTGTATGCCCAGCGCCGCCCCTCCCTGATCCTGCTCGACGTGGTGCTGCCGGATATCGACGGCCTGGAAGTCGCGCGCCGGATCCGCGCCGAGGAGGGCCCTGGCGACTGGACCCCGATCGTGTTTCTCACCGGCCGCGCCAGCGACGCCGACCTTGAGGCCGGCATCGAGGCAGGCGGCGACGACTACCTGATCAAGCCGATCAACCCCGTAGTGTTCGCCGCCAAGGTGCGGGCGATGTCGCGGATCGCGCAGATGCGCGACAAGCTGCTGGAAACGACGCACCAGCTCGACCAGGTCAACCGCGAACTGATGCGCCTGTCGGCCATGGACGGGCTGACCGGGCTGGCCAACCGCCGTCATTTCGATACGGTGCTGCGCGCCGAATGGGAGCGCGGAGAGCGACGTCGGCACCCGGTCTCCCTGCTGATGTGTGATGTCGACCACTTCAAGCCCTTCAACGACAACTACGGGCATCTGCACGGCGACGAATGCCTGCGGCGCATCAGCAGCGCGCTGCAGTTCGCGATCCGCCGGCCCTGTGAACTTGCGGCGCGCTACGGCGGCGAGGAGTTCGCCCTGCTGCTGCCCGAAACCTCGGCGCCGCACGCCATGGAAATCGCCGAAAGCGTGCGCGCCAACGTCGAGCGTCTGGAGATCGAACACGGCCATGCGCCCAAGGGCCGGGTCAGTATCAGCATCGGCGTGGCGACCCGCGTCCCCAACACCCAGCTCTCCCCGGAACGCCTGATCGCACTGGCCGACAAGGCCCTGTATCTTGCCAAGAAGGGCGGCCGCGACCGCGCTGCACAGGCCGTCGGCGGCGCCGGAGATGCGCTGGCGGGCTGAGCCGGCCCACGCCTTCGCAAATCGCAGGGGAGATGCGTGGAAGAACTGCTGCTGTGGCGTTGGAGTACCGGCATCCAGACGCTGTCGGTGCTGCTCATCACCGCCTTCCTGAGTTTCAGCGGTCGCCGCGAAGGCGGCGAGGTGTTGGCCGACTGGGCGCGCGCCTGGCAGTGGAACTGTCTCGCCCTGGGCGCAACGTGGTTCTACTGGCTGGCGCAGCCCAGCGGCGCCGGGCTCACCCTCGCGTCGATGCTCTACACCGCAGCCAAAACCGCCTTCCTCAGCTACCTGCTCGCCGGCGTGTTGCGCTTCGAAGCGCCCGAGCTGCGCGAGCGGCTGCGGCACTGGCCCTGGCTGCTGCCGCTGCTGTTTGGCGCATTGGTGTCGCCCTGGCTCGGCTCGGTCGCCAACGTCGGCATGGTGCAGGCCGCGCTGATCAGCCTCGCCTGCATCGCCGGCTGCGTGCTCAGCCTGCGCGGCCGAGGCCTCGGCCTGGAGTGGCTGGCGCTCGGCTTCGGGCTGCGCGCTGCGTTCGGCGTGATCGAAGTCTGGGCCTATGGCTCACTGGCGCTGGGCGTCCAGCGCGTACCCGGCGAACTGTTGTCGCTGTTCGTGGCCGGACACTCCTCGCTGGATCTCATCGCCGAGTGGACCATCGCCCTGGGCTGCATGCTGGCCCTGGCCAGCCGCACCCAGCGCGCCCTGCGCGCGAGCGAGCAGGCGCTGCGCGAACAGGCGGAGCGGGATCCCTTGACCGGGCTGCGCAACCGCCATGGGCTCGACGCCGCGCTGCGGCGCGCCCGCAGCGACGGCGCCTGCCTGCTGTTCTTCGACCTCGACGACTTCAAGCGCGTCAATGACGAGGCCGGACACGCAGCGGGGGATCAGTGTTTGAGCGCTGTGGGCTCAGCCTTGCGCCGGCACTTTCCCCACGGCGACGAGATCCTGCGATTTGCCGGTGACGAGTTTCTGGTGATCTGCCACCTCGGCGACGCCGACACCATCGAAGCGCGGGTGCAGGCGATGGCCGAGGAACTGGCCAGTTTGATCGAGCCCTGCCCCATCCACTTCAGCGTCGGCGCCGGCTGGCTGCACGCGGGCGGAGATCCGATGGACGCGCTGCGCCGCGCCGACCAGGCGATGTATGCCCACAAGGCCGAGCGCCGACGCAGGGCCGACTGATCTCAGGAATCAACGCGCGCTCTCGGGCCGGCCATGAGGCCCGGATGTCGTCTCGACAGGCCCGACGACACAAGGCGCCGCCACAGGGCGCTCGCGAGGCCCATCGCCGGAAGCTTCAGCCACCTGGCGCCCCTGGCTGCAGGCCGCCGCGGGTAAGCGCGCGCGGGTCCAGCAGCGGACGCAGGCGCTCAACCGACAGCCCGCTGACCTCGGCCGCCACGTCCAGCAGCGGACGCCCCTCCGCGTAGGCGCGCTTGGCGATCTCGGCGCCCTTGGCGTAACCGATGACCGGGTTCAGCGCCGTCACCAAGATCGGATTGCGTGCCAGCGCCGCGTCGATGCGATCGGCGCGCACGCGAAAGCCCGCGATCGCGCGCTCGCCCAGAAGATGCATCGCGTTCGCCAGCAGCGCGATCGACTGCAGCACGTTGTGCGCGATCAGCGGCAGCATCACGTTCAGCTGGAAGCTGCCGCTCTGGGCGGCGATGGTCACGGTGACATGCGCGCCCATCACCTGCGCGCAGACCATGGCCACCGCTTCAGGGATCACCGGATTGACCTTGCCAGGCATGATCGAGCTTCCCGGCTGCAGGGTCGGCAGCTCGATCTCGCCGAGACCCGCCAGCGGCCCGGAATTCATCCAGCGCAGGTCGTTCGCGATCTTCATGAGGATCGACGCCAGCCCGTTCAGCTGCGCCGACAGGCCCAGCGCAGAATCCTGACCGGCGATGCCCGCAAACAGGTTGTCGGCCGGGCGGAACTTGATGCCCGTCAGCGCCTGCAGGGCACGACAGGCGCGCTTGCCGAACTGCGGATGCGCGTTGATGCCGGTGCCGATGGCGGTGCCCGACAGCGGCAGGAAGCGCAGGCGCTCGGCTTCCTGCTCGATGCGCTCGCGCGCGCCGCCGAGCTGCGCCGCCCAGGCGCCGAGCTCCTGTCCGAAGGTCAGTGGCATCGCATCCATCAGATGCGTGCGGCCGGTCTTGACCACATCTGCCAGTGCGCCGGCGCGGCGCGCAATCGTCTTCTTCAGCGCCTTCAGCGCCGGCAGCAGCTGTTCTCGCACGGCCTGCGCCGCCGCCACCTGGATCGCACTCGGCACCGCATCGTTCGAGCTCTGCGCCATATTGACGTGGTCGTTCGGCGAGACGGCGCGGCGCAGTCGCTTCCCGGCCAGCGTCGCCAGCACCTCGTTCATGTTCATGTTGCTGCTGGTGCCCGAGCCGGTCTGGAACACGTCCACTGGGAACTGTCCGGCGTGTCGGCCCTCGGCGACTTCGGCCGCGGCCGCCTGGATGGCCTCGGCGAGGCTGGCATCGAGCAGACCGAGATCGGCATTGGCGCGCGCCGCCGCCGACTTGATCAGCGCCAGCGCGCGGAGGAAGCCCGCCGGCATGGGCTGACCGCTGATCGGGAAGTTCTGCACCGCGCGCTGGGTCTGAGCGCCCCATAGCGCGTCCACCGGAACTTCGAGCTCACCGAGGCTGTCGCGTTCGATCCTGGGCTTGGCCACGGCGCTGTCTCCTGCGGGGTGAGAAACCCGATGCTACGCCCGCGCTGCCTGCCGCGATCAGCGTCGATGGCTGCGTCAGATCCGCCGCCGGCCGCTGCGACGCGTAAAATCGCGGGTCTTGCCTTTCCATCCCTGCGAGCGCCATGTCTTCTGCCCTCTCCCCGCTGACCGCCCTGTCCCCCGTCGATGGCCGCTACGGCGCCAAGGTCGATGCGCTGCGGCCGGTGTTTTCCGAGTACGGCCTGATCCGCGCCCGCGTGCGGGTCGAAGTCGAATGGCTGCTGGCGCTGGCGGCGCACCCGGGCATCGTCGAGCTCAAGCCCTTCTCCGAAGACGCAGCCACGCGGCTGCGCGCGCTGGCCGCGCAGTTCTCGGTCGCCGACGCCGAGCGGGTCAAGGAGATCGAGCGCACCACCAACCACGACGTCAAGGCGGTCGAGTACTTCATCAAGGAGCGCCTGCGCGAGGACGCCGAACTGGGCCCTGCGCTGGAGTTCGTGCACTTCGCCTGCACTTCGGAAGACATCAACAATCTCAGCTACTCGCTGATGCTGGCCGAGGCCCGCCGCGAGGTGCTGCAGCCGGCGCTGCTGAAACTCGATGCCAAGCTGCGCGAGCTGGCGCACGCCCATGCCGAGCTGCCCATGCTCTCGCGCACGCACGGGCAGACCGCCTCGCCGACCACGGTCGGCAAGGAGATCGCCAACGTGCTGGCGCGGCTGCGTCGGCAGCTGAAGCAGTTCGATGCGGTCGAACTGCAGGGCAAGATCAATGGCGCTGTCGGCAACTACAACGCCCACGTGGTGGCGTATCCGGACGTCGACTGGGCCCTGCTCGCGCAGCGCTTCGTCGAAGGCCTGGGCCTGCACTTCAACCCCTATACCACCCAGATCGAGCCGCACGACTGCATCGCTGAACTGTGCGACGTGCAGCGCCGGGTCAATACGATCGGCATCGACTTCTGCCGCGACCTGTGGGGCTATATCTCGCTCGGCTACTTCAAGCAGGCGGTGAAGGCCGGCGAAGTCGGCAGCTCGACCATGCCGCACAAGGTCAACCCGATCGACTTCGAGAACGCCGAAGGCAACTTCGGCATCGCCAACGGCCTGCTCGAGCACTTCGCGGCCAAGCTGCCGATCAGCCGCTGGCAGCGCGACCTGACCGACTCCACCGTACTGCGTGCGCTGGGCGTGGCCTTCGCCCACAGCCTGATCGCAGTCGATGCCTTGATGCGTGGCCTGAACAAACTGTCGGCCGACCCCGATCGCCTCGCTGCCGACCTCGACGCCGCCTGGGAAGTGCTGGCGGAGCCGGTGCAGACGGTGATGCGCCGCCACGGCCTGCCCAACCCCTACGAGCAGCTGAAGGCGCTGACCCGCGGCCACGGCATCACCCAGGACTCGATGCGCGCCTTCATCGCCTCGCTGGACCTGCCCGACGCTGACAAGGCGCGGCTGCTGATGCTCACGCCGGGTGACTACACCGGCCTCGCTGCCCGACTTGCCAAGGCGATCTGAGATGTCCCTTAAGCCCCGCAAGCCCACCGCCGCAATGCCGCCGCCTTTGGAAGTGCGGGCCAGCGCGAAGCAGCGCCTCGGCATGAGTCCGGCCGTCTTCCTGCGCGACTACTGGCAGAAACGCCCCCTGCTGATCCGCGGCGCGTTCGCCGACCTGCCCTGCCCGATCACGCCTGAAGACCTCGCCGGGCTGGCCTGCGAGGACGGCGCGCTGTCGCGTCTGGTGCTGCACGACCGCCGCAAGGATCACTACGCGCTGGAAACCGGCCCGCTTCCGGAAGATCGCTTCGCAGGACTCGGTGAACGCGACTGGACCCTGCTGGTGCAGGACGTCGACAAGTGGGATGTCGATGTTGCCGCGTTCAAGCAGCACTACGACTTCCTGCCGCGCTGGCGGATCGACGACATCATGATCAGCTACGCGGTGCCGGGCGGTTCGGTCGGGCCGCACGTCGACCAGTACGACGTGTTCCTGATGCAGGGCCTGGGCGAGCGGCGCTGGCAGATCGATGTCGATCCAGCGGCGCCGCGCACCTTCCGCGACGGCGCGCAGCTGCGCCTGCTGCAGCAGTTCGCACCCAGCCACGAGTGGGTGCTGGGGCCGGGCGACGTGCTCTACCTGCCGCCGGGCGTGCCGCATCACGGCGTCGCCGAAACGCCCTGTCTGACCCTGTCGCTGGGCATGCGCGCGCCCTCGGTCAGCGAGCTGGTCTCCGATCTCGCCGATGAGCTGGGCACCCAGCTTTCGGAAGAGCTTCGCTATGTCGATCCGGACCTTGCGCCGGCATCGGATATGGCCGAGATCGATGCCGCCGCACTCGCCCGCGTGCGCAGCGCACTGGCGCCTTTGCTGGCGATGGACGATGCCGCGCTCGGCCGCTGGTTCGGGCGCTTCATCACCGCCTACCGCAATGCCGGCACGCCGCAGCCGGGCCCGCGCCTGCCCAGCCGCGCCAAGCTCGAAGACACGCTCTCGGCCGGCGGCCAGCTCGGCTGGCATCCCTTCAGCCGCAGCGCCTGGGCGCGCGAGGGTCGCGGCGCCGTGCTGTTCGTGCACGGCGAGTCCTACCCCTGCAGCCTGGCGGGCGCCAAGCGGCTGGCCCGCGGCGATGCGCTGGGCGGCGCCGACTGGGCCGCCTTCAAGCCGCAAGACCGCGAGAGCGCCTGGGCGCTGGTGCAGGCCGGACATCTGATCCTGCAGCCGGCGCGCAAGTCGCGCGCGCGCTGAACCCAAGCCAAGGCCGCCATGAGCACCAGCATCCCCGAAGGTTTTCGCGTCGAGCCCGCCGACTACCGCCGCGACTTCGACAGCCTGCGCGCGATCCGCGACGAGGTATTCGTACGCGGCCAGAACGTGCCGCTGGACATCGAGCTGGATGCGCTCGACCCGCTCTGCCAGCACGTGATCGCCCGCAGCGAAGACGGCCAGGCGATCGGCACAGGGCGACTTCTGCCCGACGGCCGCATCGGCCGCATGGCCGTGCTTGAAACGTGGCGCGGCCGCGGCGTGGGCGGCGTGATGCTGGCCCGTCTGGTGGAGCTCGCGCGGGCACGCGGTCTGCAGCAGGTCGAGCTGCACTCGCAGGTGCACGCCCGCGATTTCTACGAACGCCACGGCTTCGAAGCCTATGGCGAGAATTTCTTCGAAGCCGGCATCGAGCACGTGCACATGCGCCGTGCACTCACCGAGGATGTGCCCAGCCGCGCCGCCGGGCCCGAGCTGCTGGCGATCGAGAGCGAGCACGCCGCGCGCTCGATCAGCCTGGAACTGATCACGCGCGCGCGCCACCGCCTGTGCGTGTTCTCGCGCGATCTCGATCCCGCCCTATTGGGCACACCCGAGGCCCTGGACGCGCTGCGGCAGCTGGTCGCGCGCGGTCGCGGCGTCGAAGTGCGGCTGCTGCTGCAGGAGCCCGCCAGCCTGCAGCGCAACCAGCACCCGTGGCTGCCCCTGCTGCAGCGGCTTTCGAGCCTGATCCACGTGCGCGAAGTCAGCGAGCCGATCGACCAGCAGAACCCCGGCGCGCTGCTGCTGAACGACGCCGGCGGCTTCTTCCAGCGCCCCCTGGCCAGCCGCTTCGAGGGCAGCGCCGGACTGCAGGCCGAAGGACGCCGTCGGCAGCTGCAGAACGCATTCGACGAACTCTGGGAACGCGGTCAGCCCTGCGCCGAGTTGCGAGCGCTCAGCGGACTGTAGTGACCGCCTCTGCCCGCAGACCGCCCTGCGGCACAGAGCCAAGCGCGGATGAATCCCCGAAACCTGTGGAGTGCTTCGCACTTGAGCGAATGCATCTGCGGCGCCCTTCCTCGACTGGCGGCGTTGCGCCTCCCCGCCATAGCGCTGCCATGGCTCGTCGTCGCGCCTTGCCAGCGAAGCAAATCCGCTCGCAGCTACTGTCCGCCAAGTACGAAGCACTACACTAGCGGACCTTGAAGCGGCCCCAGCCCCGCGGGCCGTGCGAGACGCTTCCGCATGCCTTTCGCTTCCGTCCTGATCGCCAACCGCGGCGAGATCGCCTGCCGCATCATCCGCACCTGCCGACGCTTGGGCATCCGCACCGTGGCGGTTTACTCGGATGCCGACGCCGGCGCCCAGCATGCGCGGCTGGCCGATGTCGCCGTACACATCGGCGGCTCGTCGCCGCGCGAGAGCTATCTGCGTCCCGAGGCGATTCTCGAGGCCGCGCGCGCCACCGGTGCGCAGGCCATCCATCCGGGCTACGGGTTTCTCTCAGAGAACGCCGACTTCGCGGATGCAGTCGCTGCCGCAGGTCTCGTCTTCATCGGCCCCTCGGGCGCCTCGATGCGCAAGATGGGTTCAAAGGCTGGCGCCAAGGATCTGATGGCAGCGGCACGTGTGCCGGTGGTGCCGGGCTACACCGGCGAGGACCAGTCGCGCGAGCGCCTCGCCGCCGAGGCCGAGCGCGTCGGCTATCCGCTGATGATCAAGGCCGCCCACGGCGGCGGCGGCAAGGGCATGCGCATCGTGCGCTCGACGGCCGAGTTCCTGCCGAACCTTGAAAGCTGCCAGCGCGAGGCAGCCAACGCCTTCGGCCGCGACCGCGTGCTGCTGGAGCGCTATGTCGAAACGCCGCGCCACATCGAGATCCAGGTGTTCGGCGATGCGCACGGCGATGTCATCCATCTGAACGAACGCGAGTGCTCGGCGCAGCGCCGCTACCAGAAGGTGATCGAGGAATCGCCCTCGCCTTTCCTCACTGCCGAGCGCCGCGCCGAAATGGGCGCTGCCGCCGTGCTGGCCGCGCGCGCCATCGACTACGTGAATGCCGGCACCGTGGAATTCATCGTCGGCCCGGCCGGTGATTTCTACTTCATGGAGATCAACACCCGCCTGCAGGTCGAGCATCCGGTCACCGAGGAGGTCACCGGGCTGGACCTCGTCGAATGGCAGCTGCGCATCGCCGCCGGCGAGCGCCTGCCGAAGTCGCAGGAGCAGATCGAAAGCCGCGGCCACGCCATCGAAGTGCGGCTGTATGCGGAAGACCCCGAAGCTGGCTTCCTGCCGGGTTCGGGCCGCATCGAACGCCTGCAGCTGCCGCAGGGTCTGCCGGGCGTGCGCATCGACGGCGGCGTGATCGAGGGCGATACCGTCAGCGTGTTCTACGACCCGATGATCGCCAAGCTGATCGTGCACGCGCCCGACCGCCCGCAGGCGCTGGCGCGGCTGGCCGATGCGCTGGCGCGCTCGCGCATCGAGGGCCCGAAGTCGAACATCGAGTTCCTGGAGCGCCTGATCCGCCATCCGGCGGTGGTCGACGCCACGATCGACACCGGCTATCTCGATCGCCACCTCGACCAGGTGCTGCCCGGTGAGCGCTCTGCCTCGCCCGAACTGCTGTCGGCCGCCGCAGCTGCCTTGCTGCTGGGGGAGCATGCGCAGGTGCACGCCCAGGCGGCGCGCAGCGTCGAGCCGGATTCGCCCTGGGCGCTGGCCGACAGCTGGCGCGGCGGCCACACGGGTGATCGTCTGCTGGTGCTGGATGCGCCCGGCGGCCGCGTCGAGCTGCGCGTCGCCGGTAGCGCCGGCGACTACGGGATCCGCATCGGCGACACCCGCATCGAAGTGCGCGACGCCCAGCTCGGCGCCGACAGCCTGAGCCTGCGCATCGACGGGCAGCTGCGTCGCTTCCTGTGCCAGCTGGACGGCACGCGCGCGCTGCTGCACGACGGCATCGAGCGCTGGAGCTTCCAGCAGCGCCCGTCCTTCGAGTTCGAGGGCGAAGCGAGCAGCGGCGATGCAGACCGCCTGCGTGCGCCGATGCCCGGCCGCATCGTGCTGGTCAACGTGGCCGCCGGTGATACGGTCGAGGCCGAGCAGGTGCTGCTGGTGATGGAGGCGATGAAGATGGAGCTCAGCCTGCGCGCGCCGCGCGCCGGCGTGGTCGAAGCAGTCCAGGTCGCGGCCGGCGACTTCGTCGAGGCCGATGCGGTGCTGCTGCGACTGGAGACCGCCGAGTGATGCGCGTCCTGCTGCTCGCGCTGTGCATGCTGATGCTTGCAGGCTGCGTCGAGACCCGCTTCGAGTCGCCGCCCGGCGAGCGCATCCAGCGCTGCGACGAAGGCTGGAAAGGCGTGTGGCTGGACCGGTCCGAGGACAGCCAGGTGGCTGGTCTGCTGGTCGACGAGCAGTGCCGCAGCTTCCTGCTCTCGCAGCTGGAAGACGGCGGCCCGCTGCGGCAGGCGCCGATACCGCTGAACTACGTCGAACACCGCGGCCAGCGCTACGTGGTGGTGGCTGATGCCGCCCTGCAGGATCTGGTCACACTGCCGCCCGTGCACGGCGTCGACCCGGTGCCGACGCGCAACTTCTTCATCGCCCGCTACCGCCTGCGGGGCGACACGCTGGAGCTCCGCAAAGTGGATGACCGCGCCGCTGCGCGCATGATCATCGACGGCGTGCTCGAAGGCACGGTCTCGTCCACGCTCAACGAACTGCACGTCTACGTGCGCGGCACCCGCGAAGACATGCTGCGCATCGTGGAAACCCCCGGCCTGTTCGAGCGCGCGCCCTCGATCGTGCTGGAGCGCAGCCGCCGCACGCTGGCGGAGATCGAGGCCGAGCTGATGCGGGCGCAGCGCTGAACCAAGGAACTCGAATGGACCACGTACGCATCGTCGAAGTCGGGCCGCGCGATGGCCTGCAGAACGAGAAGACCCTGCTGCCGGCCGCACTGAAGATCGAGCTGATCGAGCGCCTCGCCGCCACGGGTCTGCAGACCGTCGAGGCCACCAGCTTCGTCAGCCCGAAGTGGGTGCCGCAGCTGGCCGATGCCGCCGAGGTGTTCAGCGCGATCGCGCGCCGCCCCGGCGTGCGCTACCCGGTGCTGGTGCCGAACCTGCAGGGCTATGAGCGTGCGAAGGCGGTCGGCGTCGAGGAGATCGCGGTGTTCGGTGCGGCGTCCGAGGCCTTCTCGCAGAAGAACATCAACGCCAGCATCGAAGAGAGCCTGCAGCGCTTCGCGCCGGTGATCGAGGCCGCACGCGCCGACGGCATCGCGGTGCGCGGCTATGTCTCGACGGTGCTCGGCTGCCCCTACCAGGGCGCGGTGCCGGTGGCCGATGTGGTGCGCGTCGCGCAGCGTCTGCACGCGCTGGGCTGCTACGAGATATCGCTGGGCGACACCGTCGGTGTCGGCACGCCACGCAAGGCGCGCGCGATGCTCGAAGCGGTCGCGGCGGTGGTTCCGGTGCAGGCGCTGGCTGTGCACTTCCACGACACCTATGGCCAGGCCATCGCCAACATCGCCGCCTGCCTCGAAGCCGGCGTGCGCGTGGTGGACTCAGCCGTCAGCGGCGCCGGCGGCTGCCCGTACGCGAAGGGTGCCTCGGGCAATGTGGCCAGTGAAGACGTGCTCTATCTGCTGGATGGGCTCGGCTTCACACATGGCATCGACGCCGATGCCCTAGCCTCGGTTGGCCAGTGGCTGGCAGAGGCACTGGGCAGACCGAACGGCAGCAAGGCGGGGCGTGCGCAAATCGCGAATCGCGTCGACTAAGCAGCGAACAGAGACGGGGGCGACATGACGGCGGGACCGGAAGACCAGACCACACAAGCACTCGACTCCGAACCCCGCAGCCGCGACGCCTCACCTGCATTGCCGGAAAGCATCGGTCCCTTCCGCATCCTCGGCCTGCTCGGCGAAGGCGGCATGGGCCGCGTCTATCGTGCGCTGGAGCGCACGCCTCCGCGCGAGGTCGCGCTGAAGGTTGCTGGCCTTCCGACCCGCGGCGCGCTGGAGCGCTTCCAGCGCGAGATCGAACTGCTGGCGCAGCTGGAACATCCAGGCATTGCCCGTCTGTACGCCACCGGCGTCGATGAACGCAGCGGCCTGCCCTGGCTGTCGATGGAACTGGTGCACGGCGAGGATCTCGGGCACTGGGCCGCGCGCGTGCAGCCCGGCCGTGAGTCGAGCATCAGCGTGCTGCTGTCGATCTGCGCGGCGGTGCAGTACGCACATGGGCGCGGGGTGCTGCATCGCGACCTGAAGCCGTCGAACGTGTTCGTGACGCCCGAGGGCGATGCTCGCGTCCTCGATTTCGGAATCGCGCGGCTGCTGGGGCCGAGCGATGGCAAGGACCTCACGCTGACCGTGGCCGGCCAGATCCTCGGCACCCTGCCCTACATGGCGCCGGAGCAGTTGGCCGGCGAACCGGTGGATGCACGCAGCGATGTCTACGCGCTCGGCGTGATCGCCTACGAGCTGCTTGGCGGCCAGCTGCCCTATCCGCGCCTGCGCACGGCCTCGGCCTTCGAGGCCCTGGACATCGTGCGTGCCGGCGATCCGCCGCCCCTGGCCTCACTGAGTCGATGCGCACAGGGCGACCTCGGCGAGGTGGTGATGAAGGCCATCGCGCCGGAACGAGAGCGTCGCTATGCCAGCGTGGACGCCTTCGCCACCGATCTGCGTGCCGCGCTGGAAAGCCG
This sequence comes from Aquimonas sp., assembly GCA_044344935.1. Lineage (GTDB taxonomy): Bacteria > Pseudomonadota > Gammaproteobacteria > Xanthomonadales > Xanthomonadaceae > Aquimonas. The sequence continues at coordinate 7,625 of JBIJCA010000041.1, read as the reverse complement.
GCCGGTCAGCGCCCGCGCGCCCACGCCGGCCTATCTCATCGGCCGCTTCGTGAGGCGTCATCGCGCGCTGAGCGCCGCGTTGGCGAGTATCGCTGTGGTGCTGGTGCTGGCGACGGGCGTTTCGCTGCGTTTCGCGTGGGCGGAGGCCAGCGCGCGCGCCGAGGCCGAGACACGTGCCGCGGAAGCACAAGCGACCAATGACTTCCTTACCGACATGCTGCAGTCGGCGGATCCAGAGCGCAGCCTCGGCAACGAGCTGCGAGTCAGCGAGTTGCTTTACGTCGCGGGTGAATCCCTGCGCTCGGGCACGACAATGCCAGAGGCCACGCGAGCCCGGCTGATGACCACTCTGGCGCGCGCGCATCTTGGACTAGCGGACGCGGAGCGGGCCACCGAACTGCTGGACTCGGCGCTCGCGCTGCCCGACCTTGCCGAGCTGCGAGAACTGCATGTGAGTGCCGCAATCGAGCGTCTGAACGCAGACCTGGTGCGCGGACGGTTCGATCAGATTGAAGCCCAAGCCGAGCGAATGTTCGCCCCTGGTGAACTCGCTGGCGAATCGGCTACCGCTCTCGATGTTGAGCAGATCAGGCTGCGCGCCCGCGTTGAGCAAGGTGAGCGCGAGTCGGCTGTAGCCGATATCGAAGCGGCGCTTGCACGCGCAGAACTCGCTCTCGGCCCCTCGCACCGCATCAGTCTGGCCTTGCGTCACGATCTGGCCTCAGTGCTGCAGTTGCTGGGCAAGTTCCAGGAGGCCGCAGACGTTAACGCTGAAGCCGTACGACTGCGCGAGCGCACGCTCGGCCAGGATCATCCGCAGACGCTGTTCACGCGGAACCTGGCTGCGACTCTCAAGTTCCGCCTCGGTGACGAAGCCGGCGCGCTAGCCGATCTGGAAACCATCCATGCGGCGCGCCGGCGGGTGCTGGGTGAGGCACATCCTTCGACACTGAGCAGCGGCCTGAATCTGGCAACGGCGCTCGTCAATCAGGGCGAAGCCGCGCGCAGTTCCACGCTTGCGCGAGCGGCGCTGGATGGATTGAGCGCGCGCTTCGGGCCGGCACATCGGTTGGCACTCACCGCACGCGACACGCTTGCGCTGGCGCTGGAGCGGCTGGGCCAGGTTGAAGAAGCAGCGAACATGCATGCTGGAACGCTGGAGCTCTATGAAGATCTGGGGAGGTTGGATGCGCCCGAGGCCCTCGGCGTGCTCAACAATCTGGCAATGCTGAGAATGGACGCGAAGCAATTCGAGCTCGCGCTGTCGCATTTTGATCTGCTAACCGACCGCGCGCGCACAGCGCTCGGAGCCGAGCATGTCTACTCCGGCATGTTCGCTGGCAATCGTGCTCAATGCCTGGCCGAACTCGGTCGCCTAGGGGAAGCGCGTAGCGAGTTCGAGTCCAGCCTCATGGTTCTCCGGAGCACGCTGGGCGAGGCCCACCCGCGCACCCAGCGCGTTCAGGCCCAGTACGACGCTATCGCCAAGGGACCTTGAGTGAACTGGATCGTCTGGTTGCCTGCAGTTGTCACCGCGACGTTGTGCGCATGGCTCTGGCGGGAGCGCGGCCGACTGCGCGCACATCTCTCCGCCCAGCAAGCCCTCTTTACCGAACAGGCCAAGACCGAACGCGCCCGAATCCGCCAGCAAACGGCACTCGAAGAACGCGAGCGCATCTATCGTGACCTGCATGACGACCTGGGCTCGCAGCTGCTGCAGATGATCTACACCGCGCCCAGTCCCGCGTACGCGGACCGCGCGCGGGCGGTGCTGCAGAACCTTCGCGACGTGGTCAGCCGCTCGCGCGGAGAGCCCGGCAGGCTGTCGGATGTGCTGGCCGAAATCGAAGCCGAAGCCCGTCAGCGGCTGTGGGCAGTCGAGGCCGAACTGGTCTGGGAGCAGACCGGAAACCTGCCGGATCCCTCGCTGGATTCAGGTCAGGCCCTGCATCTGCATCGGATCGTGCGCGAGAGCATCAGCAATGCGATCCGGCACGCCCACGTGCGCAGCCTGCGCGTGCGGGTACGACCGGACGGCGCGCAGCTGCTTCTGGATGTCACCGACGACGGCTTCGGCACGCCCGAGAGCGTCCGCGAAGGACGCGGCATGGACAGCATGCGGACGCGCGCGGCGGAGCTGAAGGGTCGCATCGACTGGACCCCCGGCACCCAGGGCGGCACCAAGATCGTGCTGCGCTTTCCACTGCCCGAGGGCGAGGCATGAGCGCACCTGGCGCCACGGGTCACGCGCCCGGCCTGGCCTTGCTGGTCGACGATCTGGCGCCGGCGCGGGCCTGGTTGAGATCGGCCCTGCTCGACGCCTTCCCGACGATCGAGATCATCGAGGCGGGCAGTATCGGCGAAGCCCTGACCGCTTTGGCCTCCCTGCCGCGGACGCCGGATCTGGCCTTGATTGATCTCGGCCTGCCCGACGGCAGCGGCCTGCGCGTCATCGAGGCCCTGCAGCGGGGGACGACCGACACCCTGTGCGTGGTCAGCACGGTGTTCGACGACGATGCGCACGTGTTCCCGGCCCTGCGCGCGGGCGCTCAGGGCTATGTGCTGAAGGACCTTCCGTCCGCCGAGCTGGTGCGAATGCTGCGCGGCATTCTGGACGGACAGCCACCGCTGTCGCCCAGCATCGCGCGACGCCTGCTTCGGCAGTTCCAGCCGCCCACCCGTGCGCAGGCCGAAGCCACGTCCGAAATTCTGACCGCGCGCGAAACCGAGGTGCTGCAGCTGATCGCCAAGGGCTACACGGTGCAGCAGACGGCTGCGGCCCTGGGGCTTTCGCCGCACACCGCCTCCGGCTACGTGAAGGACATCTACCGCAAGCTCAGCATCAACTCGCGCGCCGAAGCCACGCTCGAAGCCGCCCGGCTGGGTCTCGTGTCGCGGGGCTGAGCGCGGGCGCGGCCATGCAGGCGCCGGGTTTTCGCATTCGTGAATGAGGCATCGGGGCGTACAGGCCAAGTCCGGAGGAGGGAGTCGCCCTGATACACGCCAAGCCGTCCGCCCTGCGAGTTGAATCGGGTATCGTCCATGCCGATCGAAGCTGCCATCGGCCCGTTCGGCACTCCAGCATGCCCTCGCTTCCGCGCTCATCGCCGCTCTACTGGATCAACCTGCTGTGGCGCAAACGCGTACTGCAGGCGGTTGCCCTGTTCCTGGGCGCGGTCTGGGGACTGGTCGAAGTGGTCATCTTCCTGGTGGCGCGCTACCGCCTGACCGACAACATCGTCGACATGGTCGGCCTCGGGGCGCTGCTGCTTCTGCCCAGCGTTCTGCTGTGGAGCCTGCGCGAAAGGGAAGATCCCGACGACCTGCTGGACCATCGCGACCTGCAGGCGACAGGCGCCAACCTGCTGTGCGCGCTCGCGGCCGTCTACACGGTGTTCGGCGACCAGGCGGTGGGGCGCGCGACCGACACGATCGCCGTGCTCGGCGAGACGGGCTCGACTGAGATCCACGAGGTGCCCCGTTCGGGGCTGTTGCGTACGGTCTCGTTGACACCGTTGCGACGGTCGGAAGCCGTAGGCCAGCCGTGGCTGGGGATGGCAGCCGCGTACATGCTGCAGATCGATCTTTCCCAGCACAGCTTCGTGCAGCCGAGAATGGACTGGGGCGATCCGACAGCGAACGAAGTCGATCCCGGGCAGCTTTCCCTGCAGCAGAGACAGGAGATCGCGCGGCGCGCGCGTGCTGATTTCTTCGTCGACGGCGAAGTTGCGGGCGAGGTCGAGCTCGTGCGCATCGAACTGACGCTCTACCAGACGGATCCGCTGCGCGCGGTGGCTGAGCTGCGAGGCGAAGGACAAGCGCTGGCCGCCAGTATCGACCTGCTGTCCACGCAACTGATCGACCGGCTCGACCTGCCAGCCGAACGTGCCGGCGGCAGCGCCGATGGTCCCGTCGAGGCGCTCTTCAGCGAGTCGGCCGAGGCGCTGGCTGCCCTGTTTCGCGCCGAACTCCTGCTCGCCACCCGTCGCGACCTGCCCGCCGCACGCGCCGAGCTCGACGCCGCGCTGGAAAGCGATCCCGGTTTTGCACTGGCCGGGCTGCGCCTGTATCAGCTGGCCTTGACGACCGGCGACGCCCCCGCGGTGAAGCGGGGCCTCGATATCGCTTTCGCCAATCGTGAGCGCTTCACCGAGGACCTGCGCTGCGCGGTGCGCATCGCACAGGCGAGCTACGCCGGTCAGATCGACGTGGCGAGACGGATCGCGCGCGCCTGTGTCGAACGCTTCCCGAACAATCCGGACACACGCAGCCAGTACGCCTTGATGCTGCTCACCTACGACCAGGACATCGAAGGCGCGATTGAGCAGTTCCAACAGGTGATCGCGCTCGGCGGTGCCGATGATGCTGCGGTGCTGCAGGTCGCCCGTCTGAAGGAAAGGTCAGGTGACGAGGCCGGCGCGACCGCGACATATCGCGACTATCTGGAAAGGCGCGCCTTCGACCCAGACGCAAGCATTGCGCTGGCGAGTCTTGAGGAGCGTCAGGGCCGACCCGAGCTCGCGCGGGAGCGCCTGTTCGACGCGCTCGCGCACCACGATAGCGCGCCCCGACTGCAGGGCGCCTTGGCTGTGTTGCTGATCCGGCAGGGGCAGTTCCAGGAGGCGCGTGCGGCGGTGGCCGGACTCGATGAATCGGAATCGCTGGAGGAGAAAGACCTGGCCCTGCAGGTGGCCGAGGGGATTGCTCGCTCGCGTGGCCAGATCACCGAGGCACTTGCCCTGCGCGAGCGCCGGATCGAACTGACGGCGACCGGAACCCTGGCGCTGGCACGACTCAGCCTCACCCAAGACTATGCGGAAGATCTGGAAGGTGGGGCGCTCTCGACGGATCACGATGCACTTCTGGAAGCCGCGTTTCCCGGACAGGACGAAGTCGCCAGCCTGCTCCGGGAAATGAGCCGTCTGCAGTTCGCGCTGCGCATCGGTGGCGTGGCAGACCTTGAGCGTGGGCGGGCGGCGCTTGAGCGCATGATCTCCCGCTTCGGGCGGCGGGATCTTGGCTTCCTGGTCACTTTGGTCGACGCGCGAATCGCACAGCTGCAAGACGCGCACGCGCAGGCGCTGGAGAGTTTCGCCGAAGCGCATGCAGGCTTCCTTCGAGACGACGGGCGCACGACACTCTCGGAAGCGGTGATCCTGCGCCTGTGGCTGGAGTCGGCCACGGCCGCCGCCGATGCCGAGGCAGGCGAGACCCCGGCGCGACTGCTCGCCAGGCTGCTGCCGAACCATCCACGCGCACTGCTGGTGAGAGCGCGCTTCCTGCACGCGACAGGTGACGCGAGCGCTGCCCTCGCCGTTGCCGAACAGGCCCTGGCGGCCTGCTCGCACTGTGATGACGACTACGCACCGAAAGGCGAGATCCACCGCCTGCTGGATGAGCTGCCGCAACCAAGCGCACGCTGAGCGCCGACCTTCGAGGAGGCACGCGCCGCCCGCACACCGACAGCGCCCACCGATGAGGTCGCTCCACAGGGGTCCGCCGTCGCAACTTCCGTTCGCCCAAAACAAAAAGGGCCAATGAGCTCAACTCATTGACCCTTCTTTTCTTTGATTGGCGCGCCCGGAAGGATTCGAACCTCCGACCCCCAAGTTCGTAGCCTGGTGCTCTATCCAGCTGAGCTACGGGCGCGTAGAAGCGAAATTATGCGGGGCTGATTTGGATCCGTCAAGCCTCTCCGATCGAACTTTCGAAGCGGAGTCACTCGTCAGAACCGCCCCTGATGCATCCGCCGCAGAACAGTTCGCCATGGGAGACTGAACCGCTTTGGAAATCGAAAGGGGCCTTGCGGCCCCTTTCGATTGAAGCTGGCGGAGAGAGAGGGATTCGAACCCTCGATAGAGCTTTTGACCCTATACTCCCTTAGCAGGGGAGCCCCTTCGGCCTCTCGGGCATCTCTCCGGGTTTGCTGGCGAAGACCTTCAAGATCTGGCGCCGCGAAGCGCGCAACTATAGACGAGCGCCTCGCGTTGGTAAAGCCTGCTCAGGCTCACTGCCCGCCGTCGGGATCCGTCTTGCTGCCTTCCGCGCTCTCCGAACGGATGCGCTGGTAAATCTCTTCGCGATGGACCGAGACATCTTTCGGCGCACCGATGCCGATACGCACCTGGTTGCCCTTCACTCCGAGCACGGTCACGGTGATCGAATCTCCGATCATCAGCGTTTCGCCTACCCGGCGAGTCAGAATCAGCATGCCACCTCTCCTTGCGCCTGTTTCGCAGGGCCCCGGGCGCCTCACCCCTCGACGCGACACTCTTCAAACGCCTTTGGAAGCGCGGTGCCTTGCGTCACCCCACGGCCATGCTGGCCTTCCCTAGTGCACACGCAGCACGTGTGACATGTTCGACCGACTATAGCCAAGGGCCCCAGGCTTAGCAATTCCTGAACAAGGCTCGCGCGCTACCTAAAGGCGGCTGTAGCTCCAAGCCTGCATGCGGCCCTCGCGATACGGCATGACACCGTGGAAAGGTCGCGGGTCGGCGTCGAAGACGAGCGGCAGGAAATGCCGGTCCCCCTCCCACATCGGCAGCTCCATCAGCCGATCACGCGACACCCAGACCAGGTCGCCTTCCGCGTTGGAAGCAGGCACCTCGCCGCTGAAACGGTCGATCAGGAAGATGAAGCCCAGCCAGTCCTCGCCCTGTTTGCCGAAACCCGGCCAGTTGAGGGTGCCACGCAGCTGCATCGACAGGCATTCGATGCCGGCTTCTTCGAAGATCTCGCGACGCATTCCGGCGGCGATGTCCTCCAAGGGGTCCAGCTTGCCGCCGAGGCCGTTGTACTTGCCGAGATGCTGGTCGTCTGGCCGCGCGTTGCGGTGGATCATCAGCACGCGCTGGCCGTCGGGCGAGAGCACGTAGCCGAGCGTGGCGACGATAGGGGTGTAGGGCATCGGCTTGCGTCCAGCACGTACGAGGGGCGCGGAAGCATAGCGGTCGCAGCCGCCGCCGGAAACGCAAACGCCCCGCCAGGAGGCGGGGCGTTTGCGGATCTTCACTGAGGCTACTTGATCAGGCGGAAGATGTACGGGTAGCGATAGGCCACACCCTCGTTCGCCTTCATGCCGGCGATGATCGCGAAGATCAGCCAGGCCACCGCCAGCGCCAGGCCGAGCGGCGCGGTCAGGAAGATGCCGAGCCCGAAGGTGATCACCGTCAGCACGATCAGCGCGAGGCCGACCAGCAGAAGAGTCAGATTGAAGTTCACCGCCTCCTTGCCCTGATCATCGATGAAGGCCGACTCGTTCTTCTTGATCTGCCACAGCACCAGCGGGGCGATGATGTTGCCGAAGGGAATGAAGAAACCCAGCAGCGCGGACAGATGCACGAACAGCGCGAACTGCTTTTCGTTGGCGTCGGGATTCAGCCCCGGCGGCGGCTCCGGCGGCTGCGCCGAGGGGATGTAGGGAGATTCGGGCGTATCGCTCATCGTCAGCTCCTTGCAGGGGTGATTCGGTTCGGGCGGTGTCCGTTCAGCCCGCACGTTGTCGCGCCAGCGGCGACGGATGTCAAGGAAAGCTCAAGCGCCCTCGCCGCCACCCGCCACTGTCATGCGCCCGATCAGGATGGAGCCGGTGCGGATATGTGACCGCAGATCGATGTCGCTAC
>JBIJCA010000347.1:0-4185 GCA_044344935.1 Aquimonas sp. | reverse complement strand
GTAGCCTGCCGGTGCTGGTCGTGGGCAATCTAACGGCTGGCGGTGCCGGCAAGACACCCGCCGTGCTGGGTCTGATCGATGGCCTAAGGGCTCGGGGGTGGAGGCCTGGAGTGATCTCGCGTGGACACGGCGGCCATACCCGCGGCGCGCAGATTCTGCCGGAGCTGGCCGATCCGAAAGAGTACGGTGACGAGCCCACTCTGATCCGACGGCGAAGTGGCGTGCCCGTGGCTGTGGGACGTTACCGCAGCGATGCGGCCGCGCTGCTGGAGGCTTCGGGCGAGGTCGATCTTCTGATTGCCGATGATGGCCTGCAGCATTACGCGCTGGCTCGCGATGTCGAGGTGGTGGTGATCGACGGCGAGCGCCGATTCGGCAACGGGGCCTTGCTGCCGGCCGGCCCCCTGCGCGAACTGCCGGCGCGCGCAGGGGGATGCACCGCACGCATCTGCAACGGCGGCCAGCCGGATGCCGACGAATGGCCGATGCAGCTTGTCGCAGAACCGCTGCGTGCGCTGCGTGGGGCGGCGACGGCCCCGAAAGCGGGGCAACGGGTTCACGCGCTGGCCGGCATCGCACATCCGGAGCGCTTCTTCGCCGGCTTGCGCGCCCAGGGTTTCGAATTGATCGAACACCCGTTTCCGGATCACCATCCTTTCGCTGCATCCGACCTCAGCTTCGACGACTCCCTGCCGATCCTGATGACGGAAAAGGATGCCGTGAAGTGCATGGCCTTCGCGTCCGAGCGGTGTTTCTACTTGCCGGTGCGCGCCCAGCTGTCGGGCGCGCTTTTCGATCATCTTCATGTGCGCCTGAGCGACGCGCGCGCCAGCCGTGAGTCCTCATGACCCGCCCCCTCGATTTTGTTGTTGCCGTTCCCGCCCGCTACGGTTCGTCCCGGCTCCCCGGAAAGCCGCTGCAGATCCTGGCGGGTGAGCCGATGATCGTGCATGTACTCCGCCGCGCCAGGGAGGCCGGCGCCAGCGAGGTGGTAGTGGCAACTGACGATGCGCGCATCGCGGATATTGTCGTGGCGGAAGGCGGCACGGCGTGCATGACCGCCGCCGAGCTCGCTTCCGGCACCGATCGTCTGGCGGCAACCGCTGGTGCACTGGGCTGGAACGACGAGCGCATCGTCGTGAATCTCCAGGGTGACGAACCGCTGGCGCCACCGAGCGCAATCGCCGGAGCGGCACGCCTGCTGGTCGAGTCGGGCGCGCGCATCGCCACACTCGCCCAGGCCATTACGGGCAGCGAGGAGCTGTTCAATGCCAATTGCGTCAAAGTCGTCCGCGCCGTCGGCGGCGATGCCCTGTACTTCAGTCGCGCGCCCATTCCGTGGGATCGGGACGGCTTCGCCAGTGACCGCCTGGCACTCAAGCCAGGGAACTGGTTGCGACACATTGGCCTGTACGCATATCGATCCGGCGACCTCAAGCGTTTCGCAGCACTCCCTCCGGGCCGACTCGAACAGTTGGAATGCCTGGAGCAGTTGCGGGCGCTGGAGGCCGGATGGCGGATTGCCGTGGGGCTGACTCCGCAGCCCTTCCCCGCGGGTGTCGACACGTTCGATGACATCGCCCGCGTCGAAGCCGAGCTGCGTGGACATCAACCGTGAGAGCGGCCCGCGATGGCACTCGCAGCGTGCTTTTCGTGTGCCTCGGCAACATCTGCCGTTCGCCCATGGCCGAGGGCATTCTGCGCACGCGCGCTGCCGAGGCCGGACTTGCGCTTCATGTCGATTCGGCGGGCACCGCGGGTTATCACGTCGGTGAGCCGCCTGATGCGCGTGCAGTGAGGGTTTCGCGGTCGAACGGAACGCCGATCGACGCGCAGCGTGCACGGCAGTTGAATCGGCGCGACTTCGCCCGCTTCGACCTGATTCTGGCGGCAGACGCGAACAATCTCCGCGATCTGCGCGCACTGCAGACGTCTGACTCCGGAGCGCGAACGGCGCTCCTGCTCGAGTGGGCAGGGCTGGGTGAGGGCATGCAGGTGCCCGATCCCTACTACGGTCGAGTCGAGGACTTCGAACGGGTCCATGCCTTGCTCGACCGCGCCTGCCGGAGAATGACGGCAAGACTGCTGGGCATGTCAGAATGTGAAGGTAGCGCGGGCGCCGAGGATCTGTACCCTTTCTGGTGATCCGCTTTCCGCAACCGACTGCGCCTTGGGTCGCGCCTATTGGGAGGATCGTTCAATGCTGGCTGGCGCGCGCGCTCCGGAATTCCATATCGCTCTTGAATGGGTGAATGCACCGCCGCAGCGGCTCGCCGAGCAGAAGGGGCGCGCGGTGCTGCTGTTCTTCTTCCACGTGGGGTCCGCGTGGTCGCAGACGGCGCTCGAAGACATGCGGCTTCTGCAGAACAGTTTTTCCGACGGTCTCACCGTGCTGGGCGTGCACTGCCCCAAGTACGACGCCGAACGCGACCCGAAGTGCCTCTTGAAAGCCCTGAATCGCCTGTTTGTGCGCTTCCCTGTGGCTCAGGACCCGGACTTCATCACTTGGCAGCATTTCGGTGTTGAGTCATGGCCTACCGCCGTCCTCATCGACACGCAGGGTCGGGTCGTGGAGATGGTAGCGGGTGAACCGCTGAGGGAGATTCTCCATCCGCTCATCGAGCGCGTTCTGGAGCTGGCCGGCGAGAGCGACACGCGTGTCTACGAGACACTCAGTGCCGTGTCCAGGCCCGAGCCGCGCCTGCCTTTGGCGTTTCCCAGTGGGCTCGCTGCCAGCGAGCGCCACTTGTATGTAGCTGATACCGGTCACAACCGCGTGCTGGAATGCACGCTGGATGGTCGGATCCTGCGCCAGTTCGGCTCAGGCAGCGGCGGATTCATCGATGGCGGGAGCGCCGAAGCCAGTTTCTTGGCTCCGCGCGGTCTGGCGCTCTGGAAGGACGCACTCTATGTGGCCGATACCGGCAACCATGCCCTTCGGCGCATCAGTCTGCTCGATGGCGATGTCGACACGCTGGCCGGCACGGGGCGTCCGGGCGCGCGGCTCGAGGGCGCCATGCTGGACCCGACCCATGTTGCCCTGAATGCGCCGTGGGCTTTGGCGACAGCCTTCGACAAGCTCTACATGTCGATGGCCGGATGGAATCAGATCTGGGAGTACGACCTCGGCCGCCGCTCGCTCGCGCCCTTGGCGGGTTCGGGCGCCCTCGGTCTCGGCGATGGTGAGTCGCTGAACTGCCATTTCGCCCAGCCCGCCGGCCTGGCGCTCGCCCAGCAGACGCTTTTCGTCGCGGACTCAGCATCCTCTTCGGTTCGTGGCATCCACCTCGCGAGCACCAGAGTGCAGACCCTGATGGGTGTCGGTCTGTACGACTTCGGTGATGTGGATGGGCCGCTTCCGCAGGCGCGTCTGCAGTACCCGCTGTCGATCGTTCTTGATCCCCGCGCACCCCAGCTCTGGATCGCCGATACCTACAACTGCGCACTCAAGCTGCTGAATCCCGCGACCCGACAGGTCAGCACCCAGAACCTCGGCTATCGACTGCACCAGCCGGCGGCACTGGCGGTCAACCGCAGCAGTCTGTTCCTCGCCAACACAGACGCTCACGAGGTCCTGCGGATCGACTTCGACAGCCCCATGCCGCGCAGGCTTGCCATCGGCGAATGAGTTCGTCGGGTTCGACACCACTTTCGATGCAAGGGTTCGACGGCAAGGAGTTCGCGAGCCGGCTCACGCTTGCGCCCGGCGTCTATCGCATGCTCGCGGCCGATGGTGGCGTGCTCTATGTTGGCAAGGCGGCCAGCCTGCGAAAGCGCGTTGCCAGCTACTTCACTCGCAGCCCGCGCGAGCCGCGTCTGCGCGTGATGATCAGCCAGATTGCCAACATCGAGATCACCGTCACCCGCAGTGAAGGCGAGGCTCTGCTGCTGGAGAACCAGCTCATCAAGTCGCTGAAGCCGCGCTACAACATCTTGCTTCGCGACGACAAGAGCTACCCGTACATTCACCTGACCACCGCAGACGAGACCCCGCGCATCCGGTTTCATCGCGGACCACGCAGCCAGCCCGGTCGCTATTTCGGCCCTTATCCGGGGGTGACCGCGGTGCGCGAGACGCTGGCCCTGATCCACCGTCTGTTCGGGCTCCGCAGCTGTGAGGACAGCGTGTTTCGCAATCGCACGCGGCCCTGCCTTCAGTACCAGATCCAGCGCTGTAGCGCGCCT
>JBIJCA010000292.1:0-5594 GCA_044344935.1 Aquimonas sp. | reverse complement strand
CGCCTCGGTGTGCCGATCTGAAGCCTCGATGGCGGTCGTCTGCACCGTGCGATTGCGATGACCTCGGCAAGAGCGGGGCTCATGGTGGGCCAGGGCCCACCCTATGCGAGGCGAGCGATAGGGTGGGCCCTGGCCCACCGTGGCGTGGAGACTCGCCCCGGTACAGCGTGGACGCTCGCCTCGGTGTGCCGATCTGAAGCATCGATGGCGGTCGTCTGCACCGTGCGATCGCGATGACCTCGGCAAGGGCGGGGCTCATGGTGGGCCAGGGCCCACCCTATCCGAGGCTAGGGATAACGCAAGCACCCTTGCCCCACAGGGCGGCTTCAAGTCCCGACTCCTGGCTCCGTGAGCAAAACTCCTACCCGATCCAGCGCACAAGGCGGATGGTGCCGATCGGCCGCGCCTGGGGAACATGTGCGCATGCCGAACTATCGACGCCCATGGATTCCTGGCGCGACCGCGTTCTTCACGGTGAACCTGTGGAACCGGCGATCGCACCTTCTTGTGGAGAACATCGACACGCTGCGTGCCGCCTTTCGGGAAACGCGAGCGGTGCTGCCCTTTACACCGATCGCCTTGGTTGTGTTGCCGGATCATCTGCACTGCCTGTGGTCGCTGCCCGAAGGCGACGACTGCAACGCCGCACGCTGGCAGCGGATCAAGAGCCTGTTCTCGCGGGCGCTGCCGAAGGGCGAGCTGCGCAGCGCGAGCCGTGCGTCGAGCCGTGAGCGCGGCATCTGGCAGCGTCGCTACTTCGAGCGGGTGATCGTCGATGAACTCGACCTGCGCGCGCACATCGACTACATCCACTACAACCCGGTCAAGCACGGCCACGTGCAGCGGGCGATCGACTGGCCGCATTCGAGTTTCCATCGCTACGTCGAGCGCGGTTGGCTTGCGCCCGATTGGGGCACTTCGTTGGCGGCCTTCAATCACGCCCTGGGCGAAGCGCGCGCGTGACCAGCCGCATGCGCATAGGGTGGGCCCTGGCCCACCGTGGCGTAGGGGCTCGCCCCGGCTATTCGACACAACGCCTCCAAGACCTTGGCGCTTGAGGGTTCTTGCAGGGATGACGCGAGCCAGATGGGAGCTCATGGTGGGCCAGGGCCCACCCTATGCGGATGTCGCGACCCCGTTCGACGCGCAAGGCTGCTTCGAATCCCGAATCCCGAATCCCGAATCCCGAATCGCGAATGTCGAATGTCGAGTGTCGAATCGCGATTCCCCAACACTCCGGCAAGCCGCAAGCGCTTGTCGACCTCATCCAGCGCTCGGACAGAGCGAGCGCCAGATTCGAAGCGCGGGCCCATAGGGTGGGCCCTGGCCCACCGTGGCGTAGGGGCTCGCCCCGGCTATTCGACACAACGCCTCCAAGACCTTGGCGAGTGTGCGTTCGAGCAGGGATGACCGGGCCAGAAGGGAGCTTATGGTGGGCCAGGGCCCACCCTATGCGGATGTCGCGAGCCCATTCGAAGCGCAAGGCTGCTTCGAATCCCGAATCCCGAATCCCGAATCCCCAATCCCCGCTCTCACCCCCTCAATTCCTCCTGCGCCTTCGCCAACCCGGCTTCGATCTCGGCGCGGCGGCCGGCGTCGGCGCTTTCGCGGCCGGGGCGCGGTGGAGCGGCCAGCGCTTTCTGGAAGGCCTGCACGGCGCCGGCGTAGTCCTCCTGATCCAGCAGGAAATCGCCCCAGAAGTAGTTGGAGTCGATGCCGTCGGGGGCGATCGACAGGCCCTGCTGCAGCAGCTCGCGGGCGGTGTCCTCGTCGCCGAAACCCAGCGGCCAGCCGGGCACCTGGTAGTAGAGGCTGCCAAGGCTTGTGTAGGCCGAGCCGTCGAGCACGCGGCCGTCCTTGTCGATCACGGACTCGAACTCCGTGCGCGCCTGCTTGCACAGACTGAGCGCACCCAGGCCGCCCTGAGCGCCGGCCTCGCTGGCCAGCACGATGCCCTTCCACACCTGCAGGCGCAGGTCGTCCGGCGCGCGCAGCTGGGCGCGACCGATATCGTTCACCAGCGCATCAAAGGCCTTGACGCGCTCGCTCTCCGGCAGCTGGTAGCGGATCTCCGCCCAGCGCGCCTGGATCGGCGGCAGCGGGTCTTCGGCGACGTTGGCGTCGGTGGTCATGACCGCGTCCTCTGCGGACGCCGGGCGCAGCGGCGCCATGCTGCCGAGCACGGCGGTGGCGAGGGCCAGTGCGAGTGCGGCGCGGGCCAGTGTCTGTCGCGGGCGAACCTGCGCGGGGCCTGGGCCGGGAGCTGCAGTCACGGGGACGGAAGACAAGGCTGCTGAAACGTACGTGGCGAGCTTCATGGGGCGACTCCTTGATACGAGGGCGAACTCGGGGAAGGGTGAGCGTGTGCGGCAGCGCCGACCTCGGCGCTTGCGGCGCTCGCGCTCGGCTGGGGTGTCTCGGGACGTCGCTCCTGCAGCCGCTCTGCAGGTTCGGCGCGCAGGGTGGAGGGGGTCGCGGCGACGCGGCGATCGAAGGCCATGGCACCCGGCTGGAGCGACTGCGCCGCGGCGAATGACTTCGCTGGCGGCGGCTGCCGATCGCTCGCCGCATGCGCCCGCACCACCGGCAGCGCGGCGCGCAGGCCGCGATCCACCAGCGCGGGAAACGCGCCGTTGAGCCAGGCGAAGAGCTTCTCCGGCCAGCCCAGCTGGCGTCGGCGTGTGCCGGCGCGCAGGGCCTGCACGATCTGCGAGGCAACCTCGTCGACGGCGTCGACGTGGGTCTTGAGCGCTTGGTTCAAGGCCACGACATTCGGCGGGTTGAAGGCGGTGTCGGTGGCGCGCGGGGCGATCCATTGCGCGATCAGGGCGCTGTCGGCGTGCTCGCGGCCCAGCGCCTCGATGAAGCCGCGCAGGGCGAACTTCGACGCGCTGTAGGCGGCGAAGCCCGGATGCGCGAGGCTGCCGAAGGTCGAGCCCACCGCCAGCACGCGCGCCTCGGGGCGCTTCAGCAGGGCCGGCAACAGGGCCTGGGTCAAGGCCATCGGTGCCAGCACATTGGTCTGGAACAGGGCCTCGCGCTCGGCGGCATCGCTGTCGGCGAACAGGCCGAAGCTGCCCAGCGCGGCGGCGTGAATCAGGGCATCGGGTGCGCTCGCCACCTCGGCGATGCGCGCGCGGTCGCGGGCGCAGTTGATGTCGGCGACCAGCGGCTGCAGCCGACCGGGACGTCCGGCCGCGCGCTGGCGCAGGGTCTCCAGCGCGGCCGGCCGCCGGCCGATGGCGATGACCTGCGCCCCTTCGGCGCACAGCTCCAGCGCCAGCGCGCTGCCGATGCCGCCGGTGGCGCCGGTCAGCACCACGGTCTTGCCGCGCAGGTCCATCACGCGGCCTCCGCCAGCGCGGGGCCGGCCTCGATACTGCGGAAGATGTCGCCGTACAGTCGATAGAAGCGACGCGCGGCGTGAATGATCACGGCCTGCTCGGCGGGGTCTTCGATGCGGTCCATGAGGCGCTCGTAGAAACCGGTGTGCTCGATGTCGAGATCGCCGTGCGAGCGCAGATAGGTAAACGCCGTGCGCGGCAGGCCGAGGCTGTGCTCGATCGCTTCGGCCGCGCGCGTCGCCAGCGCCACGCTGGTGCCTTCCAGCACCAGCACCATGCCGAAGAAGGACAGCGGCGAGATGCGCGCGATGCCGTCGTGCGCATAGGCCACCATCAGCTCGGTAGCGTGCAGCGGCGTGCTTGCGGCCCAGCGCGCGCGGTCCTCGCCCAGAGCTTCGAGGTCGTCGAGGATCCACTCCTCGTGGCCGATCTCCTCTTCGATGTATTCGGCCACTGCGCGACGCAGCCACTCGTGGCTGGCCGGCAGGCGCGCGCCGCAGGCCATCAGCAGGGGCACGGTGTGGCGCACGTGGTGATAGGCCTGGCCGAGGAAGGCGGCGTATTCCTCGCGGCGGATGCGGCCAGCGAGCGCGCGCTGCACGATCGGCAGGCTCTGCAGTTCGGCGCGCTCGCGGGCCGTCTCGGCGAGCAGTCGGGTGTGGAAACTCATGCGGGGATCTCCTGAGGGCGAGAGGTACAGTGCGTCGATGAAGTGGCGGCGATGAGGGCCGCATCCGGTCCCAGCGCGCGGCGCGCGGCGATGGCCTCGGCGTAGTGCGCGAGGACGGCAGCGCGACGCGGGCGGCCGTTGGCGGTGAGCAGGCCGGTCGCGATCGACAGCGGCGCGGGCAGGCGCAGGACGCCGCCGATGCGCGCGTAGTCGGGCAGGCCGGCATTGACGCGCTCAAGCACGCGCGCGAGTTCGGCATCGCTGATCGCCGGATCGCGCAGCCAGATCAGGGCCAGGTTCCAGGGCTCGGCCTCGCCGCTGAGCACGGCCTGCGCGATCGCCGGCTCGGCCAGCAGTTCCCCCTCGATCCAGGCCGGGGCGACGTTGCGGCCATAGCTGGTGATGAACATCTCGCGCAGCCGGCCCTCGATGTGCACGCGGCCCTGCGCGTCGATGGCGCCAAGGTCGCCGGTGCGCAGGGGGCCCGGCGTCGGTGCAGGCTCGCCGAGATAGCCGAGGAAGCGCGGACCGTCCACGCACAGCTCGCCGTTGGCAGCGACGCTCAGCTGCAGGTGCTGCAGCGGTCGGCCGACGCTGCCGGGCGCGACTTCGCCCGGGCGGTTCAGACACACCACCGAGCCCGCTTCGCTCAGGCCATAGCCCTCGAAGACCGTCAGCTCAGCCGCGGCGGCGCGCTGCAGCAGACGCGGTGCGACGCGGGCGCCGCCGACGGCAATGAGTCGCGGGGGCTGCGGTAGCGGGCCCGCCGCGTCGATCGCCAGCAGCAGACCATCCAGCAGCTGCGGCACCAGGATCAGGCTGTGCGGCTGCACCTCGGCCAGCACGGCGCGCAGGCGCAGCGGATCAAGCCCGGCCGCACCGGTGTAGCCCAGCTCTGCAAGCCCGCGCAGTTCGACGCGAGCGCCGACGAACAGCGCGGCATAGGCGCCGACGGTCTCCAGCAGGGTCGACAGCGGCAGCGCGCAGAGATGATGGCGCGGGGCCAGCGCGTCGAAGGCCTGGCCCAGCGAGCTTGCGACTTGCGCCAGATGTTCAGCAGACAGACAAACGCCTTTCGGTGCGCCGGTGCTGCCGCTGGTGTAGGTGATGCAGGCCGTGCCCGGCGGCAGGGCGATCGCCTGCGCCGGCACCACGCGACGCCACAGCGACAGCCCCGGCCAGGGCGCGGAGGCTTCGCAGCGCCAGCTGGCGTCGGGCGCGGGCGCGCCCTGCGGCAGAACAAGCATCCGTGCACCGCTCTGGTCCAGCGCGTGCTGGCACTGCGCGGCGGTGAAGTACGGCGGCAGCGCCAGCGCAGCGACATGAGACGCCTGTGCGGCCAGCTCGACCAGCAGGGCGGGCACGCCGTTGTCGAGCCGACCGGCCAGCACCGGGCCTTCGATGCGCAGCGCATACAGCAGGCCGGTCAGCACATCGGCGAGTTCACCGAAGCGCAGGGACCAGTGGCCGTCCTTCAGGGCCAGCGCCTGCGGCTGTGTGCGGGCCGCGTCGAGCACGCGGGCGTACAGCGCGTTGTGGGTCGGCGCGCGGCTCATGCCGGCGCTCCGCAGCCGAGCACG
>JBIJCA010000075.1:0-16881 GCA_044344935.1 Aquimonas sp. | reverse complement strand
CGCGAAGCCGCGTTCGCCGCGCGCTCGGGCGCGTCGACGTGTGCGCCGTCGAGGTCGCCGAACAGCACCTCGGGGTCGGTCTCGTAGTAGCGGCCCCAGGCCTCGCCTTCCGCGCCCAGCGCCGCGGCCCGCGCCCGGCACAGGAAGCGCGGGTCGAGGCCCAGTCGGGCGAAGGCGTTGCGCAGCTGACGGGTGGCGGCGAACAGGGTCCAGCGCAGTCCGGCGCCGCGCAGCAGCGGGATCAGCGCAAGGATCAGCGCGCGCGCCGCACCCGGCGAGGCCGCGGCGAAATTGCCGATCTCGACCACCTCGGCGCGCGTCGGCGCGGCGCCGAGACGCTCGGCCAGCACGCGCTCGACCGGCGCGCCCAGGTAGCGCTCGACGAACAGCGGGCCTTCGATGGCGCAGCGCAGGCCGACCGCGGCGATGAGCGTGCCGTCGGCATCGCGGAAAGCCAGCAGATGCGGCATCAGCGCCGGCGGCCGCGCGTCGAAGCGGGCGGCGTAGATGCGCTGGATGAAGGCCTCGACCTCGGCGCGCTGCGGATGCGCGCGGTCGATGCAGTCGGCGTGGCGGAAGGCGCGAGGCCCGTGGCGGGAGGTGTCCATGGCGCACAGGCTGCGCGCCGAAGCTTGGGCCAAGCTTGTTGCGGCGTTAAGCGCGTCTTTGGAGCGGGTTAAAGAATTGCTGCGCGGGGGGCGAGGGTGCGAGGGTGCTCCGCGGCGTGGCGCTTACGGTGGGTCAAGACCCGCCCTATGGCGTGTCGCTGGGTGGATCTCGACCCAGGCCCATAGGGTGGGCCCTGGCCCACCGTGGCTTGGATTCTTGCCCCGCATGTCGCCTGCCGAACAAGGAAGCAGCACGCTTCGCAACCGCGTAGCGTGAGGCTCTCCCAGGTGCATCGATCAACGCACGCCGAATGGGCGGACCTCGCGCCGTCGAAGCTAAGGATCGTGGCAAGAGTCGTGCGCATGGTGGGCCAGGGCCCACCCTATTCGTCGCGGCCGATCGGGTGGGTCTTGACCCGCCGTGGCATGGACTCTTGTCCCGCTTGTCGCCTGCCGATCCATCGTGGCGTCTTGTCCCGCATCCCGGCCGCCGATCAAGCAGCCGCGGGCTTCGCTACGGCGCAGAACCCATGACGTGCGGCGAGCGTGGCGCTTATGGTGGGTCAAGACCCACCGCATATCTGCCTTATGGTGGGTCAAGACACACCGCATATCTGCCTTATGGTGGGTCAAGACCCACCCTATGAGCTTGGAAGTGCGGGTCCTGCCCCACCGACGCGGTGCACTCGCACGTGCTTCGCTGGAGGCCAACGCCCGGAGGCTCCGCATGCACAGCCCGCACGACCTGCTCGATCGACTGTCCACCCTGCCAGGCGGCGAAGGCGGTCTCACGGCCACGGACGTCGAAAGCCTTCGCGCCCGCTACGGCGACAACCGCATCGTCGAACCGCCGCGGCATCGCTTCTGGCATGCGCTGCGCGACGCTGCGTCCGATCCGATGCTGTGGTTCCTGCTGGTGGTGAGCGCGCTGTTCTTCGCCACCGGCGAGACGCTCGAAGCCAGCGTGCTGCTGCTGGCGATGCTGCCCCTGCTCGGCATGGACGCCTTCCTGCACCGGCGCACGCAGCTGTCGACCTCGGCCCTGGCCAGCCGCCTGGCCAGCGAAGCGATGGCGCTGCGCGATGGCACATGGCAGCGCATCGCGGCCTCCGCCCTGGTGCCCGGCGATCGCGTGCGGGTGGGCAGCGGCGAGGCGATCCCGGCGGACGGCCTGTGGCGCGCGGTCGAGGCGCTGCAGGTCGACGAGTCCAGCCTGAGCGGCGAGTCGGTGCCGGTGCGAAAGCAGATTGCCCAGGACTCGAAGCTCAGGTCCGAACACTGGAGCTTCGCCGGCACCCGCGTGCTGGCCGGCCGCGGCGAGCTGCAGGTGCTCGGCACCGGCGCCGACAGCCGCTACGGCGAGCTGGTCCGGCTGGCGGTGAGCACCACGCAGCCGCGCACCCCGCTGCAGCAGGCGGTGACCCGGCTGGTGCTGCAGCTGGTGTGGATCGCACTCGCCCTGTGCCTGCTGCTGGCCGCGGTGCGGCTATGGCAGGGCCAGGGCTGGATGGACGCGCTGCTCAGCGGGCTGACCCTGGCGATTGCCGCCTTGCCCGAGGAGTTCCCGGTGGTGCTGAGCCTGTTCCTGGGCGTCGGCGTGTTCCGGCTCGCGCGACGCAATGCGCTGGTGCGGCGCGCGGTGGCGGTCGAGGACATCGGCCGGGTCAGCGTGCTCTGCACCGACAAGACCGGCACGCTCACCGAAGGCCGACTGCGCCTGCGCGAGCTGCGGCCTTTGGCCGCGCTTTCGACAGAGCAACTCGCGCAGCGCGCCGCGCAGTCGGTGGCCATCGACAGCACCGACCCGCTGGACCTCTGCCTGCGCCACGAGGCCGCGCCTTCGGCACCCGTGCCTGCGGTGCAACAGCGCTTTCCCTTCACCGAGGACCGCCGTCGCGAAACCGTGCTGCTCATCGAGGGAGAAACGCAAATCGCGCGCATGAAGGGGGCACCGGAAACCGTGCTGCGCGCTTGCGCGATCGACGCGAGTGAGGCCGCGCACTGGCAGGCCGAGGCGCAGTCGCTCGCGGCACGCGGGCTGAAGGTGCTGGCGCTGGCCGAGCGCCTGATCGACGACGCGGCCGAGGTCACGAGCGAACCCGATCACGGCTATCGCCTGCTCGGCCTGCTCGGCTTCGGCGATCCGCTGCGCGCCGGCGTGCCGGCGGCGCTGGTGCGCTGTCGTGCCCAGGGGCTGCGGGTGGTGATGCTGACCGGCGACCACCCGGCCACCGCCGCGGCGATCGCCGTCGAAGCGGGGCTGTGCGAGGGCGCGCCGCGGGTGGTCAGTCTCGATGATGCGGTCAGCCCGGAAGCGCTGGCCCGGGCCGATGTGGTGGCGCGCGCGCAGCCGAAGCAGAAGTTGGCGCTGGTGCAGGCGCTGCAGGCGACCGGGGTGGCCGTGGCGGTCACCGGCGACGGCGTCAACGACGTGCCCGCGCTGAAGGCCGCCGATGTCGGCATCGCCATGGGCGAACGCGGCACCCAGGCCGCGCGCGAGGCGGCGGCCATTGTTCTGCTGGACGACGACTTCGCCACCCTGGCCGGCGCCATCGCCGAAGGCCGCGCGCTGTACCGCAACCTGCGCGCCAGCTTCGCCTACCTGCTGCTGGTGCACCTGCCCTTCGTGCTCAGCGCCGCGCTCGTGCCGGCGTTCGGCGGGCCGCTGCTGTTCCTGCCCATCCACATCGTCTGGCTGGAACTGATCATCCATCCGAGCGCGATGCTGGGCTTCCAGCGCGAGGCCGACGGTGTTGACGAGGCGGCGCCGACACGCGCCGGCCAGCTGTTCGATGCGCGCGTCTGGCGGCGTCTTCTGCTTGGCGCTGCACTGGGCTGCGTCGCGGTGCTGCTGGCGCAGGCGCTGCCGACGTGGATGGGCGGCGCGGGCTCGGACGCGCTTCCGCGGACGCTGGCGGTGGCGGCCCTGGTGGCCTTCAGCGCGGTGGTGCTGATCGGCCTCGGTCGAAGCCGCAGCGCCCGCCTCATCGCCGCGCTCGCGCTGAGCAGCCTCGCGCTGACCCTGTGGCCCGGGGCCTCGGACGTGCTCGGCACCGCCGTGCCGCAGCTCGCGCCCCTGCTGATCGCGCTCGCGCTGGGCGCCGCGGCCGCGGTCGGCGCGCTGGCGCTGAATCCGCTCGGTCGAGCGCGGGCATCGTAGGTCGGGAATCGGGAATCGGGAATCGGGAATCGGGAATCGGGAATCGGGAATCGACGAAGGCTCGCGGCGCCGAGCGCGCAACGCAAGCTCTCTACCACATAGGGTGGGCCCCGGCCCACCAAGGCCTCCACGCTCGCCCCTGTGCACCGCAACGCGTATCGCCGCGAACGCCCAGCTGTTGGAAGACGATGACCGGAGCAAGAGTGAAGCTCTTGGTGGGCCAGGGCCCACCCTATGGGCTCGGAATACCGAGGCCGAAGCGGAGCGCATGGTGGGTCAAGACCCACCCAATGGGCTTGGAGGACCGAGGCCGAAGCGGAGCGCATGGTGGGTCAAGACCCACCCTATGGGTTCGAATCACTGCGATGGAGGACGCCGGCCGGGATCAGCCCACCGCCCCGAACAGCGCGCCCGCCCCCCAGGTGCAGGCCATCGCCAGCCCGCCCCAGAACAGCACGCGCAGCGCGCCGCGCAGGATCGGTGCTCCGCCGGCCCAGGCGGCGAGTGTGCCCAGCACGCAGAGCAGGACGAGGCTGCCCACCAGCACCACAATCGCCATGGCCGCGGGCGACGCCAGCAGCACCAGCAGCAGCGGGAGCCCGGCCCCGGCGGCGAACGCGGCGGCTGAGGCCAGCGCCGCTTGCACCGGCCGTGCGCGCTGCTGATCTGTGATGCCCAGCTCATCGCGCGCATGCGCGCCGAGCGCGTCATGCGCGGTCAGGGCGATGGCGACTTCGCGGGCCAGCGCAGGCGGCAGCCCGCGCGCCTGCTGCAGGGCCACCAGTTCCTCCAGCTCCGCGTCCGGCGTCTCGACCAGTTCACGCCGCTCGCGGGCGAGGTCGGCGCGCTCGATGTCAGCCTGGGTGCTGACCGAGATGTACTCGCCGGCCGCCATCGACAGCGCGCCGGCGACCAGGCCCGCGGTGCCCGCGATCAGCACCGCCGAAACCTCACCGCCGGACGCGGCCACGCCCAGCACCAGACTGGCCGTCGAGATCAGCCCGTCATTGGCACCCAACACCGCGGCGCGAAGCCAGCCACCGCGCTGGACGCCATGGCGCTCCGGGTGCCAGCGGCGAATCACGCGCGCGGGCCCGGCAGCATCCGCCGCAGGGTGTCATCGCGACGCAGGTAGTGGTGGTACAGCCCGGCCAGCGCATGCAGCCCGATCAGGGCGTAGCCGACCGTGGCGCCGATTTCGTGGAACTCCTCCAGCGTGTGGGCAAGATCGCTGTTCTCGCCGACCAGGGCCGGCAGCGGCAGGCCCCACAGGCTGATCGCGGCACCCTCGGCCGAGAGGATCAGCCAGCCGACAATGGGCATGCCGAGCATGAACAGGTACAGGGCCAGGTGGCCGGCGCTGGCGGCCAGCTTCTGCAGGGCCGGCAGCGGCGGGCTGACCGGCGGGATCGGCCCGCGCAGGCGCAGGGCGATGCGCACGATCACGAACAGCAGCACGGTGAGGCCGCCGGAAAAGTGGATCGCCTTCATCAGCTCGCGCGGCTCGCTGCCGCGCGGGAAGTAGCCGCGGAATTCCATGCAGGCGTAGACCACGGCGATCAGCAGCAGGGTCAACCAGTGCAGCGCGATCAGCGGGCGGGAATAGCGGGCTTGGCTCATGGCACGACCTCGTGAGGTGGGAGCAGGACTGCGACGCGATGTTCGCTGCAAGCGTGGTACGCGCGGAAGAGGGCGATCCGTCGGACAGGGCGGCGAAGGCGGCCCATTTCCCGCAGTTCCAATCTGCGCAGGGTGTCGCAGTGCGCGCGTCCTTGCGGACCGCGCATACCCGGGCCGCCCGCACGCAGCGCGCCCGTGAGCTGCTGCACTACTGCGGATGCGGCTGCTGGCTGGGCTTCACTGGCGCCGGCGGAACATTCTCGCCCGCGCCTTCCGACGCGCGCAGGGCGGCGACTTCGTCCTCGAAGTCCTCGCCGTGCTGGTCAGGCACACGCTGTTTGCGCAGCAAGGCCAGATTTCTCAGATACACGATCAGGCCGAAGCTCTGGCCGAGGATGATCACCGCATCGCCCGTGTGCAGCGCATAGGTCAGCAGCAGCAGGCTGCCGGACAGCGACAGATACCAGAACTGCACGGGGTTGACCGAGGCGCGGGCGCGCTCGGAGGCATAGAGCTGCACCACGAAGCGGCCGGTGAAGAGCGCCTGACCGAGGAAGCCCAGCGCGAACCACAGCGGCTCCGCGCGCTCGACCGCCGCGCGCCCCAGAGGCGCCTCGTGGCTCAGCAGCCCGGCGAGCAGCGCCAGGCCAGCAAGCCCCAGCCACGGCCAAGCGAAGCCGATCGCGCGCCCGCGCGCGGCGCGCTGCACCAGCTCGATGTTGCGCAGGTAAATCGCCAACCCGACCACCTGGCCGAGCGCGATCACCACATCGCGCTGATGCGCGGCGTAGGCCAGCAGCAGCACCGAGCCGAGCACGCTGAAGAACCAGAAATGCACCGGCAACAGCGAGCGCCGTGCGCGCTCGGACAGCACCCACTGCACCAGAAAGCGCGCGGAGAAGGCGAGCTGTGCGAGCAGGCCCACGCCCAGCCAGATCGGGTCGGCCAGGGTCATGCGGACTGCCGCTGCGTACGTGACGCGGCGAGTCCGGCGCGCTCGACGCGCTGCTCGTTCACCGTCGTCACCCGCGTCCGCCGCCCCAGCCAGGCCACACCGAACAGATCGACGATGCCGACCCACAGGCGATTCCAGGTGCCGTAGTGCGATTGCCCGGCACCGCGCGGGCGGTGGTTGACCGGCAGGCTGTCGACCGTCCAGCCGCCCTGACGGATCAGGGCCGGGATGAAGCGGTGCATGTGGTCGAAAGCGGGTACCTGCAGCAGGGCCGCGCGCTCGACCACGCGGATGCCGCAGCCGCTGTCGGGCGTCGAGTCGCGCAGCAGGCCGCCGCGGACCGCGTTGGCGATCTTCGAGGACAGGCGCTTGATGCCGGAGTCGCGACGGTTCACGCGC
Organism: Aquimonas sp.; assembly: GCA_044344935.1. Taxonomy (GTDB): domain Bacteria; phylum Pseudomonadota; class Gammaproteobacteria; order Xanthomonadales; family Xanthomonadaceae; genus Aquimonas. The sequence goes on along the minus strand of JBIJCA010000075.1, from coordinate 10,139 downwards.
CAGCCCTGGATCAGCTTGAGCGCGGGATCGGCCCGGCGCTCGATCTCGGCGAGCAGCCGCGGCAGATCGGCAGGGTCGTTCTGCGCATCGCCATCAAGCGTGCCGATCCACACGCCGCGCGCGTGCCGCACGCCGTTGATCAGGGCCGTGCTCTGGCCGGCGTTGCGAACGTGCCGCAATACCCGCAGCTGCGGCAGGCGCTGCTGCTGCTGGGCCAGCACGGCGGGGCTGTGGTCGCTGCTGGCGTCATCCACCACCACGATCTCGTAGTCACGGCGACCCGCGAAGGCGGCCACGACTTCGTCGATCAGACCCGGCAGGTTGCCGGCTTCGTTATGGGCGGGAATGACGATCGAGATCGTCGGGCAGGCGAGAGCGTCCACGGCGTCAGTCATCCTGATCGAGGTGCAAGGGGGAGGTCTGTTCGGTAGCCGGCGGAAGGCAGCCCGGGCGCAGCCCGGCGGCGTTGACCAGGAACCAGTGCCGGCGGTTGGACACGCCGACTTCGATGGCCTTCGCAGGGTCGATGCAGTCGTCGGTGTCGCTGCGCTGGATCAGCATCCAGTGGCGATCGGCCTGACGCAGCCAGACGTCGGCCAGCTGGCGCTGGTGCTCGACCGGGGTCTTGAAACCGAAGGCGCGGACCTCGCCCACGCCCTGCAGCAGGAACTGCTCGGGCGCGCCGACGAGGCCCAGCGCCGCACCCTCGGGCAACAGCGCATGCGCGCGCTCCATCAGCGCGCGCCCCGAGCGCGCGCCGTTCATGTCGGGATAGCCGAACAGGCCGTAGCCGCTCCAGAGCAGGCCCATGACCACGGCGAAGGCCAGCGCGCCGCGCCGCCACAGCGCCGCGCAGGCCAGTACGCCGAGCGCGCCGACCGCGAGCAGCCAGTCCCAGGGCGCCACGCCATTCTGCTCCAGCACGCGCTGGGCGAAGCGCGGCTCGCCGACAAGCGCCCAGGCGGCGGCAACGGCGAGCAGGCCGGCGATGGCGAGGCCCAGCACCCACAGTGCGCGCTGCACGCCGGCCCGGCCCAGCAGGCCGGGCAGCAGCGGTGCCAGCGCCATCGCCAGCGCCGGTACCGCTGGCAGCAGATAGACGCCGCGCTTGCCGGGCGAGAGCGAGAAGAACAGCAGCACCAGGACCACCCAGCCCAGCAGCAGCAGCGGCCGCGCATCACCACGGCGGATGCGTCGCCACCAGGCCGGCAGCGCCCAGGGCAGCAGCAGACTGAGCGGCAGCCACAGTACCGGCACCACCTCGACCAGGTAGTACCACCAGGGCTTCAGGTGCATCCACGCATTGGCATAGCGGGTAACGGTCTGCTTGAACAGCAGGTCGTCGCGATAGGCGGCGAGCTCGGCGTTGCCCGGCTGGGCGGCGAAGTACAGCAGCGGCAGCGCCCAGGCCAGGATCGGCAGCAGCATCGCCAGCGGGCCCAGCGCCCAGCGCCAGCCGCCCGGGAAAACGGCGAGCCCGCGCATCCCGCGCGCGCGCGCCACCGCGTAGGGAATCATCAACAGCCAGGGCAGGAAGCCGGTGCCCTTGGTGATCACGCCGAGGCCCGTCGCCACGCCAGCCAGCACGTACCAGCCCCAGGCCGGCCCCAGCAGCAGATGGCGCAGGATTCCGTAGAGACCCAGCGTGGTGAACAGCACCAGCACCATGTCGATCTGCGCGGTGCGCGCCTGCAGGGTGAACTGCACGCAGAACAGCAGGGCCAGCGCGCCCCAGAACGCCACGCGGCGGCTGTGCAGCCGGCGCAGCAGGTCCCAGCTGAGCGCCAGCGTGCCGAAAGCCGCCAGCAGCGAGGGCAGCAGAAAGGCCAGCCGGGTCTGCCCGGTCAGCGCGTAGGCCGCAGCCTGCAGCCACAGGAACACCGGCGGCTTCTCGGCGTACAGCTCGGGCCCGCGGTGCGGGATCCACCAGCGCGCCGTCTCCACCATGTCGCGGCCCATCAGCGCGAAGCGCGGCTCATCCGCCGGCCACGGATCGCGCAGGCCATAGCCGACGCCGAGCAGCCACAGGGCGAGTGCGGCCAGCAGCCAGAGGTCGAAGGGCGCCCGCAGGCGCAGCGCGCGGCGATGCGCCGGGCTGAGGCCTGCAGGCTTTTCGGTGGCGGGAATGGCGACCATGCCCGACCACAGTGCGCCCGGAAGCTTGCGTCAGGCTTGGTGTGTCGTTAACCGAACGTTGGTTGGCCGGCGGCGCCGCGCCAGAAAACCGGGCAGGGAGAGCCCGGGCGGAACCTGCGGTGGCCCGAGATGGGGCGCCACCAGCCCGCTCTCGGGTGCGCCGCGTGCCGCACGGGGCACACAGCTACCCTCGCCTGCTCGACCCTGCTGTGGACATCCCCGCGCCGACACGACAGGGCGGATGCAGAACCCGCCCGCGAAGCCGACGCGTCGCCGTGTCAGCGCGGATCGTCGCCGCAGCGGAAGCCGGTGATGTCGAGATCGCTGGCGCTGCCGTTGCTGACGCGGACGGTCACGCTGACCGGCTCGATGCCCGGGCAGGCGAAGCTGATGGTGGCGTTGCTGCTGATCGGATACTGGGTGGTGCTCCAACCGACGCGCACCGTCCACTCGTACTGCAGCCGGTCCTCGTCACCGGGATTCAGCGCGAACACGCGCGGCCAGGCTTCGCAGGTGGCGCTGCGCGCGCCCGGCGTGCATTCGAGTATCGCGTAGACGGGCTCGTTGACCGCGATCGCCTTCGGGCAGGTGACGTCGGGTGCGGCGACCACGTAGAACGAGCCCTCGCTGCCTGATTTCGGAATGGTGCACAGCACGGGCGTCTTGCTCGGTGCCGGCGGCCGCGGCGAGGCCATCGGCGGGCGGGTCGGCGCCGGCTCGTCCACCTGCATGCGCGCGGCGTCGGCAGCTCCGCCGAAAGCGAACAGCGCAAGCAACAGCGGGGGCGAGAGCGGGGGCAGGTTCATGGTGAATCCTCGTGGGCATCGGGCGCAGGCGCTGCGCCGGGCGGGGTGTGGGAAGCCTCGTCGCCGGCGCGAGCCGCGCCGGCAGCGCTGCACTGCAGGTAGTGGGCGCGCGCCGCGCGCGGTGCGGCGACCGGCGGAAGTGCGATGGGCTCGCTGCAGTCGGGAGCGCCATACAGGCGCGCCAGCAGATCGATGAAGTCAGCGCGGTTGCCGGGGTCGAAAGCGTCAAGCTGCGGCCAGCCCTGAGCGGGCAGGAGCACCTCGCGGGCCTGCGCGGTCTGGCCGCGCTGCAGCAGCTGACGCGCGAACGACGCGCGGAAGAACATCGGCAGCGGCGACAGCGGCGGCCGCGCCCGCGAAGCGCTCTCGATCGCAGCGGCGAAGTCGACGTCGGCGGCGTCGCTGCCCGGCTGCAGATGGACACGCAGCTGGGCCGCGTTGAAGCGCGCCCGCGCCGCGTTCAGATGGTGGTCGCCAAGACTCGCTGCGTACTCGATGGCGGCTGCGCTGTAGGCCTCGGCGGCCTCGGCGAAGCGCTGCTGCGCCATGCGCAGGCTCGCGCGGCTGGCATGCAGGTGGGCGAGCACCGCCGAGCGCTGGCCGAAACGCTCCTGCAGCGCCACGGTGAGCGGCTCCAGCTCGGCGTCGGCGTCCTCAAGGCGACCGAGCTCGACCAGCACGTCGAGCCGGTGCAGTCGGGTCAGCAGCGCACCGCCCTCGCCGGCCGCCTGCTGGGTGTCGAGCAGGGCGGCCAGCTCGGCCAGCGCTTCCTCGCCGCGACCGGCCAGGCGCAGCGCGCGGGCATTGAGCCACAGCAGCTCACGCCGCTGCGCTGGCTCCAGAAAGGGCGTTCGGGCCAACAGCGGCTGCAGCGCCGCCAGCGCGGGCGCGGCCTCCTGCTGCTGCAGCCAGCGCTGGGCGTCGATCAGCGCAAGCCGCGGATCGTCGGGTGCGGCCACCCGCAGTCGCTCGATACGCGCGGCGGCGAGCTCGAGGTTCTGCGCCAGGACGTCCTCGCGAGCGGCCGCCAGCTGCAGGCGTCGTGTCAGTGCGTCGTCGACCCGCCAGTGCTCGGCATTCGCCACCGCGAGATCGAGCAGCCCGTCCTTTTCAAGAATGCCGAGCGCACTGCGGATCTCGCTGACCTGCGCGGCCAGCTCCGCGTGCAGGGCAGGTTGCGTCGCCTGCAGTTCCCCCAGCCGCCCTGCCGCCGCTTGCAGCACCTCGCGAACCCGCGTCTCGCCGCCTTCGGAGCGGGTCGGGTCGGCCGCGAGGAAGGCATCGTTGAGGATCGCCAGCGCCGCGACCGCGCGATCGCGCTCATGTGCCGCCAGACGACCTTGCTGCCACACCTGGGCGGCCGCGATCACCAGCACCAGACCGCTGCCGGCGGTGAGGGCGGCGGCCAGCGCATTGCGCTGCAGGAAGCGCTGCAGTCGATACCACAGGCGCCCCTGCCGGGCCTGCACCGGCCGCCGCTGCAGCCAGTTCAGCAGGTCCTCGTCGAGGGCCTCGACGCTGGAATAGCGCTGTGCCGGGCGCTTGCGCAGGGCTTTCTGCACCACCGCTTCGAGATCGCCGCGCAGACCGCGCGACCACGCCGGCAGATCCTCGCGGCCGAGCCGCGCGGCGGCACGCGGGCGGCCCATCGCGCTCTGCGCCAGCGCGGGCGGCGTGGCTTCGAGAATCAGTCGTTCCGCCGCACCCGCCGAACAGTCCGCGAGCTCGAAGGGCGGCGTGCCGGCCAGCAGCTCGAAGAGCAAGCCACCCAGCGCGTAGACGTCGGTCGCGATGGTGATGCGCTCGCCGAGCAGCTGCTCCGGGGCGGCATAGGCAGGCGTGAGATAGCGCGCGGCGGTCTGGGTGCGCTCGGCGGGCTCCGCGTGGATGAAGCGCGCCAGCCCGAAGTCCAGCAGACGGGGCCGGCCGCTCTCATCGACCATCACGTTCGAGGGTTTGAGATCGCGATGCACCAGCAGGGCGCGATGGGCGTGCGCCACCGCCGCCAGCACCCCGCGGAACAGTTCGACGCGCTCGCGCAGGCCCAGCCGATGGCGCGCGCACCACGCCATCAGCGGCTCGCCGCGCACGCGCTCCATGGCAACGAAGGCGATGCCCTCGGCGCTGCGGCCGGCCTCCAGCAGACGGGCGATGCCCGGATGGTCGAGACTCGCCAGGGCGCGCGCTTCTTCGCGCAGCCGCTGTTCGGCCAGCGGGTCCCAGCGGTCGCGGCGCAGGACCTTGATCGCCGCATGCTGCTCGACGCCATCGCGCGTGCACACGCCGTGCAGCACGCGGCCCATGCCGCCGCGACCGAGCTCACCCGCGATCGCGAAGCGACCGATGCGTGCGGGCAGGGGCTCGGCGGACTCCGCGCACCAGGCCTGCAGGGCGGCGTCCGGGCGCTGGGTCGGCTGCGCGGCAATGGCGTCGTCGTGCTGAAGCAGGCGCTGCAGGGCCTCGCGCAGAGGAGCGTCGCTGGCGTCGAGCTGCGCGAGCCAGGCGTCGCGCGCGCCCGGCTCCACCTCGATCGCCTGATCGAACAGGGCCTGCAGCCGGCGAAAGCGCTGGGCGTCGCTGGAATCGATCTCAGCGTTCACCGTCCAGTTCCATCTGTTCGGCCAGCCAGCTGCGGGCAAAGCGCCACTGCCGCACCACGGTCGGCACCGAGACCGCGGTCAGCACCGCCACGGCTTCGATGGTGAGGCCGGCGAACACGCGCAGCTCGACCACCCGCGCGCACTCGGGGTCGAGCACGGCGAGGCGGTTCAGCGCCTGGTCCAGCGCCAGCCAGTCGGTGTGATCGCCCTGCTGGGGAAGATCGACTTCGCGCGCATCCTGCAGGGCCAGCACCACCTGGCCGGCGCCCCGCTTGTCGGCGCCACGCGCGCGCACGTAGTCGATGACCACGCGCCGCAGCAGCGAAGCGGCGATGGCGAAGAAGTGGTCGCGGTTCTGCCAGTCGACCACACGCTGCGCGTGCAGGCGGATGAAGGCCTCGTTGGCCAGCTCGGTCGCCGACAGCGTCGGCGTGCCGTCGATGTCGCGCAGCTGGCTGCCGGCAAGGCGCCTGAGCAGTGGATACAGCTGCTCGACGATGCGCGCCTCGGCGCTGCGGTCGCCCAGGCGCCAGCGCTCCAGCAGCTCGGTGATGTCGCCGGAAGGTTCGTTCACGCCGCGATCCCGCAACAGGGAAAGCGCGCGAGTGTAGGTGTCGGCAGCGCGCGCCGCCAACGCGGCCGGGCCAGCGCTGATGGCTCCGGTGCTCACGGGCACTGGCTCACGGTGGGCCGTTCGAGCCGGACTGCAGGAGCGTCTGAAGCTGTTCAGGCACGTAGCCATTGACCCGGTGACTGGCGGTGAACAGCACCGGCACGCTGTCGATGCCCAGCTCGCGGGCCAGCCGCGCGGCCTCGGGATCGGTATCGACGCTGAGTTCGTGGAAGGCGATCGCATGCTCGCCCATCCAGCGCCGGAGCTGGGCGCAGGCATGGCAGGTGCTGAGGGTGAACACGACCGGCTGCGGCAGCTCGGTGAGCGCAGCGATCGGCGCACTCAGCGCCTCGACCGCAGGCGGCTCGGGTGTCGTGAACCACCAGCGGGTGAGCAGGCTGCCGCCGAGGGTGCCGGCGAGCACCACCACGAGCATCAGCAGCAGGGTCTTGAGGGTTTGCATGGGAATTCCTCGGGGCGGTGCTGCGGCCCGGCAGTGCACCGGGCCGCAGCGGTGGCGCGGGCTGCGCCCGCTCAGTCGCTGGCAGGCCTCAGGGAATGATGCAGCGGCGGCTCAGCATGCAGCGGTCGTACAGGCCCACGCAGCGCGGGTTGTCTTCGCCGTACGACCAATTGCAGTCGTCCTGCAGCTGCGAGCAGCAGATGTACATGCCGTAGTTGATCGACTCCGCCTGGACGCCGGCGCCGACCGCCGAGCCGACGGCCAGCAGCGCGCCGAGCACGAGTTTGCTGATCTTCATGGTGTTCTCCCTCAATTGTTCGGATCGGAGGATCTCGCCGGCACCTCATCGGTCCGTCTCCCTGGCCGCGGCCACCGGCGTCCTCCACCTTCCCTACGCGCAGCCGGATGGCCGACCTGATCAGGCGGGTCGCGATGAAATCGCCGCGGCGGCGCACGAATGGTGTGCCGCACGCGTCCCGGGCGCCGTCCGGGCTGGCTAGACTGGGGCCGCGCCGCTTCCGGCGCGCCTCTCAGCCGCCACGGAGCACCGCGTGACTTCGACTGACTCCCGTCTGTCCACCCTGCTGGACGAGCGCCGGACGCGCCTGCGCCAACTCGACCCCGAGGGATTCGAGGCGCTGGCGGCCGGCCCGATCGGCCCGCATCTGGACCGCCTGCTGGCGGCGTCCGACTACGCCTTCGAGCAGCTGTGCAAGCGACCGGCACTGATGGCGCGACTGTTGCTCGACGAACCGGAGCCGGGGCTCGGCGGGCTTGACGAAGCCGCGGCCATGGCCGCGCTGCGGCGCTATCGCCACGCTGAATCGGTGCGGCAGATCGCCCGCGATGTCGCCGGCCTCGACGCCGTGCAGGACACCGTCCGGGCCAGCGCCGTGCTTGCCGACCGCTGCTGCCAGCTCGCGCTCGACTACGCCATGGCGGTACTGGTCGCGCGCCACGGCCAGCCGCGCTCGCGCGAGGGCGCCCCGCAGCAGCTGGTGGTCTTCGGGCTGGGCAAGCAGGGCGGCAGCGAGCTCAACTTCAGCTCCGATATTGATCTGGTCTTCGCCTATCCCGAGGGCGGCGAAACCGACGGCGCGCGCGCGCTCGACAATGAGAGCTTCTTCGTGCGCCTGGGCCAGCTGCTGATCCGCCTGCTCGGCGAAGTCACCGTCGACGGCTTCGTCTACCGCGTCGACATGCGCCTGCGGCCGTTCGGCAATTCGGGGCGACTGGCGCTGTCGTTCGCGGCGATGGAGCACTACTTCCAGCGCGAAGGCCGCGACTGGGAGCGCTACGCCTGGATCAAGGCGCGTCCGATCGCCGGTGACATCGAGGCCGGCGAGGCCTTCCTGTGTGTGCTGCGCCCCTTCATCTACCGCCGCTATTTCGACTACACCGCCTATGAAGGCCTGCGCGAGATGAAGGCCATGATCGAGGCCGAGGTGCAGCGTCGCGAGCTGGCCGAGCACCTGAAGCTCGGCCCCGGCGGCATCCGTGAGATCGAGTTCATGGTCCAGCTGCAGCAGCTGATTCGCGGCGGCCGCGAGCCCGAGCTGCGCGCGCGCGGGCTGGAACCGGCGCTGGCGGCGCTGCGTGCGGGTGGTCATGTCGAGGGGCCGCGCGCGGACGCTCTGCTGCAGGCGTACCGGCTGCTGCGCCACGTCGAGAACCGCCTGCAGATGCTGCGCGAGGCGCAGGCTCACACGCTGCCGGAGGACGACTTCGAACAGCTCCGGCTGGCACGCGGTCTGGGCCATGCCGACTTCGCCGGGCTGCTGGCGGCACTGAACGTCGAGCGCGCGCGCGTCCGCGCCGCCTTCGAGGAAGTCTTCGAGGGCGGACGCAGCGAGAGCAGCACGCCGCGCGCCGGCCTGCTGCTCGACTACTGGCGGCAGATCGATCGTGATCCTCCGATCGAGCTGCTGCGGCAGGCCGGCTTCACCCACCCCGACGAGGCCCAGCAGCGCCTGCTGCAGTTCGCCGGCAGCCCGGCGCGCGCGCAGCTTTCGGCGCGCGCGCGCGCGCGTCTGGATCGACTCGTGCCAGCTCTGCTGGAGGCGCTGCCGGCGCGACCGCAGCCACAGAAGCTGCTGGAGCGGGTGCTGAACTTCCTCACGGCGGTGCTGCGGCGGTCGAGCTATCTGGCCCTGCTGGACGAGAGCGCACCGGCGCGCGAACGTCTGCTCGACACCTTCGTCGCCAGCACCTGGATGGCCGAACGCCTTTGTGCACATCCGCTGCTGCTGGACGACCTGCTCGACACCCGCAGCCAGGGCGCGCCCGATTCGCTGCAGGTGATCGAGGGCGAGCTCGGACAGGCACTGATCGAGGTGGCTCTGGACGATCCCGAGCAGCTGCTGCCGGCACTGAACGAATTCCGCCAGAGCGTTGCCTTCCGCATCGCCCGCGCCACCCTGTTCGGCGGCCAGGCGGCGGGCGACAGCGCGCGCCAGCTGGCCTGGCTGGCCGAAGTGATCGTGGCGCGGCTGCTCGATCGTGCTGAGGCCGAAGTGATCGCCACCCACGGGCGCCTGCCCGACAGCGGACTGGCCCTGCTCGGCTTCGGCAGCTTCGGCGCGCTGGAACTGGGCTTCAATTCCGACCTCGACCTGGTGTTCCTTTACCGCGCCCGCGAAGGCGCCGAGAGCGACGGCGCGCGGCCGCTGGATGCCGCGCGCTACTACCAGCGCGTGGTGCAGAAGCTGATCTCGTGGTTGGGCATGACCACCACCGGCGGCCGCCTGTACGAGGTCGACCTGCGCCTGCGCCCCGACGGCAGCAAGGGCCTGCTGATCTCGACGCTGGCCAGCTTCGAGGCCTATCAGCGCGAACGCGCCTGGCTGTGGGAGAAGCAGGCCCTGGTGCGCGCGCGCTTCGTCTGCGGCGACGCGCAGATCGGCGCCGGCTTCGAGCGGGTGCGCGCGCAGGTGCTGGCCGAGCCGCGCGCGCTGATTGATGTGCTGCGCGAAGTCGCAGCGATGCGCCGGCGCATGCGCGAAGCGCTCGATCGCAGTCGCACGGGCGAGTTCGACCTGAAGCAGGGCGAGGGCGGCCTGGTCGATCTGGAGTTCCTGCTGCAGGCGGGCGTGTTGGCGCTGGGCGCCGGACATCCGGCGCTGGTCGAATCCCGCGAAAGCGCGGCGCTGATCCAGCGCTGCGCCGACGCCGGCTGGTGCGATCCGGAAACCGCGCAGACGCTGGCGAAAGCGCATGCCGAACTGCTGGCGCTCGGCCTCGCCTGCACCCTCGACGGCCGCCCCCGACTGGTGCCCGAAACCAAGGCGCCCGAAGCGGCGCGGCAGGCGATTGCGCAGGCGTGGAACGGACGCGGTCTGGGCGGGGCCTAGCCCGCAAAGCCAAAAGCCAAAAGCCAAAAGCCAAAAGCCGAAAGCCGAAAGCCGAAAGCCGAAAGCCGAAAGCCGAAAGCCGAAAGCCGAAAGCCGAAAGCCGAAAGCCGAAAGCCGAAAGCCGAAAGCCGAAAGCCGAAAGCCGAAGCTTGCATAGGGTGGGTCTTGACC
>JBIJCA010000040.1:0-22485 GCA_044344935.1 Aquimonas sp. | reverse complement strand
CTCGATGCGCTTCCATTCCACGCCCTCGGCAGGGCGTCCCGTCTCTTGGCCCTAGATCATCCCTCGGGCCGCAAACGAGAAGGGCTCGCCTTCGCCGACGATGAAGTGGTCCAGCACGCGCACGTCGATCAAGGCGAGCGCGTCCTGCAGGCGGCGGGTGATCTGGCGGCCGCCATCGTGGTCTGCGCGATCATCGGCGTGCTGGCCTGGGGCAAGGCCCAGGAAATGCAGATCGGCGACAGCGAGGCCGGCGTGCCCGAACTGCGCCCGGATTCGCGCTTCAATCAGGACGCCGCGGCCATCAGCCAGGCCTTCTCGCTCGGCGTCGACATGATGTACGTGATCGTCGAGGCGCGGCCGGACGCCTGCACGCTCAGCTACCCCAGCATGGAACTGATCGACCGCTTCAGCTGGCACATGCAGAACGTCGAAGGGGTGCAGCAGGTGATGTCGCTGCCGGTGGCGGCGAAGATCGTCAACGCCGGCTGGAACGAGGGCAACAGCCGCTGGCGCGTGCTGCCGCGCGATTCCGATCAGCTGCGTGTGGCCACCCAGGGCTTCGAGACCGACTCGGGTTTGCTCAACGCCGACTGCAGCGCGATCCCGGTCATGCTGTTCCTGGCGGACCACAAGGCGACCACGATCCAGCGCGTGCTGGATGCAGTGAAGAGCTTCCGCGAGGCGAATGACGCCTGGTACCCGGGAACGAACCTGCGCCTGCAGCTGGCCGAACAGCGTGACGCGACGGAGTCGGCAGGCGAGGAGTTCGTCAGCCACCAGGTCAATCTGCGTCTGGCCACGGGCAACGCCGGCGTGATGGCAGCCACCAACGAGGTAGTGGCGGCGCAGCAGCTTCCGATGATGCTGTGGGTCTACGCCGCGGTGATCGTGCTCTGCCTGCTGACCTACCGCAGTTTCATGGCCACCCTGTGCATCGTGATTCCACTGGCGCTGGTTTCGATCCTCGCCAACGCACTGATGGCCCACATGAACATCGGTCTGAAGGTGAACACATTGCCGGTCGCGGCACTCGGCGTCGGCATCGGCGTCGACTACGCGATCTACATCTACAGCCGCATGCGCGAGTTCCTCGATCAGGGGGCCAGCCTGTACCAGGCCTACATCAAGGCACTCAAGCTGACCGGCAGCGCGGTCCTGTTCACTGCGGTGACCTTGGCCATCGGCGTCGGCACCTGGATGTTCTCGGCGCTCAAGTTCCAGGCTGACATGGGCATCCTGCTGAGCTTCATGTTCCTCGCCAACATGGTCGGCGCGATCGTTCTGATGCCGGCCCTGCTGCGTTGGCTGACCCGGCCGAAGATGAAGGCGGCCGAGGGCTGAGAGGCTGCATCAGGACCGTTGATCAAGCCCGCGCCGCTGGCGCGGGCTTGATCGCGCGCTCCGCGGCTTCCCGAAATGCTCGGCTCTGGACCCACTTCGGGGCCCCTGCCTTCAGCAGGTTCGATCTCGCCGACGGTGGTTCCCGGGCCCGGCTTCCGAATCACGCTTCTTGAAGCGCGGATGGGCTGGGGGCGTTCCGCTGCACGGCGCGCGGCGCTGTCAACGCGTGGCCTTCCTCCGCGTTGAGCGTTCCGAGACAGCCCCGTCCAGTCCTCCTGCGAGTCGCCATGCCAACTCTCCACCAGCACGCGCCTGCGCACGCGGTGCCTCGTGATCGGTTGAGGTGTGTACTGCTCCTCGCTCTCTGCTGGCTTCTGATCGCTTCGGTCCCAGCATCGAGCCTTGCGGTAGCCGCCGGCAGCCCGGTCTGGGTAACGCCGCAGGTGAACGCTCCACGCCTCGTCTTCCGCACCTTCGACAGCGCGGCCGTCGGCGCGCCGGTCAGCTATCACGTCCTGTTGCCGGGCGATTACTCCACTGCCCCGAATCGCCGCTACCCCGTCGTCTACTACCTGCACGGCAGCAACAGCACGATCGCCGGCATACCCGCAGTGTCGGCTGCGTTTCGCCAGGCGATGGACAGCGGCCTGATGCCTGCGGCGCTGGTTGTGTTCCCGAACGGACTGCCACTCGGCATGTGGTGCGACGCGGTCGGCGGCCTGCAGCCCGTGGAATCGATGGTGGTGGCCGATCTGGTGGCCGAGGTCGATTCGCAGTGGCGCACGCTGCCCGGCCCGCGCGCGCGCATGGTCGAGGGGTTCAGCATGGGCGGCTACGGTGCTGCGCGCCTCGGCCTGCGCTGGCCCTCACTGTTTGGAGCGGCTTCGATGCTCGGCGCCGGCCCATTGCAGCTCGATCTGCTGATCGACGACCCGGCCCTGCAGCCCATCGAACAGCGGCGACGCTTGCTCGCCGAGGTCTACGGAAACGACCCGGCGGTATTTGAAGCGCAGAGCCCCTGGCGCCTGGCCGAGGCTGCGGTTGACACCCTGCCGTCGAGCTTCCGCTTGCGTCAGGTGATCGGCAGCGCCGACTTCACCGTGAGCTACAACCGGATGTTCCATCAGCATCTCGTCGACATCGGCCTGGCGCACGAGTGGGTCGAGCTGCCGGGGGTGGCGCATTCGGTGCCTGAGATACTCGACGCCATGGGCGACGAGTTCTGGCGCTTTCATTCAGAGGCGTTCGCAGACGCTGAACTGCTGCACCGCGATGGCTTCGAATGAGCGTCGGGCTCGGCTTCAAGCTGCTTGAGCTGCTGCCAGGGCCGGCAGTGGGGAGTGGGCGCTCTGGAGCGGGGAAGCTCCGACGCGCTTCGCGCTGCGCCCAGCGCGCCTACAGGCTGTGGCCGAGAAGCTTGATGCGGGCCCAAGCTCAACTCTTGATGTGACCTGCGTCTGTCGGCTCGTCACGCCCGAGGGACCTCTCTCAAAAAACAAAAGCGTAAGTGATTGATTGTATTGGAGCGCCTTCGCGGCGTCGCGGCATGAAAAACCGGCCGAAGCAGCGTCTGGCGACCCCATGTTTCTTCGAGAACACCTGGCCCGCGACGCGGGGCCGAGAAGCTCTCAGCGCGCCGCGGTGGACACGACGCAGCGCTGCCTCCCCGGCTCGACCGAACATCTACCTTCGGACGAATCCCGAATCCCAATTCCCGGCTCTAAATCATTCCTCGAGCCGCGAACGAATACGGCTCACCCTCGCCGACGATGAAGTGGTCCAGCACGCGCACGTCGATCAAGGCGAGCGCGTCCTGCAGGCGGCGGGTGATCTGGCGGTCGGCGGCCGAGGGCTCGGCGACTCCGCTCGGGTGGTTGTGGCCGAAGATCACGGCGGCGGCGTTGTGGGCGAGACAGCGCCGAACCACTTCGCGTGGGTGCACCTCGGAGCCGTCGATGGTGCCGCGGAACAGCTCCTCGAAGGCCAGCATGCGGTGACGGCTGTCGAGGAACATGCAGGCGAACACCTCCTGTGGCGAGCACTGCAGCCGCTGCCGGAACAGCAGTCCTGCGCTGCGCTCGTCGCTGATCGCTGGCCCGCGCTGCAGGCGATCGGCCAGGCAGCGTGTGCCGAGCTCGCGCGCGGCCAGCAGCAGGGCCGAACGCGCAGGGCCCAGGCCACGCTCTCGCTGAAGCCCATCGGCACCCAGCGCCGCCAGCGCGGCCAGACTGCCGTGGCGTCCGATCAGGCCGCGCGCGCTGGCCACAGCGTCCTCGCCAGCGCTGCCCGAGCCCAGGAAGAGCGCCAGCAGCTCGGCATCACTGAGTGCCTGCGGGCCGCGCGCCAGCAGCTTCTCACGGGGCCTTTCGGATTCGGGCCAATGACGTATCGACATGAGCGTGGGCGTTCCGGCGGATTCGCACCCAGAATGCCCGCCGGTCGCCGATCCCGGCAGCGGCCTTCCGAGACCTTTCCGGTAATCTATCGGCCGCTTTCGGGGTAGGACTTTTCCGGTGATGGCAGCACCCACCGCGCGGCGCATCCTGCTGGGCGTATCCGGCGGTATCGCCGCCTACAAGTCGGCTGAGCTGGTGCGCCTGCTGCGCGCCGGTGGCGCCGAGGTGCAGGTGGTCATGACCGCTGCCGCCCAGCAGTTCATCGGCCCGCTGACCCTGCAGGCGCTGTCCGGTCGTCCCGTCCGTGCCTCGCTGTGGGACGCCGCCGCCGAAGCGGCGATGGGCCACATCGAACTGGCGCGCTGGGCGGACCTGATCCTGCTGGCACCGGCCACGGCCGATCTGCTTGCGCGGCTGGCGCAAGGCCGAGCCGATGATCTGTTGACGACCCTGTGTCTGGCCTCGGATCGTCCACTGCGTGTCGCACCGGCCATGAACCGGCTGATGTGGGCGCATCCCGCGACCGCCTCCAACCTTGCGCTGCTGCGCGCCCGCGGCGTGCGCGTGCTGGGGCCCGGCATTGGCGAGCAGGCCTGCGGTGAGACCGGCGAAGGGCGGATGCTGGAGCCGGCCGAGCTGGCGGCCGCGGTGCTTGCCGAACTCGTGCCGGTGGTTCCTGCGCTGGCGGGGCGGCGCGTTCTGATCAACGCCGGGCCGACCTATGAGGATATCGACCCGGTGCGTTTCCTTGGCAATCGCAGCTCCGGGAAGATGGGCTTCGCGCTTGCCGCCGCAGCGGCAGCTTCGGGGGCCGAGGTAAGCCTGGTGGCGGGGCCGGTGAGCCTGCCGACGCCGTCGGGCGTCACCCGCATCAACGTGCGTTCGGCGGCGCAGATGCGCGAGGCCGTGCTGCAGCGCCTGGACGGTATGGACGTCTTCATCGCTGCGGCGGCCGTCGCCGACTATCGCCCACGCGAATGCGCCAGCCAGAAGATCAAGAAGTCAGCCGAGACCTTCAGCATCGACTGCGTGCGCAACCCCGACATCGTGGCGGAGGCCGCCGCGCGTCAGAATCGGCCGCTGGTGGTCGGCTTTGCCGCCGAGACGCGCGATGTCGAGACCTATGCGCTCGACAAGCTCGATCGCAAGGGTCTGGATCTGATCGCCGCCAACGACGTAGCCGCCCCGGGTCTCGGCTTCGAGAGCGAGAGCAACGCCCTGACCGTACTCTGGAAGGGCGGCCGGGCGCGGATCGAGACGGCGCCAAAGGCCGAAGTGGCGCGGCTTTTGCTGGAGATCATCGGGCAGCGCCTCGGAGACGGTGCATGAGTGGCCCGCCGCCGCTGGCCATGCGGGTGCTGGATGCGCGATTGGGCAGCGAATTTCCGCTTCCCGAGTACGCGACCGCCGGCTCGGCGGGCCTGGATCTGCGTGCCATGCTGGAAGCGCCGCTGCTGCTGGCGCCTGGCGAAAGCGCGCTGGTGCCCTCGGGGATAGCGATACACTTGAACAATCCGGAACTCTGCGCGGTGGTGCTGCCGCGTTCGGGACTGGGACACAAGCAGGGGCTCGTGCTCGGCAATCTGGTCGGCTTGATCGACTCCGATTACCAGGGACCGCTGATGATCAGCCTGTGGAACCGCAGCTCGGTGGCGTGCGCGGTAGCGCCCGGCGACCGCGTGGCCCAGCTGGTGGTGATGCCTGTGCAGCGGGTGCAGCTGCAGCGCGTGGACTCCTTCGAGGCCAGTGCGCGGGGCGAGGGCGGGTTCGGTCACACTGGGACCCGTTGAGCTGACTTGGTTGAGTTGGGGGCAATGCTGCCCTGATGTCCGAAGGAACGCGAAGTCGATGGCCAAGCGCAGGAAGAAGCAGAAGGAGCCGATGCAGCTTCCGCCTGAGATGCTGGCGCTGCGTCGTCCGGCGTATTTCGTGGTGGCGCTGCTCGCCTTGATCGGCGGCCTTCTGATCATCTGGCAGGGCGTCGAGGCCTGGCAGAGCGGGCGTGCCGGGCCGCAACTCGAAGCGCTGCGTGCGACGCTTTCCGAGACCATCAGCGATGACCTGGCGGCGCGCATGCGTCGCATCGAGCGCGCGACCAACGACCCCTACCTGCGCGCCGATCTCGCAGCCGGGGAGCTGGAGTCAGCGAAAGAGCGCGCGGTGCGGGTCTGGAACGATGCGCCCAGCCTGGCCGCGTTCAGCCCCAAGCTTGATGAAGTCTTCGACCAGGACCTCGGCGAGTTCGGCTACAGCCGCGTGCAGCTGCTCAACCGTGCGCGCGGTTCCGAGGGGCCGGTCGCAGGCCCGATCGGCCGAGGTACCGATGTCGTCATGGGAATCGCCGCGCCGGCGCGCGAGGACGGCCGCGTGCTCGGTGTGATCCTGGCCGAGTTTCCGGTCGCGGAGTACGTCGACAAGATCCGCCAGGCGGATCTTCCGGGTGGCTACCTCGACCTGCGCACCGATGCCACCGTGCTGGTGAGCAGCGGCAACGAGGCCCTGGCGAAGGACGCCCGATCGATTTCGATCGCCGACAGCGGGCTGCTCATGGGCATCGCCTCGCCGCCGGTGGTGACGATGATTCCCTACGACCCGACCATGCAGATGGGCTTGGGTGCGATTGCCATCCTGCTCGGCATCCTGCTGGTCTGGCAGCTGCGTCGAGACCCCGAGTTCCATGCCGCGCCGGTGCGCGGCGATGAGCCGACCTTCGCACAGACGCTGGCCCATCAGCCCAAGACGGAAGCAAAGGCGCAGCCGGCGGCAGCAAGCGCCGCGAAGTTGCCGGCAAGCATCAACGTCGATCGCAGCATCTTCCGCGCCTATGACATCCGGGGAGTGGTCGGAAAGAGCCTGGATGAAGGCGTCGCGCGTCTGATCGGCCAGGCGGTGGGCAGCCTGATGGCGGAGAAAGGTCTGCGCGAGATCGTGGTGGGACGCGATGGCCGCCTGTCCGGCCCTTTGCTCTCCGAGGCCCTGATCGAAGGCCTGCGCGCGGCGGGTCGCGATGTCATCGATATCGGCATGGCGCCAACGCCGGTCGTGTACTTCGGCGCCTTCCAGCTCAACACCGGCTGCTGCATCGCGCTTACCGGCAGCCACAATCCGCCTGACTACAACGGTTTCAAAATCGTGGTCGGTGGCGAGACCCTGTATGGCGGAGCGATCCAGGATCTGTACGCGCGAATCGCCGAAGGCCGACTGAGCAACAGCGGCAACGGTGGCCTTCAGCAGTTCGACATTCTCGACGACTACGTCTCGCGGATCAGCGGCGACGTGCAGCTGGAGCGGCGCCTGCGCGTCGTCGTCGACTGCGGCAACGGCGTTGCCGGCGTGATTGCGCCCGCCGTGCTGGAGTCGATCGGCTGCGAGGTCGAGCCGCTGTACTGCGAGGTCGACGGCAATTTCCCCAATCACCACCCCGATCCTTCCGAGCCTGAGAACCTGCGTGACCTGACCCTGATGGTCAAGCGCCTCGGCTTCGATCTCGGGATCGCCTTCGACGGCGATGGGGATCGTCTGGGTGTGGTCAGCGCCGACGGCGAGAACATCTTCCCCGATCGCCTGCTGATGCTGTTTGCCCAGGACGTGCTGAGCCGCAATCCGGGCGCGGCGATCATCTATGACGTGAAGTGCACCGGCCATCTCGCCGGTCACGTGCTGCGCAACGGCGGCAGCCCGATCATGTGGAAGACCGGGCACTCGCTGATCAAGGCCAAGATGCGCGAAACCGAGGCCGAGCTGGCCGGCGAGATGAGCGGACATTTCTTTTTCCGCGAGCGCTGGTTCGGCTTTGACGACGGCATCTACTCGGCGGCGCGACTGCTGGAGATCCTGGCTGCCGACGGGCGCGAGCCCGCCGAGGTGTTCGCCGAACTGCCGAAGGGCGTCTCGACGCCCGAACTCAAGGTCAAGATGGAAGAGGGCGCGCACTACGCCTACATGGAGCAGTTTGCCGCGCGTGCGAGGTTCGAGGGCGCGAAGCTCGCCACCATTGACGGCATCCGTGCCGACTGGCCAGACGGCTGGGGCCTGGTGCGCTGCTCCAACACCACGCCCTGCCTGGTGCTGCGCTTCGATGCCGACAACGAAGTTGCCCTGGCCCGCATCCAGGAAGCCTTCCGCGCGCAGCTGCTGGCCGTTGATCCGGGCCTGACACTGCCGTTCTGAGATGCGGGCGGGTGCCGCACGGGCTGCGTGCGATCTCCGCCCCCGCTCCGGTGAGGGCGTCCCGCGCTCCTGCAGGATCGACAAGTGCAGCGCATCTGGCAGCGAGTGCGGGTAGCGCTTGGCGCCCGAACGAAGCAAGAGACCGCGCTGGATGGCGCCTGATCGAGAGGCGGCTCGGCACTCATGGCCTGACGCGAGGTTCCGGTGGATGCGTTGCGCTGATCCACCCTGCAGACACGAGAGACGCTATGGTCTCCGAGCCTGGCGCCGGTTCACCTGTTGCGCGACACCCGCCGGGCGCCCGCCAAGATCTCTCGCCGCCGTCGCGCCGCTGTCCTCGAACGCAAGAAGGCCGGACGCGGAACGTCCGGCCTTCGCGTATTGAACTGCAGGCGCCCGGGCAGCGCGTCGCCGCCCGGGTGTGCTTCGCTCAGGGCTGCGTTGGCGCTTCGAATCCGTGCGAGAAGATCGCCGGGTCAACCGTCGGCGCCGCTGGCAGCAGACACCAGCTGACCAGCTGACCTGTATCCTGTCCCACGTTGTCGCTGACCCGCAGCGACCATGCCCCTGACAGCTCCGTTCCGGTGAAGGCCTGCAGCGGGTTGGCGGGGCTGTACTCGGCGCCCGGCGTGTATGCCGGAGTGGTGTTGGCACAGTTGGCCTGGATGCTCCGCGTCGAGCCATCCGCCAGAATCACGTCCATGTTGTCACCGGTGCAACCGTTCGTGGTTGTGGGAACCCCAGGACGGTTGACCAGCTCGACGGTGGTGGCGCCCTTGCTCAGCCAGACGCGCAGGTCTCCGATATAGCTGTGATTGATCTTGAGGGACAGCCGCAGTCCGTCGAGCTCGCCGGTGTTTGACACGTTGAAGATGTCGGTGACGCCGGTGGCGTTGTTGTCGGGGATGTTCAGGCCCGGCTCGCTGCAGATCAGATTGCTGGTCACGAAGCGGCGCACGCTGGACACTGCGCCGGCACCGCAGCGGTTGGCCGCCGATACCCGCCAGAAGTACTCGGTGTCGCCCGCCAGCGACTGCGTGAGAGTGAGGCTGGTCCCGCTGGTTTGGGTGTCGACCACCGGATTCGCGAACCCGGCGTTGTCAGCGACTTCGACGCGATAGGAAGTCGCCCCCGGGATCGGGTCCCAGCTCAGCGCGGGGCGAAGCGGTTGTTCCACCGCGGCATCGGCAGGCGCAGACAGAGTCACCGCCACCGGGGCCTCCGCATCCACCATGACGTTGACGGTGCGGGTCTTGCTGGCGGCGGGGAAGCTCGGGCCGTTCGAGGCGGCCGTGATGCCAAGGCTCAGAGTGCCTGCGGGCAGCGTCCCCGTGCCGGTGATCGCCAGCGTGCTGCTGGCGGCCGGCGTGGCCGGGACGAGCGGGTTCACCGAAAAGCTGCCGCTCAATCCGGCCGGCAGTGTCGAGTGTGTCAGCGTCAGCGGGTCGTTGAAGCCTTCGAAAGCGGTGGCGCCGACCGTAACGTTGATCGGATCACCGGCACAGATACCGCCGGCAGCGCCGCCGGCTTGCAGGATGAAGTCCGGCTGGGTCAGGCCCAGCAGCTTGCCGGTCGCCGACAGGGCGAAGGGCTGCGGTCCCTGTGCCACCTGGATGCCGCGCACGCGCACCACGTAGCTGCCGGTGGCCGGTGTGGGCAACTCGATGTTGTGTACGTTGTTGCGGTCATCGTAGTTCGCTGTGGTGGTGTCGGCGAACGGGTTGGGGTTGTTCAGCGCGCCCTCGGCCGGCAGCTTCTGCGTCCAGATCTGACCGTCAGGCGTTTGCACCTCTAGGCGCAGCTGATTTACACCGTGCGGGTTGGCGTTCACCAGCGCCGGGGCGTCGTGCCAGGCCAGGGTGACGATCAGCGGCGCACCCGACTCGACTGACAGCATCTGGGTGAACTCGCCGCCGGTCTGGATGCCCTCGCTCTGATCGGACAGCCAGAGCCCTCGCGCGTCTTCATTGAAGTAGAGGCTGTTGCCGAGGTTGATGCGTCCCCAGCCCTGCGACTGGCTGGGTGCACCGCCGGTGGTGCCGGTGCCGGTGATCTCCTGCGCGCCATTGATCATGATCGCTTTCACCAGCGCCGCGGACGGTGTCGGCACAGCGTGATCGGAGTTCTCGATGCCGCTCGGGTAGAAGCCACGCTGCAGGTACTCGCGTACCAGAGCCGAAAGGCCGGCCGCGGTCGGCGTTGCCATCGAAGTGCCGCTGTTGGGCGCCGTGCCGCAGGCGGTGCGCGAGGCCGAAATGATGTTGGCCCCCTGGGCGGTCATGTCGGGCTTGATGCGCCGGTCCTGGGTCGGACCGCGAGAGGAGAAGCCGGACATCGCATTGCCGCCGGATCCGCGGTTGTTGCTGCCGATCGAGAACACGTTCTTGGCGTTGCCGGCGGCACCGACGTCTGCACCGGGGCCACAGCCTGCACTGCCGCCAAGGCCGCCACTGTTGCCGGCGGCCACGAACACTGCGAGCTCCGGATGTTGCCAGACGAGGGCGTCGGCGTCACGCGTGGTAGCTCGGTACTCGACCTGACAGCCGGCGATGCAGGTCTGGGCGATTCCCGTACGGCACGAAGAACCCCATGAGTTGTTGTGGACTCTGGCTCCGTTGGCGTAGGCCGTCGCGCCCGCGTGGAAGATCGTTCCGCCGCCCGTGTTCAGGTACTGCAGGCTGGCGCCCATTTCCTGGGAGATTAGCTTGGCGCCCGGCGCGGTGCCGTCGAGATCGGTCAGGCCGCCCGGGCTGGTGCGGGTTGCGCAGTCCACCGCCCCGGTCGCCGGGTTGTTGCCGGTGATGCTGCCCATCACATGGGTGCCATGGCCCTGGTTGTCGGCCGGCGCGCCGCTGGTGCTGCCGTCCCACTTGTAGTGCGCGCCGATCTTGCGGTGGTTGAAATCCGGGGTGACGCTTGCGCAGCTGGTGCCGGTGGCGCAGACCGAAGTCACCGGCTGACCATACGCGGCGTCGGCGAAAGAGCAGTGTGTTGCGTGCAGGCCGGAGTCGGCGGCGGCGACGATCTGGCCGCAGCCGAACAGGCCGTTCTCGAAAGCCGGCATCGAGCCGGCGACCGGGGTCTGCTGACCGCTCTGATGCAGCCAGCCGGCCTGCGAATTCATGAGCTCGTTGGGCCAGCGCAAGCTGACCGTGGCGACTTCGGGCTGCAGGGCGAGTGCCTGCACTGCATCCGCCAGCGCGGAGCGCTCGAAGCCCACCACGATGCGCTCGTGATCGAAGCCTTTCTCGGTCAACTTGTAGGACAGTCCCGGTGTGGACAGCAGGGCGTCGCGGCCGCGCGCGGCTTCCACGCCGGGCTGCAGGGCGACGCTGAGCTGGTCAAGACCGGCCTCGGTCGAGATTGACACGCCCTTGCCGCCCTGCAGGGTCAGCGCGATGTCGTTGGCGAGATTGATGTCGAGTTTCCACACCGGCAGGTAGGCGCCGGTCCAGAGCACGCCGGGCAGGGCTTTGACGCGTGCTTCGGTGGCGGCGTCCATGCGCACGAGGTAGGCGTAGTGCGGGGCGTAGCCGATGATGTGTACGCCTTGGGTCTCCAGTGCCTGGCGCTGCTCGGCGCGGATCGGTGCATCGAACTTGACGATGCGGTACGGCGAGCCGGCGTTGGCTTGGCCGAGCGGGCGCAAGGCCTCGTGTACCAGCGTGAGCTCACCGGTGCACACGTCCAGCGTGGCGGTATCGAACGAAACCTCGCAGCGTTTGTCGTCGGCGTTGGCAAAGGCTGACAGCGGCAGCAGCAGAAGACCTGGAATCCAGAAGCGCATCGAATCTCTCCCCGTGGCCGAGCGATTTCGGCCGGACAACTGTGGTGTGCGGACTGCACAGCAGGGCCGGGCGGAGGCAGGCGAAGCCAAGGCACATGACGGCTGGGCTATTGGCCGGCAGCGCGGATGCTGGTGCCACGGGTTGGCTGAGCGTGATGTGCTGCCGCGACGGCGGATCGATGTCATCGAAGGACACGATCACCCCGGGAACCCCCACGGATCCCGGCTGCGTGGGCGGAGGATAACAGCGGCTCCGCGCACGCGTACACCGCGCGCTCGCGGCAGGCCCCGCGTTGCGGAGGCGGGCGCCGAGCCCCTGCTATCCTGCGTCGCCCAGCGCCGGCCAACCGCCTCCGGCCGAGTGCCCTTGCGCCCCATGCGACTGCTTTACACCCTCGCCATGTACTTGCTGACGCCGCTGATCTTCTATCGGCTGCTGGCGCGGGGCCTGCGCATGCCCGGCTACTACGCGCGCTGGCGCGAGCGCTTCGGTCGCTTCAAGGCGCCCGGATTCGAGCACAGCATCTGGGTGCATGCGGTCTCGGTGGGCGAGGTCAATGCCGCGGCACCGCTGGTCGAAGCGCTCCGGCGTCGCTATGCCGATCTGCCCTTCGTGCTGACCACGGTCACACCGACCGGCTCGGACCGCGTGCGCCAGCTGTGGGGCGACGACGTCTTCCACGTCTACCTGCCCTATGACCTGCCCGGCTCGGTGCGACGCTTTCTGGCGGCGACGCGACCGCGGCTCGCCGTGGTCATGGAAACCGAAATCTGGCCCAATCTCTTTCTGTCCTGCGAGGCCGCCGGGGTGCCGGTGGTCGTGGCGAACGCACGCTTGTCGGACAAGTCGCTGCGCGGCTACGGACCGGTGCGACCGATCATCCGCGCCGCCATCCGCAGCGCCCGCTTCGTTGCTGCGCAGTCCCAGCAGGACGCCGACCGCCTGCTGGCGCTCGGCGCGCGGCCCGAGCGTCTGCGCGTGGTGGGCAACCTGAAGTTCGATCTGCAGGTCAAACCCGAGCTGTTCACTGAAGCCGATGCGGCGCGTCTGCGCTGGGGCGAGCAGCGGCCGGTGTGGATCGCAGCCAGCACGCATGAGGGTGAGGAGCTGGCGGTCATCGAGGCCCACTCGCGGCTGCTCAATCGATTTCCCGATGCCCTGCTGCTGGTGGCGCCACGCCATCCGGAGCGCTTCAAGCCGATGGTGCAGCTGTGCCGCAGCTACGGTTTCGCCACCCGCACCCGCAGCGAAGATGACGAGCCCGACGCCCAGAGCCAGTGCTTCGTGATCGACACCCTCGGCGAGCTGGTCAACTTCATCGCCTGCGCGGACGTGGCTTTCGTGGCGGGCTCGCTGGAGGCGATCGGTGGCCACAACGTGCTGGAACCGGCGGCGCTCGGCATCCCTGTCGTCGTCGGTCCGCACACGTTCAACTTCGAGGAGGTCACCGACCTGCTGCTCGAACAGGGGGCCGCGCTGCGGGTGGCGGACTCCGAGGACCTGTCGCGCACCCTGCAGACCCTGCTGGCCGATCCGGCGAGGCGCGCGCAGATGGGCGAGGCCTGCAAGCGCACCGTCGGCCGCGAGCGCGGCGCGGTCGAGCGCACCCTCGAAGTGATCGGGCGCATGCTGCGCGGCGAAACCGAACCCGGTGCCGACGCCAGTGACAGCCGTCCGACCACGCGCGGACGCTGAAGCCGCCGCTCCGATGCCAGCCCGCGAACTCACCAGCGACGCTCAGTTGCGCGAGCTGCTCGACAGAACGCGCCGGATCGCCGTGCTCGGCATCAAGACGCCGGCCGCCGCGGGCCAGCCCGCCCACTACGTTCCGGCCTATCTGCAGCAGGCGGGATTCGAGCTGGTGCCGGTGCCGGTCTACTACCCCGAGGCGACCGAAATCCTGGGCGCGCCGGTCTACCGCCGGCTGCAGGATGTCCCGGGCAGCATCGATCTGGTCTGCGTGTTCCGGCGGCCGCAGGATCTCGCCGCGCATCTGTCCGATCTGCTCGCTGCGCGTCCGCGTGCGGTCTGGCTGCAGTCCGGCATCCGCGACGATGCCTTTGCGGCGGCCCTGCTCGAAGCCGGAATCGAAGTGGTGCAGGACCGCTGCCTGATGGTCGAACATCGGCGCCTTTCAGGCGCATAAGGTGGGCCCTGGATCACCGGGGCTCCACGCTCGATTCACGCTTGCTTTCTGCGCGTTGCCTACGCGCTCCACACGCGCTCCGGCTGCCTGCCTTTCTGCCTTGATTCGCCGCTCGGCACCGGTGGGTCAAGACCCACCCTATGGGTTGCGCGCTTCGAATGTCTGCGCGATGAGCTGTGCGTGGCAACGGCGCCTTTCAGTCGCATGGGGTGGGCCCTGGATCACCGGGGCTCCACGCTCGATTCACGCCTGCTTTCTGCGCGCTCCATACGCGCTCCGGCTGCCTGCCTTTTCGCCTTGATTCGCCGCTCGGTCCCGGTGGGTCAAGACCCACCCTATGGGGCGCGCGGTTCGAACGTTTGCGCGATGAGCTGTGCGTGGCAACGGCGCCTTTCAGTCGCATAGGGTGGGCCCTGGCCCACCGGGGCTCCACGCTCGATTCACGCCTGCTTTCTGCGCGCTCCGGCTGCCTGCCTTTCTGCCTTGATTCGCCGCTCGGCATCGGTGGGTCAAGACCCACCCTATGGGGCGCGCGCTTCAATCGTCTGCGCGCCGAACTATGCGTGGCAGCAGCAGGACGCGTGCGTCTGTCGTTCACAGACATTCACGCGCAGAACAGTGGCCCCAGGCCCTGCAGGAAGATCTCGCTGCCGTAGCGCGCCCACAGCGCGCCGGCGAGCAGCAGCACCAGCGAGGCCGCAAGCAGCATCACTCGGGTCAGCGCACGCGTGCTCATGCCGGCTGCCAGGCCCGCCGCTCGCGGGTAGCCGCACTGAGCGCGGACGCCAGCAGGGCCAGCGCCACGGAGGTCCACCAGATCGCGTCGTAGCTGCCGGTGGCGTCAAACAGGCGCCCCGCCCACCAGGCACCGATGAAGGCGCCGACCTGATGACTCAGGAAGACGATCCCGTAGAGGGTCGAGAGCTGGCGCAGGCCGAACATGCTGACCACCGCACCGCTGGTCAGGGGCACGGTGCCGAGCCACAGAAAGCCGAACACCGACGCGAACACCAGCGCTGTCGCCGGGCTCAGCGGCAGCCAGAGGAACAGCACGATCGCGACTGCACGCGCGAGGTACAGCGCCGACAGCAGCCCCGTGCGCGAGTGGCGCCCACCCCAGAGTCCGAACAACCAGCTACCGGCGATGTTGAACAGGCCGATCAGGGCCAGTGACCACGCGCCGACCGACGGGCTGAGCCCGCCGTCGACCAGATAGGCCGGCAGGTGGGTGCCAACGAAAGCGACGTGGAAACCGCAGACGAAGAAACCACCGTTCAACAGCCAGTAGTGCGGATGGCGTGCGGCGCTGCGCAGCGCTTCGCCCAGTTCCGGGCCTTCGACCGCAGCGACCGAGGCGCCCTTGCGAGGGCGCCCTGGCAGGCCAAAGGCGAGCAGGGCGATGAAGGCGATCAGGGCGGCGAGAATCCACAGCGCGGTCCGCCAGTCGAAGGCGCCGACAAGCCCCTGCGCCAGCGGCACCACCGCGAACTGGCCCAGCGAGCCGCCGGCGGTGACCAGACCGAAGGCGAGGCTGCGCTGCGCTTCGGGCACCACCCGGCCGACCGCCGACAGCACCACCACGAAGGTCGTCGCCGACAGCGCCATGCCGACCATCAAGCCCAGCGCGAGTCCGAGACTGGTCGCACCGGTGGCGCTGGCCGCCAGCAGCAGGCCGGCGATATACAGCAGGCTGCCGCCGATCAGGGTCGGGCGCGTGCCGAAGCGATCTGCGGCTGCGCCAACGAAGGGCTGGACCAGGCCGAACAGCAGGTTCTGCAGCGCGATCGCAAAACCGAAGGCCTCGCGGCTGATGCCGAGATCGCTGCCGACCGGCTGCATCATCAGGCCGAAGCTCTGGCGTACGCCCATGCTCAGGGTGACGATCGCGGCTGCGCTGGCGACCGCGATCACGGCGGTGCGGGTCCAGACGGAGCTGTCAGCGGAGGCGGTCGCGTTCATCCGCGCATGCTACGCCCACGATGGCGGATCGGGCCTCGCGACCTTGGGCGAAGTCGCAATCGCGCTGTCGATCCGCGCGCGTTCAGGCCAGTGCGCCGCCGCAGCTCGAGCCTTGCCCCGCGGTGCAGCCGAAGCAGTGGCCGGCGACCGCGATCTTCCGCGGCAGCGCGCCTTCAAGCAGATCGCGCAGATGCGGCTGGCCGTCGCGCGCGGCCTCGACCGGCAGGTCGAGCATCTGGTTGAAGTCGCAGTCGTAGAGATAGCCGCGGTAGTCGACGCTGATCAGGCTGCGGCACATCACTGCCGCGAGGTTCTCGTCGCGGTGCGCGCCGCGCAGCGTGTCGAGGTAGCTGTCGAACTGGCCCTTGGAGACCAGCATGCTGCCGAAGCGCTGGATCGGCATGTTGGCCAGCGCGTAGAGGTGGTTGAAGGCGATGCCGAAGTTGTCGCCGAGCAGGCGCTTGTAGTCGGCTTCGAGTTTGTCCTGCGCGGGCGGCAGGAAGGCGCCGCCGGGGTTGTAGACCAGCTGCATCTCCAGCCCACTTCCGGGCTGGCCGTAACCCAGCGCGTTGAGCTTCTGCAGGGCGCGGATGCTTGACTCGAAGACGCCGCGGCCGCGCTGCGCATCGACATTGGCCTGGCTGTAGCAGGGCAGGCTGGCGACGATCTCGACGCGGCGCGCGGCGAGGTAGTCGGCCACCCATTCGTAGCCGGGCTCCTCGATGATCGTGGGATTCAGGCGATCCATCACCCGCAGTCCGCGCTCGACCGCGGCATCCACCAGCCAGCGGAAGTGCGGGTTCATTTCCGGTGAGCCGCCGGTGAGGTCAAGCGTGTCGGCGCCGAAGCGCTCGGCCACGCGCAGGGCCAACTGCATCGTGTCGAGGTCCATCAGCTCCGTGCGCCGCGGGCCGGCGTTTACGTGGCAGTGCGTGCAGCTCAGATTGCACAGATAGCCGAGGTTGAGCTGCAGGGTCTTCAGTGCCGTGCGCTCGATGGCAGGGAATTCCACCGCCTGCAGCAGGGGCCAGGTGTCACGCATGCGGATCTCGCTTCGGGTCGGGCTGGGGCTGGAAGGGCTGCAGCAGCAGGCGGGGCACTCGCTGTTCCGGCGCTGAACGGAAGTACTCGAGGCCGATCGGCATGCTCGCCTCGGCGGCGCGCGGCTGCGCGCGGTAGCTGCCGAACAGGCGATCCCAGATCGACAGGTGGAAACCGTAGTTGCTGTCAGTCTCGGGTCGCCAGGTCGAGTGGTGAATGCGGTGCATCGACGGCGTCACCAGCAGCCAGCGCAGGCGGCGGTCCAGCGCGGGCGGCAGCGCGAAATCGGCATGGGTGAACAGCGCGCCGATCGACAGCAGCAGCTCGAACACCAGCACCGCCAGCGCCGGCGCGCCGAGGGCGGCGACCAGGGCCAGCTTGTAGACCATCGACAGCGCCATCTCGAAGGGGTGGAAGCGCAGACCGGTGGTGACGTCGAAGCCGGTGTCGCTGTGGTGCAGCCGATGCAGGCGCCAGAGCAAGGGAACGACGTGCATCAAACGGTGCTGCCAGTAGATGGCGAGGTCCAGCAGCAGTACCGCCAGCACGCAGTCCAGCCAGAAAGGCAGGCCCAGCGCCGGCAGCAGGCCGAAGTCATTCGCTTCCAGCTGCATCGCCAGACCGACGGCCAGCACCGGAAAGGCCAGCCGCAGCAGCACGGTGTCGAGCGCGATCAGCAGCAGGTTGGTGGCCTGCCGACGCTGGCCGCGACCGTCACCGCGCAGCGGCCGCAGCCACTGCAGACCCAGCAGCAGGGCCAGCGCACAGGCGAACGCACCCAGCCGCACCGAGGCTTCGTTCTGCAGCAGCACGCTTCCCCAATCAGGCATGACGCGCCTCCGGAAACTCCGCGTCCAGCAGTGCCAGCACACGCCGCTGCGCGGGCAGGGGCGAGGGCAGGGCCGCGAGCGCCGTGCGCAGACGACCGAGATCGAGCTCGGTGTCGAGATCACTGAGACGCGGCAGCGTTTGCCAGTCGCCGTAGGCATCCAGCGCCAGATGGAATTCGCGGGCAGTGCGGGGTTGGCTGTAGGTCACGCTCTCCCAGAGCGCTTCGGGGGCACTTCGATTGCCGCCGTACAGCCAGAAGCCACCGTCCTCCGCCGGCCCCAGAGTCTGCCGCGGCAGCGGCGAAGCGAGCCAGTGCGCGGCCTGCAGCAGATGTTCCAGCTGCAGCTGCGGCGCATCCGCGCCGATCAGGATCCCGAAGCCATGCTCGCGCACCAGCTGCCGATGCACCCGCGCCATCCGCGCGCCCAGCCCGCCGCTGCCCTGCGCGGTCCAGCCAAGACCGCCGCGCGCTGCCCAGAAGGCGGCGGCCAGGCTGTCTTCCTCCGCCACCGCCCACAGGCAGGCGACGCCGCTGCTGCGCTCGAACTGCTGCAGCAGCTCGGAGACCGCGTCCGCGCAGGCCAGATAGAGCGCGTGCGAGCGGGCCTCGCCCACGCTGGCGGCAAGACGCGTCTTCACCGGCGACAGTCCGGGCGTCTTCACGAACAGGGCGAGCGCGCCCTTCACGAGCGGTCGCCCCGCGAGAACGCGCGCGCCTGCGTCCAGCTCAGCGCGAGGAAGCGCAGCGTGGTGCGCAGCCAGCCGCCTTCGGTGTAGCGGCGACCGCTGGTGGCCAGCCTCGCCCGCAGCGGCCGTACCGCCAGGCCGGAGCGGTGCGCGGCCCAGACCAGGGCGTGGTCCTCCGCCCGCGGCAGGCCCTCGTCGAAGCCTCCGAGGCGGAAGAACTCCGCGCGCGGCAGGCTCAGCCCCTGGTCGCCGAAGGGCAGGCCGAGCAGGCGCGAACGCAGGTTGGCGCCGAGCGCATTCAATCCGAGCGCGACGGGGCCGTCGAAGAAGCCGAGCGTGAAGTAGTACAGCGCCGGCGGACGCTCGGGCAGCGTGGCCAGCGCCCGCACAGCGCGCGCGTCCAGCCGCGAATCGGCATGCAGGAAGCACAGCCAGCTGCCGCGCGCCCCCGCGGCGCCGGCGTTCTGCTGGGCGGCACGTCCGCGCGGCGCCCGCAGCCAGCGCAGGCGTCCGGCCAGCGCCCCCGCGCGTGCGTCGAGCTGGGCCGGCGCGGCGGCGTCAACGCCGACCAGCAGCAGTTCGATGTCCACCGGCAGGCCCTGCAGATCCAGCAGCAGCTGCGGCCATGCGGTTTCACCGGCTGCGACCGGAACGATGACGGTGAGTCGGGGCTGCACGTGGCGCGTGGTCCTGCCGGCTGTGGGGGGGTCGGAGTCGCGGCGCAGCTGCGACGTTTGGTCGCATGGGCAGCCGGACTTGCCCTCAGAACAATACGCGGCCCTGCGTCGTCCGAGTGCAAACAGATGATTCATCGCTTACCGGGTACCCCGTTGCCTTCACCGGACGCGCTGCGCGCGCTGGCGCTGATGGCCTGTCTTGCGCCTGCGCTCGGGACTGCCGCGGCGCCGGCGGCGGCGGACGTCGCCAAACTGGACGGAATCGAGGTCAAGGGGCAGGCCCCGACGCCGCTGAAGCGCGCCGCGCGCGCCGCCTCGCGCCTCGATGTACCGCTTCTGCAACAGCCCATTTCGGCCGATGTGATCGACGCCGAAAGCCTGCGCGCGCGCAGTGACGCCAGCTTCAACGAGGCTCTGGAGCAGGCGCCCGGGCTGGTGCCGGCCTACAGCTTTGGCGTGATCAACATCAGCGGGCGCGGTTTCTCCGGCGTGTTCAACTCGCCGATCCTGTTCGACGGCGTGCGCTATCCGGGCTGGCAGGTCACGCCGCGGCTGACCCTGAACTACCAGCAGGTCGAAGTGCTGCGCGGCCCGGCGGCGCTCACCGCGGGCCAGGGCTCGGTGGCCGGTGCGATCAATCTGGTGCCGCGGCGCGCCGACGGCCGCGCGGGCTCGAACGTGTACCTCGGCTATGGGCGCTACGGCACGAGCACGGCAGCGGTGGGCAGCGGCGGCAGCGTGGCCGGCGGCGGTCTGGCCTGGCGGCTCGATGCCAGCCATCAGCAGTCGGGCGAGCGTGGCAGCTTCGGCTATGCGCGCGACACCAGCTTCGAGTTCCGTCACCTCAATGCCGAGCTGGCCGCGCCGGTCACCGACACGCTGCGCCTGAGCCTCGCCTTCGAGCATTTCCTTGACGACGGCGAGGGCTACTTCGGTACGCCGCTGATCAATGGCCGCATCGATCCCAGCCTGCGCGACATCAACTACAACGTGATCGATGACGCCATTCGCATGGACGTCGACTGGCTGCGCGCGCGCGCCGAATGGCAGCCCAGCGATGCACTTCGGGCCTCGCTGGTGCTGTTCGGAAATCGCGAGGACCGCTACTACCGCAATGCCGAGGTCAACACCTGGCAGCCGGCGACCGGATGGATCCGCCGCAGCGACTATCTGGAGATCAGCCACGACCAGAAGCTGCGCGGCGCGGTTGCCGATGTCGCCTGGTCGCACACGCTGTTCGGCCGCGCGCATCAGCTGGTGTTCGGCCTGCAGGCCGATCGCAACTATCACGACCGCAGCAGCGACAGCCCCTTCCGCTACTCCGACACGGTCGATCTGCGGAACCCGGTGCGCGGGGTCTACACCAGCCTCGACACCTTCCAGCCGCGCACCGCCACCGACATCGCGCAGCGTTCGGCCTTCGTCGAGAGCGCGCTCGATCTGGCGCCGCGCTGGCGCCTGATCACCGGCCTGCGCCACGACCGCAGCGAGGTCGACTCGCTGAACGTGGTCAGCGGTGTGCGCTTCGACAAGCGCTACAGCGCCGGCAGCTACCGACTGGGGCTCACCTTCAGCCCGAGCGCGCAGACCACGCTGTACGGCTCGCTCGCGACCTCCAGCGAAGCGCCGGCGCAGATCACCACCCTGGGGCTGGCGAACGCGAGCTTCGATCTCACCGACAGCGAGCAGGTCGAGCTGGGCATGAAGCACAGCAGCGCGCGGGTCGACTGGACGCTCGCGCTGTACGACATCGCCCGCACCAACCTGCTGAGCCGCGATCCGGACGATCCAAACCGGCTGATCCAGGTCGGTGAGCAGGCCGCGCGCGGCGTCGAGGCCAGCCTGCGCATGCCGCTCGGCGAGCGCCTGCGCGTCGAGGCCAGCGCCGCCCTGCTGGACGCCAAGTTCGAGCGCTTCGATGAGGTGGTCGGCGGGGTTGCGGTCTCGCGCCGCGGCAACGACCCGGTGGCGGTGCCCGAGCGCATCGGAACCCTGTGGGCGTTCTACAGCGCGAGTCGGAATCTCGAGCTGGGCCTCGGCCTGCGCGGCGTCGGCGAGAGTGCGGCGAACACCGCGAACACGCTCTACTTGCCGGGCTATGCCACGGTCGATGCCCTGCTTCGCTACGATGCGCCGCTCGGCCGCTTCAGCCTGCGCCTGCGCAATCTCGACGATCGCGTCTACGCCACGCGCCCCTACGGCGCTGGCCAATTCATGCTGGGAGAACCGCGGTGGTACGAACTCACCTGGCAGCGCAGTTTCTGAGTGTGTTCGGCGCGGGTCTTGCCCTCGCCGAACCCGCGCAGCTGACGCCGATCGAGCTGCCGATCGAAGCCACGGCGCTGACCCCGCATGTGGTCGCCGACGCTGCCAAGCAGCGCTTCCTGCTGAGCTGGCAGGAGCGTCTGCCGGAAGGCTGTGCGCGCCTGCGGGTGGCGACGCTGTCGATCGACGGCGCGCTCGGCGCACCCAGCGAAGTCGCCCGCGGCTGCGACTGGTTCGTCAACTGGGCCGACCACCCGCAGATCGCGGTCGCCGACAACGGCGGCTGGTGGGCCTTCTGGCTGCAGAAGGAAGGCGCGGGCACCTACCACTACGGCATCCGCGTCGCCCACTCGCAGGACGAGGGCGCGACCTGGGCGGCGCCGATCACCCCGCATGACGACGGTACGCTGAGCGAGCACGGCTTCGTCTCGATGGCGCCCGACGGCGCCGATCGCATGCGCCTGATCTGGCTGGACGGGCGCCACGCCGCCGCCTCGCACCCGACCGAGATCGATCTGCAGGAAGACCACGGCGCCCATGAAGGCGCGATGAGCCTGCGCGCCGCCGTGCTGGATGCCAGCGGGGCCATCGCAGAGGGCGTGGAACTCGACGCGCGCACCTGCTCCTGCTGCTGGACGGCGCTACTGCGCCGACCCGACGGCAGCCATCTCGCGGCCTGGCGCGACCGCAGCGAGCACGAGATCCGCGACATCGCCCTGGCCACGCGCGAGCGCAGCGGCTGGCAGGTGACCGGCCTGGTCCAC
This sequence comes from Aquimonas sp., assembly GCA_044344935.1. GTDB lineage: Bacteria > Pseudomonadota > Gammaproteobacteria > Xanthomonadales > Xanthomonadaceae > Aquimonas. Next base: position 420 of record JBIJCA010000040.1, on the reverse strand, counting down.
GCCGACAACTGGAAGATCAATGCGTGTCCGGTGAACGGGCCGGCCCTGGCCCAGCACGGCGAGCGCGTGTTCGCCGCCTGGTCGACCATGCCCAACGCGAACGATATGGCGGTGCGCCTGCGCGCGCTCGGGACAGAGACCACGCCCCTGCGCGTCGAGCTAGGCCCCGCCGTGCTCGGCCGCGTCGACGCTGAGGCCTTCGACGGCGGCGTGCTGCTGAGCTGGCTCGGCGCGGGCGCACCCGGCGAGAGCGTGCTGCGGCTGGGCCTGTTCGATGCCGAACTCGGCGAGCGCCAGCGCATCGATGTCGCCGCCCTGCCGGCAGGCCGCGGCATCGGCGTGCCGCGCCTCGCCGCACTCGGGCAGACCGCCGTGCTGGCCTGGACCGAGCCGAACGGCGCCGCTGTCGCCGGCGCGCCA
>JBIJCA010000039.1:0-22523 GCA_044344935.1 Aquimonas sp. | reverse complement strand
AAGACCTACAACGGCGTGGCGCTGCTGTCGAAGACGCCGGCCAGCGAGGTGCAGGTCGGCATTCCCGGCTTCGAGGACGAGCAGAAGCGCGTCATCGCCGCCACCTTCGGCGAGCTGCGGGTGATCGACCTCTACGTGGTCAACGGCAAGGCCGTCGGCGATGAAAAGTACGAGTACAAGCTGCGCTGGCTGGCCGCGGTGCACGACTGGGTGGCACGGGAGATCGCTCAGTATCCGAACCTGATCGTGCTGGGCGATTTCAACATCGCGCCCGACGATCGCGACGTGCACGACCCGGCCGCCTGGCACGAGCAGATCCTCTGCTCCACGCCCGAGCGTGATGCCTTGAAGCGGCTCTGCGGGCTGGGCCTGCACGACAGCTTCCGCCTGCATTCCGAGGAGGCCGGGCAGTTCAGCTGGTGGGACTACCGGGCCGCCGGCTTCCGCCGCAACCTTGGCCTGCGCATCGACCTGGTCCTCGTCTCCGAGGCGCTGAAGGCGCGATGCAGAAGCTCGGTCATCGATCGCGAGCCGCGCAGCTGGGAGCGGCCCTCCGACCATGCGCCGGTGCTCATCGACCTCAACTGATCGCGCCTGTGTTCCGTCTTTTCGCGCGCAGCACCCTGTTCTGGTCAGCCCTGCCGCTGATGCTGCCGCAGGCGCTGTGGCTGAAGCGCTCGGCGCCACGCCCGGCGGCCGCCGAAGGCGCACGCGAAGGCTATGCCGGCGAGGCCCATGCGCCACGACTGCGCCTGCTCGCGCTGGGCGACTCGCCTTTCGAGGGCGTGGGCATCGCGCGCATTGCAGACACCCTGCCGGTGCGTCTGGCCGGGTTGATTGCCGACGCGGATCAGCTGCGCGTGGAGTGGCGCATCCTCGCGAAGAACGGCGCCACCGCGCGCAGCCTGCGCGAGCGCCTGCTGCCGACCATCGAACGCGACGCTTTCGATCTGATTCTGGTCTCGGTCGGCGTCAACGATGTCACCGGGCTGACGCACGGGCGCCGCTTTGCGCAGTCGATCGACGTCCTGCTGTCGGACCTGCTCGCGCACTCGCCGCAGGCGCAGATCGTGCTGCTCGGCATCCCGCCGATGCAGGCATTTCCGCTGCTGCCGCAGCCGCTGCGCGCGTGGCTGGGTGGACGCAGTCGGCGGCTGGAGGCGCTCGGCATCGCCGCGGCAAGGCGGTGCGAAGCCCTGCATTCACCGATCCACATCGAGCCCGCGCCCGTACTGTTCGCCGGCGATGGCTTTCACCCGTCCGAACTCGGACATGCGCGCTGGGCCGAGGAGGTCCACGCGCAGCTGCGGGCCTTGCCGTGGCGACCACTTCGCCGCGGCTAGTCTCCGCGGCTGCCCACACTCCGCGAAGACCTCCGTGCTGATCGCCCTGCCCCTGCTGCTGGCCGTGCAAAACCCCGCGGCGCTCGATGCCATCCACGTCAGCGCGCGCGCGCCACGCTCGGCGGCGGCCGAGAGCGTGTCGGCCTCGCGCCTCGATGCCGATACGCTTGATCGCATCGCTCCCCAGCACGCGCAGGAGACCTTCGCCCGCGTGCCCGGCGCCTGGGCCAGCCGCGGCAGCGGTCAAGAACAGCTGCTGGCGATCCGCTCGCCGGTGTTGACTGGCACCGGCGCCTGCGGCGCCTTCCTCGTACTCGAACAGGGCATTCCGATCCGCCCGGCCGGCTTCTGCAACGTCAACCAGCTGTTCGAGCTGCCGATCGAACTCGCCGGGGCCATCGAGGTGCTGCGCGGCCCCGGCACTGCGGTGCACGGCAGCAACGCCCTGCACGGCGTGATCGAACTGCGCGCACCGCCCCGCGACGCACCGGCGCGCGTGGCGCTGCGTACCGGCAGCTTCGACTACACACAGCTGATCGCCGGCCTTACCGGCGGCAGCGAGGCGCGGCCCGTGCGCATCGATCTCTCGGCCACCGACAGCGGCAGCTTCCGCGAGGACGAGGGCTACACCCAGCAGCGCCTGCTCGCGCAGTTCGCGCTGCCGCAGGCGCCGGGCGCGCCGGAATTCCTGTTCTCGGCGCAGGCCCTGGACCAGGACACCGCCGGCTACATCACCGGTGACCGCGCCTTCGCCGATGCGCGCCGACGGCTCAATCCGAATCCCGAGGCCTACCGCAAGGCGCAGTCGGCGCGGCTGTCGGGACGCTGGCGGTTCGCTCTCGACCCGGTCGATCTCACGCTGACGCCTTACGCGCGCAGCGATCGCGGCGAGTTCATCCAGCACTTCCTTCTGGGCAAGCCGATCGAGGACAACGGCAGCGACAGCCTCGGCCTGCAGCTGGGCGTGGCCGCGCTGGGCGGTGCACTGCGCAGCGGTATCGACCTTGAATTCGCGCGGGGCGATCTGCTGCAGCGGCAGGCCCAGCCGCTCACCACCGGCACGGCCGCGCAGAACGCGATCCGCCCCGCGGGCCGTCACTACGACTACCGCGTGCGCTCCGACAATGCAGCGGCCTTCGTCCAATGGGACGCAGCGCTCGGCGCGCTGTGGAGCCTGCAGAGCGGCGCGCGCGTCGAGTCGATCGGCTACCGCTACGACAACCGCATGGACAGCGGCAACCTCACCGAGAGCGGCAGCGCCTGCGGCTTCGGCGGCTGCCTGTATCAGCGCCCCGAGGACCGCAGCGACCGCTTCACCCGCCCCACCGCCAATCTCGGCCTGCTGCGCGTGGATGAGCGCGGACGCCGGCTGTTCCTGCGCGCAGCCAGCGCCTTCCGCGCGCCGCAAGTGGGCGAGCTGTATCGCCTGCAGCGCGGGCAGGCGGTGGCGGATCTCGGGCCCGAGCGTGCGGAGTCGCTGGAAATCGGCGGTGGCCTGCCCCTGCCCGGCGGCCGCATCGAGGGCGTCGTGTATGCGATGGACAAGCGCGGCAGCATCTTCCGCGATTCGGCGGGCTTCAATCTCGGCGACGGCCGCAGCCGGCATCTGGGCGTCGAGCTGGAGCTGACAGTGCGCCTGCCGCTGGAGGTTCAGCTGGATTCCAACCTCACCTGGTCGGAGCAGACCTACCGCTTCGAGCGCGCGCTGGGCGGCGGCGAGACCATCCGCCGCGGCAACCGCGTCGACACCGCGCCCGAATGGCTGGGCGGCCTGCGTCTGCGCCGCGACTTCGATGGCCTCGGCGAGTTCGAGCTGGAGTGGCAGCATCAGGGCGGATACTTCGCCGATGCCGGCAACACCTTCTGGCACTCAGGTCACGATCTCGTCCATCTGCGCTGGTCGCGCGCACTCGTTCAAGGCTGGCGTGTGAGTGCTGCGATCCGCAACCTCGGCGACATCGGCTACGCCGAGCGTGCCGACTTCGGTTTCGGCGAACGCCGCTACTTCCCGGGCGCGCCGCGCAGCTACATGGTCGGGCTGGAGTGGCGGGGTTCAGGCCCCTGAATCGCGGGCTCTCGAGCCCCGCAAGCGGCGGGGTTCTCTGCGACGGGCTGCGCCTGCACCGAACTGTGCGTCACAGCGCCGGTTCAGCGGGCGCGCGTTGAAGGCCGGCGGACACTCGAAGACTCCGCTCGAAAACCGTCGAACGCATCGCGCATTGACGCATGCGTGCGCACGCGCCGTAGCCGCCCCGGTGCCAACGCGCTAGCCTGCCGGGCGAGCTGAGGGGCCGGGCAAGGTCAGCCCCGTTCAGCCCAAGGCGCATGGTTCGCCACTGCGGCCAGCGCCGCATCGCATCAACCGGCCGGGGAAGGCCGGATCACTCCGGGGAGACTCCAATCGTGTCAGACATCTCGTTCCGCCCGCGACGCACTCGCTTGTGCATCGCGCTGGCAGCCGCCATGGCCAGCACCACCGCACTCGCTCAGACCTCGCCGCGGCTGGCAACGCCGCAGCCCCCCAGCATTGAAGCGCTGGCGCTGGCGCAGTCCAGGACTGATCTGATCCTGTCGCGTGCCGGCATTTTCGATCCGCAGTGGGAACAGCTCGATGCGCGCAGCCTCGGCATGCCGGAGAGCGCGGGCTCACGCTTCGCGCTGCTGCAGTTCCAGACGGACGCCGAGGCGCCGCTCAAGTGGATGGCCGAACGCGGCATCGAGGCGCTGGAATACCTGCCGCACAATGCTTGGCGCGTGCGTCTGAACGGACATTCGCTGCGCGTGCTGCGCGCTGACAGCGCTCTGCGCTTCGCGGGTCCCGAACCCAGCCTGCTGCGGATGGATCCCGCCCTGTGGCCCGCCAACCGCGCGAATGCCCTGGCGGTGGACGCTGTCGACGGCCGTATAGAGCTGCGACTGCATCGCGGTGAATCCGCCGATGTGGCGCGGGCGGCGATCGCCAAACTGGCGCCGGCGCTGAAGTGGATCGAAACCGGCGGCAGCACCGCCGAGCCTTGGCTGCTGCTCGACGCCAGTGGCGCAGCCGCGGTCGATATGGACGCGCTGCTGTCGATCGAAGGCATCGCCTGGATCGCGCCGGCGCCCCGCCCGCAACTGTGGAATCAGAATGCGCTGGGGCCCATGCAGGGCAACAACACCACGGCAGTGGCGGGCACCCCGATCTTCGGCCGCGGCCTGAGCGGAAGCGGCCAGATCGTGGCCGTTGCCGACTCGGGTATGGATCGCAACGAGGACTGGTTCACCGACATCGACTTCGGCGACGGCCAAGGCCCGCGTCGCTTCATCACCCCTGCCGACAGTCCGCTGCCGCCGGCACTCGGTGCGACCCACCCCCTGGCCAAGGTGTTCGCCTACTGGGTGCAGCCGGGCGCGACCGCCTTCGACAACAACAACCGCTGCACACCCACCTCGGCTCCCACCAGCTTCCACGGGACCCACGTCGCCGGAACGGTGGCGGGCGACCGCGGCACGCTGGCGACGCCTCTACCCCCGGCCGGTCTGCAGACGGTGGGCGACGGCATGGCGCCGAACGCACAGATTCTGTTCCAGGACATCGGCAACGACCCCAGCGGCTGCCTGTCGATCACCAATCTGCAGGGCACGCTGGCGCAGGCCCAGGCCGGCGGCGCGGGGGTGCACAACAACAGCTGGGGCTCAGACTCGGCCGGCGCCTACGGCGGCAGCGACATCGACGTCGATGCCGCCGCCCGACGGCTGCGTGAGCTGCTGGTGGTGATCGCCGCCGGCAACTCGGGTGCCGGTGCGAATACGGTGGGCTCGCCCGGCAACAACAAGAACGGGCTGACCGTGGGTGCGCTGGGGAATGGCAACAGCCTTGGCATCGCCTCGTTCAGCAGCCGCGGCCCCACCGACGACAACCGCATCAAGCCGGACATCGTGGCGCCCGGCAGCGCCACCGTGTCCGCTGCGGGCGACACCAACAACGGCGAGGCCGTCGAGAGCGGCGTGACTTCATCGAAGTCGGGGACGTCGATGGCTTCGCCGACCATCACCGGCTCGGCAGCGCTGGCCCGGCAGTACTTCGCTGACGGCTTCTACCCGCGCGGCGCGCGCAGCGCGGAAGACAGCCTCGTGCCCAGCGCGGTAGTGATGAAAGCGCTGCTGCTGAACAGCACGAGGGCGATCGAATCGGCCGGCACCTGGCCGAACAACACCTTTGGCTGGGGCCGTCTGTGGCTGGAACACAGCCTGTTCTTCAACAGCGGTCTCGCGGGCGGGCCCGCCGACAGCCGCCGTCTGCGCCTGTTCGAGCGCAGCGACGACGCGGGCCTGGTGACCGGCGATGTCCACGCCTACACGCTCGCCAACGTCGCTGCAGGCGAGGAGCTCCGCTTCACCCTGACCTGGTTCGATCCGGCAGCATCCGCCGGAGCCGCCATCACTCTGGTCAACGATCTCGATCTGGAAGTGGTCGGCCCCGACGCGAGTCTGTATCTCGGCAATGTGTTCACCGCCGGCGTGTCGACCACGGGCGGTACGGCCGATCGCCGCAACACCGTCGAACAGGTGCGGTTCACCGCACCCGCGGCGGGCAGTTACACCGTTCGCGTGCGGGGTTTCAACGTCCCCGGCGACGTCGTCACGGGCAGTCTCCGTCAGGGCTATGGCCTGGCGGTGAGTGGCGCCCTCGGGCTGCCGGATGCGCCGGCGCTGCCCGCGCCAGCCGGCCTCAGCGTGGCGGCCAACGGCCTGACCGGCGTGGACATCAGCTTCAACGCCGTGGCGGGCGCCCAGGGCTACCAGCTCTACCGCGCCGACGGCAGCTGCGCCACGGCGGATCCCAAGCGCTTCCGCATGGTGGCCCACGGCACCAGCTCACCCCTCACCGACACCAGCACGGTCGGCGGCTACGGCTATGCGTGGAAACTGCGCGCGATCGGCGGTGACGTCGAAGGCGAGGTGTCGACCTGCGTCGATGCGGTTTCGGCGGCCGCCTGCACCTTGACGCCGGAGTTCTCGATGGCGGACGCATCCGCCAATGGCAACCGCGCGACCTGCGGCGTCGCAGTCGACTGGACGGCGGCACAGAGTCGCTGTCCGCTGGCCACCGGGATCAGCTACCGGATCGAACGTTCTGATCGGCCCGATTTCCAGACGTCCACCGTACTGGCCGACGGCCATCCGAGCTCCGACTTCCTCGACAGCGCCGTGCTGCCCGATCGCGCCTATTTCTATCGCGTCAGTGCCGCCGACGCGAACAACAACCGTCGCAGTGACCCGAAGGTTCTCGCGGCTACGCCCTCACCCGCCGCAGGCCCGTCAGCGAGCAGCTTCCTCGACAACGTCGACACCCGCAGCTACGCGAGACTGCAGGCGCCGTGGCAGTTCTCCACGGTCGCCAGCGACGGCAGTTTCAGCTATCACAACGCCCCGGACGGACAGAACTACGCCAGTGACACCTGCGCGTCACTCACGCTGCCGCCGATGTCGCTGGGGGCCGACGCCACCCTGACCTACAAGGCGCGCTATGCGCTCGAACAGAACTGGGATGGCGTGGTCACCCAGATCTCGGCCGACGGCGGTCAGAGCTGGGCCAGCCTGCCGCCCGCAGGCGGCTTCCCCGGCAGCTTCGCCGACACCGGTAATCCGCCGGTCAACGCTTGCCAGTTCCCAGCCAGCCAGGGCGCATTCAGCGGCAGCAGCGGTGGCCAGTTCCTCAGCTACAGCAGTGATCTCAGCGCCTTCGAGGGGCAGACGGTGCAGATCCGCTGGGTGTTCTCGTCCGATCCGGCGTCCGAGGAACCCGGTTTCTATCTGGACGAGATCCGCCTCGACAGCGCTCCGATCGCGCTGATCCACCGCAGCGGCTTCGAAGCGGGCGAGCCGCCGACGCCCATCGGCGGCGGCCCGCAGCAGTGTCAGTTGGACTGAGCGCAGGCGAGAAGCCGATCCGCCTGCTGCGGCCACCTCCGAACGCCATCGCTGTGACGTTCGGGCCTCTGGCACGTTCTGGGGCGAAGGCCGCCTTCACCGAAGGACCCGCGGCTGGCGCGGGTTCTTCGGCGGCCATGGCACTCGCACCTGCACGACGGGTCCGGCCGCTAGAATCGGGACCATGACTTCCCCCTGCAATATCGCCGCAAGTCTGCCGCGGCTGGCGCACGAGCGCCCGGACCAGATCGCCATCCGCTGTCCTTCGGGCCGGCGCGCCGACGGCAGCGCGGAGTACGGGCTCGCCCTGAGCTATGCCGAACTCGACCGGCGCAGCGATGCGATCGCGGCGGGCCTTTCGAAGATCGGCATCGGCCGTGGAGTACGCACTGCGCTGATGGTGCGGCCCTCGCCGGAACTTTTCCTGCTGATGTTCGCCCTGTTCAAGTCGGGCGCAGTGCCGGTGCTGATCGACCCCGGCATCGACCGTCGCGCGCTCAAGCAATGCCTCGACGAATCGGCGCCTGCGGGCTTCATCGGCATTCCGTTGGCACAGCTGGCGCGCGTGCTGCTTGGCTGGGGCCGAGGGCATGTTCGGCATGTGGTCACGGTCGGCCGACGCTTTCCTTTCGGCGGGCACAGCCTGGCCGAAGTCGAGGCGCTCGGTGCAGACGCCGGGCCGCAGCTGGCGGACACTGCACCTGATGAGGTCGCTGCCATCCTGTTCACCTCCGGATCGACTGGCGTGCCGAAGGGTGTGGTCTACCGGCACCGCCACTTCGTCGCCCAGATCGATCTGCTAGGCAGCGCCTTCGGCATCGAGCCCGGCGGCGTCGACCTGCCAACCTTCCCGCCCTTCGCGCTGTTCGACCCGGCACTGGGCCTGACCAGCGTGATTCCGGACATGGACCCGACGCGCCCGGCCAAAGCGGACCCGAAGAAGCTCATCGCGGCGATCCACGAGTTCGGCGTCGGCCAGATGTTCGGTTCGCCGGCCCTGCTGGACACACTCTCGCGATATGGCGAGCAGCACGGCATTGCCCTGCCGACCCTGAAACGCGTGACCTCGGCCGGCGCGCCGGTGCCCTTCGCGGTGGTGAAGCGCATGCAGGCCATGCTGCCGGCCGATGCGCAGATCTGGACGCCCTACGGCGCCACCGAATGCCTGCCGGTGGCCGTGATCGAAGGCCGCGAGCTGGCCGAGACGCGTGCCGCCACCGAGGCTGGCGCCGGCACCTGCGTGGGGCGCCCCGTTGCAGCCAACACGGTTCGGATCATCGCGATCACCGATGCCGGCCTCACCGAGTGGAGCGAAGCGCGCGAACTCGCCCAGGGCGAGATTGGCGAGATCACGGTGGCCGGCCCGAGCGCCACCGACGCCTACTTCCAACGCGAGGCCGCCACGCGGCTGGCGAAGATCCGTGAGCACCTGTCCGACGGCAGCGAGCGCATCGTCCACCGGATGGGCGATCTCGGCTGGTTCGATCAGGGGGGCCGGCTGTGGTTCTGCGGACGCAAGAGCCAGCGCGTCGAAACCTCTGTCGGCCCGCTCTATACCGAGCAGGTCGAGCCGGTGTTCAACACCCACGCGGACGTGCGCCGCACCGCGCTGGTCGGCGTCGGCGCGCCCGGCGCGCAGACACCGGTGTTGTGCGTCGAACTGAAGCCCGGCGTGCGCCGAGAGCCATCGGCCATCGAGGCCGAGCTGCTGAACATGTGCGGGCATCACCCGCACACCCGCAGCATCCAGCGCGTACTCTTCCATCCGGGCTTTCCGGTCGACATCCGGCACAATGCCAAGATAGGCCGCGAAGCGCTGGCGCGCTGGGCCACCGACATCCTCGGCAGGGGCAAGGCATGAAGATTCTGGTCACCGGCGGCGGCGGCTTTCTGGGGCAGGCGATCTGCTCACGACTGGTCAACCGCGGCCTCTCTGTTGTCAGCTTCAATCGCGGACTCTATCCGGGCCTAGCCGCGCTCGGCGTGCGTCAGGTCCAGGCGGACCTCGCCAACTTCGACGCCCTGGCCGAGGCCAGCGCCGGCGTCGATGCGATTTTCCACGTCGGCGCCAAGGCTGGCGCCTGGGGCAGCTTCCGCGACTACTTCGACGCCAACGTGCGCGGCACTCGCAATGTGATCGCGGCCTGCCGGCTGAATGGCGTGCGCACGCTGGTCTACACCAGCACGCCGAGCGTCACTCATCAGGCCTCGACACCGGTCGCGGGACTTTCGGAGTCGCGGGTGCCGCTGGCCACGGGCTTCAAGGCCTGGTATCCGGCGACCAAGCGGATTGCCGAAGAAGCGGTACTGGAAGCGAACGGACCGGACCTGCTGACCGTTGCGCTGCGCCCGCGCTTGATCTGGGGCCCCGGCGACAACCACCTGCTGCCGCGCATGGTCGAGCGCGCCCGGGCCGGGCGGCTGCGCTTCGTCGGCGATGGGCTGAACAAGATCGACACGACCTACATCGACAATGCCGCCCAGGCCCACCTGGACGCGTTCGACACGCTGCACGGCAGCCCTGGCGCGCGCTGCGCCGGCAAGGCCTACTTCATTTCCAACGGCGAGCCCAAGCCGATTTCAGAGATCGTCAATGGTCTGCTGCAGGCCGCCGGCGCACCGATCGTCAAGAACCTGCTGCCGTTCCGCGCCGCCTACTGGATCGGCGCCGCCATGGAAGCCACCTGGACCGTTCTGCCGCTGAAGGGTGAGCCGTTGATGACGCGCTTTCTCGCCGAACAGCTATCGACCACCCACTTCTACGACATCACTGCGGCGCGTCGCGACTTCGGCTACCAGCCTCGCGTCAGTGTCATCGAGGGGCTGCGCCAGCTAGGCCATTGGTGGCAGGCGCAGGCCACCGCCGACGCGTTCGAGAGCGCGTGACGTCCGAGCGGCGATGAGCAAGTCGCCCGCTCGCTTCTACTACAAGGGCAGTCGGCTCAAGCAGCTGCGCGCCTTCTGCCACGCCGCGCGTCTGGGCTCGGTGACGCGCGCGGCCGAGGCCCTGTTCCTGAGCCAGCCCGCGGTCTCGCTGCAGCTCGGCGCACTCGAAAGCGAGCTCGGTTTCAGCCTGTTCGAGCGCCACGGTCGGCGCCTCAATCTGACCCGCGAAGGCCAGGTGTTGTACGAACTGGCGCGCCCGTTGGTCGATGGATTGGATGGCCTGGAGACGGAGTTCAAGAGCCGGCTCAAGGGGCTGGAAGGCGGCGAACTCAACATCGCCGCCGGCGCCTCGACCATCCTCTATCTGCTGCCCGAATTGATCGCCCAGTTTCGTCGCAGCCACCCCGAGGTCCAGCTGCGCCTGCACAACGTCACCGGCAAGGATGGGCTGGCCCTGATCCGCTCCGACGAGGTCGACCTTGCGGTGGGCTCGATGCTCGACGTGCCCAACGACATCGACTATGCGCCGCTCTATTCCTTCGATCCGGTGCTGATCACGCCGCCCGACCATCCGCTGGCGCGCGCGAAGCACCCGACGCTCGAAGACCTTTCGCCCTACGGGCTGATCCTGCCGCCAAAACGCCTGACCACCTACCGGCTGGTCGACCTGATCTTCCAGCAACGCAAGGTGCCCTACACCGTCGCACTGGAGGTGGGCGGCTGGGAAGTCATCAAGCAGTACGTGGCGATGGGGCTCGGCATCAGCATCGTCACCAGCATCTGCATCAACGAGGCCGACCGCCAGCGCCTGTTCGTGCACAACATGCGCGAGTACTTTCCGCCGCGCAGCTATGGCGTGGTGATCCGCAAGGGCAAGTACCTGAGCCCCCAGGCCCGTGCCTTTGTCGACCAGATCAAGCCCGCCGCTTTCGCCCGCGGGGGCTATGACGAGGCGGGGCATTCGGAGCGATGATGCACCGACCACTCACCCGCAGCGCTACACCAAGGAACCCGAGCATGCGACTCAACGTTCTGCTGATGCTTCTGTTGCTCTCCAGCCTGACCCAGGCCGCGCCGATCGAGAACAAATGGCGGCTGCAGTTCAGCGGCAATGCCGAGTCCAGCGGTGAGTTGATGCTGGCCTTCACTCCCAAGGACGGCGCGGCCACCGAAGTGCGGATCGCGGTCGAGCATCGCACCAGCGAGAACGCTGTCGCGCGGCGCGTGCGCGATGTGCTGCGCGAAGCGATCGGCGAGGACTATCGCGTCGAGGTGGACGATGGCGAAGATGTGCTGGTCAAGCGTCGCCAGGGCCGCCCACGTTTCAATGTCAGCGTGGTCAGCAACAGCATCAAGGGCGTGCGACTGAATCTGGATCAGGAGTAGCGACTGGCAGGTCGCAATCGGTCAGAGCTCAGCCATACGCAAACTCTCGCGCACCTCGACGCCGGTGGCCGGAAAGTCACAGAACACGGCGTCCACGCCGAGCCTGAAGGCCGCTCGAAGCTCGTCTCTCACTTCGGTGTAGCCCTCGCCGACGCGGTCGTCGCGGTAGGTCCAAGGATGTACGCGCAGGCCGGCTGCGTGCGCGGACTCGACCAGACCGCTCGCGCGGCCGGGCGCGTCCCACAGCAGACGCTTGTCGACGCCGAGACCCCACAGCCAGGCGCCGTGTTCGGCGATGGCGGCGCGCCAGTCCGCACCCGCTTCCAGCAGCAGGGCGCAAGGCAAGCGGGTGCCCTGGTGCACGCGCTTGAGCGCCTCGACTTCGAAACACTGGACGCGGACTTCGACGCCCGAGGGCAGCGAGTGCACCGACTCGGCGAACGGGGCCACAGGGTCGAGATCCAGCTCGGCGAAACGCGCCGGATGCTTGAGCTCCGGATAGAGGCTGACGACTTGGCCACGCTCCAGCGCCGCCTGCGCGGCCCAGTCCAACAGGTCATGCCAGCTCGGCACGCCGTGATGGCCGTCGTGGCGATCGCTGCGACCTTCGAAGGGCTGGCGCGCACGCAGGCGGCGGACGTCGTCAAGCGTGAAGTCTGTGCTCCACCAGTCGCCGCCGCGCTTGAGATGCGAGAACTCGCCGCGATCGAACACGTCGCTGCTTCGCGCGAGGTTCGGTTCGTGGCGGGCGATCAGCGCGCCGTCACGGGTTGGCACCAGATCGGGCTCGATCACATCAGCCCCCTGCCCCAGCCCCAGCGCGTATGCGACCAGGGTGTGCTCGGGCAAGAGCCCGCTGGCGCCGCGATGGGCGATTACCTGTGGTGGCTGTCCATCCAGCGTCTTCCAGATCATGACTGTCTCCGTGTCACGCACACCATGCCCGCCGTCGATGAAACCCGCGTGGCAAAAGTTATCGGACTGAACTTCAGCCGCCGGCCGCGTTGCGCGCCAGATAGGCACCGATACCGTCCAGGAACATCTGCACCGACAGCGCCACCAGCAGCATGCCCATCAGCCGCTCGATCGCGGCCAGCGCACGGCGACCGAGCAGGCGGTAGAGATAAGTCGAGGAGAACAGGATCACCGCGGTCGCCAGCCAGGCCAGGAACAGCGCCAGGCTGAAATCGCCCATGCGCTCCGGCTCATTGCTGGACATCAGCATCACCGCGGCCATCCCGGAGGGACCGGCGATCAGCGGAATCGCCAGCGGCACGATGAAGGGCTCGCCTTCAGGCGTCTCGCCGAACAGGCCCTCGGGCGTAGGGAAGATCATCTTGATGCCGATGAGGAACAGCACGATGCCGCCGGCGATCGCCACCGACTCCTGACGCAGATGCATGGCCGAGAGAATGTGCTGGCCGCCCCAGAGGAAAGCGAACAGCACGACCAGGGCGATCAGCAGCTCGCGCGCCAGCACCCAGCGCCGACGGGCCGGCGGCAGGGTCTTCAGCAGGTTCAGGAAGATCGGAACATTGCCCAGCGGGTCCAGGATCATGAACAACAGGATCGCCGCCGAGAGCGTGGTCACGGCACCCGCACTTCGCCGTGGGCTGCGTCCGGACCGGTGTCGAACAGGGCAAGGATTGCCGGCGCACGCTCCGCGGCCGGCGGCAGCAGGCCGGGGTCTTCGGCGAAGTAGGCGCGCGAGCGGAGATTGGTGCGGGTGGGCGACGGCCGCACCGCATTGACCCGCACCGTCGAGCCTTCGAGCTCCTGCGCGAGCATGCGGAAAGCGCCCTCCAGTCCGTGCTTGCCGATGCCGTAGCCACCCCAATAAGCACGACTGACGCGATCGAGGTCTTCCAGCATGAACACCAGCGAGGACGGTCGCTCGACGCTGCCGCTCTCGCGCAACAGCGGCAGCAGGCCGCGGCTCAACATCAGCGGCGCGGTCAGGTTGACGTGGATGGCGCGGGCGATGTCCAGCGGCTCGCTGTTCTCGATCGAAGCCAAGTGCTTGAAGTCGGCAGCTGCGTGCAGCACGCCGTGCAGTCCACCGAGTTCAGCGCGCAGGGTGTTGGCCAGCTGCTCGTAGTCGACCGGAGTCGCGCCTTCAAGGTCCAGCGGGTAGATCGCGGGCTCCGGCGAGCCGTCGGCCACCAACTGGTCGTAGACCTGGCCCAGCTTGGGCACGCGGCGACCCAGCAGTACCACCTGCGCACCGGCGCGACCGGCCGCACGCGCCACCTCGGAACCGAACCCACCGTGCGCGCCGACGACCAGGATCGAACGGCCCGAGAGCGGCTTTGCAGCCTCGCTCATGCCGGCTTCTGCGCTTCGGCCACGATCCGCCCCAGCTCGCCGGCTTCGTGCAGCTCGAGGGTGATGTCGCAGCCCCCGATCAACTCGCCGTTGATGAACAGCTGCGGGAAGGTCGGCCAGTTCGAGAAGCGCGGCAGGTTGGCGCGCACTTCCGGGTCCTGCAGCACGTTCACCGAATGGAACTTGGCACCGCAGGCCTTCAGCGCTTCGACGGTACGCGAAGAGAAGCCACACATCGGGAACTGTGGCGTGCCCTTCATGAAGAGCAGGATCGGGTGGTCGGCGAGCAGGGCTTTGATGCGGTCTACGGTGGCGTTCATTCGGGCTCCATCACGGCCCGTCGGGGCGCGGGCTGTGGCATGCGGAAAAGGAAAGTGGAGGCGACCGGGCAGCCCTCACAAACGGGTCACGCAGTCGACTTGCTACAATTTTCCCACACCAGCCGGCCGCGCAGTGATTCCGCGACAGCGCGATCGTGGCGGCAAGCGCTGCGTGGCCCGCCGGCCCCAAGCCCCGTGCGGGCACCCTGCACCTATCCTCCCTCCAAACGCTCGCCAGAAGGAACCGTCATGGCCATCGAACTGCCAGCCCTGCCCTACGCCCGCGACGCTCTTGTCCCGCACATCTCGGCCGAGACCATCGATTATCACTACGGCAAGCATCACCAGACGTATGTCACCAACCTGAACAACCAGATCGCCGGCACCGAGTTCGAGGGCAAGGACCTGGAAGCGATCATCAAGTCCAGCAGCGGCGGCATGTTCAACAACGCCGCCCAGGTCTGGAACCACACCTTCTACTGGCACTGCCTGAAGCCGAACGGTGGCGGCGCCCCGACCGGAAAGCTGGCCGATGCCATCAATGCGGCCTTCGGCAGCTTCGAGACCTTCAAGGAAAAGTTCACCCAGACGGCACTGACCACCTTCGGCTCCGGCTGGGCCTGGCTGGTGCAGCGTCCGGACGGCAGCCTGGCGCTGGTGTCGACCTCGAACGCCGCCACCCCGCTGACCGGCGACGATCGCGCCCTGCTGACCTGCGACGTGTGGGAACACGCCTACTACGTCGACTACCGCAACGCCCGCGCCAAGTACGTGGAAGCCTTCTGGAATCTGGTCAACTGGGACTTCGTCGAGAGCCAGATGGCCTGAACCCGTCCGCCCGGCGCGGCGCATTCACTGCCGGGCGTTGTGATCGACGAAACCGCTGTGCTAGAGTTCGCGGCCCGCATCGACGGGCAGTTAGCTCAGCGGTAGAGCACTACCTTGACATGGTAGGGGTCACAGGTTCGATCCCTGTACTGCCCACCAGTTTCAGACGAAGGCCCCGGCGCAAGCCGGGGCCTTTCGTTTTGGCGCGCTCGCGCCAGCCTCGATTGCCAGCGGACACGCAGCGTGATGCGGCATGGAGACCATGGTGGGCCAGGGCCCACCCTATGGCGTGCGAATTCGTGGCGAGTGCTGCCGATCTCCGGACATGCACTGTCGGGACCGCTGCAGAAGCAGGTGACATCGCGACGGGCACGCGGCAGGCTGCGCGCCTCGATTCAGCGTCCAGCGAGCCCCGCATGCAGTCCCGCTTCAATGCCTCCGGCCATCTGATCTCGGCCAGCCACGGCCAGGCCGATATCGATCCGACCGAAACCCGCGAGTGGCTGGATGCCTTCGATGCGCTGGTCGCACGCGAAGGCCGCGAACGCGCGCAGTTCCTGTTCGATCGCCTGGCCGATCACGCACTGGGGCGCGGCGTGCAGTCCGCCCGAGCGCGGGTCACGCCTTACCGCAACTCGATTCCATTGGCACAGCAGCCCCCGTATCCGGGCGATGAGGCGCTGGAGGCCAAGCTCAATGCGGCCCTGCGCTGGAACGCCATGAGCATGGTGATGCGCGCCAACCGCGATGGCCTGGAGCAGGGCGGGCATATCGCCTCGTACGCTTCGGCAGCGGACCTGTTCGAGGTCGGCTTCCAGCATTTCTTCAAGGGCGACGGCCACGCCGACGGCGGCGATCTCGTGTTCTTCCAGCCGCACTCCGCGCCCGGCGTGTATGCGCGCGCCTTTCTCGAAGGCCATCTCAGCGAGGCCCAGCTCGACCACTATCGCCGCGAAATCGGCGGTGAGGGCCTCAGCTCCTATCCGCACCCCTGGCTGATGCCGGGTTTCTGGCAGTTCCCGACCGGATCGATGGGCCTGGGTCCGATCAACGCGATCTACCAGGCGCGCTTCCTGCGCTACCTGCACGACCGCGGCCTGCGCGAAGGCGGGCAGCGCCGCGTGTGGGGCTTCTTCGGCGACGGCGAGATGGACGAGCCGGAGTCGATCGGTGCACTGGGCCTGGCCGCCCGCGAGGGCCTCGATCACCTGAGCTT
Source organism: Aquimonas sp. (assembly GCA_044344935.1). Lineage (GTDB taxonomy): Bacteria > Pseudomonadota > Gammaproteobacteria > Xanthomonadales > Xanthomonadaceae > Aquimonas. The sequence continues at coordinate 6,306 of JBIJCA010000039.1, read as the reverse complement.
CGTGATCAATTGCAACCTGCAGCGTCTGGACGGCCCGGTGCGCGGCAACGGCCGCATCGTCGACGAGCTCGAAGCCCTGTTCACCGGCGCCGGCTGGCACGTGATCAAGGTGCTCTGGAGCTCGGACTGGGACCTGCTGTTCGCACGCGATGCCACCGGCGAGCTGCTGCGCGCGTTCGCGCAGACGGTCGACGGCCAGTTCCAGACGCTTTCGGCGAACGACGGCGCCTACAACCGCGAGCGCTTCTTCGCGCAGTCGCCGGAGCTGGCCGCAATCGTCGCGGACCTGTCGGATGCCGACATCGACCGCCTGCGCCGCGGTGGCCACGATGTGCGCAAGCTGCATGCCGCCTACGCCGCAGCCGTGGCTCACCGCGGCCAGCCAACGGTCATTCTCGCCAAGACCATGAAGGGCTATGGCATGGGCAGCCTGGGTCAGGGGCGCATGACCACGCATCAGCAGAAGAAGCTCGACGTCGAGCATCTGCGCGCCTTTCGCGATCGTTTCGGACTGCCGCTGCGCGATGAGGATCTGGACGCCCTGCCCTTCTACCGGCCCGCCGAAGACAGCCCTGAGCTGCGCTACCTGCACGCGCGCCGGCAGGCGCTGGGCGGCTATCTGCCGCGCCGCCGGCAGCAGGCCAGCACGCAGCTCGCGGTGCCACCACGCGCGCAGTGGGCGGGTTTCGCGCTTGAAGCCGACGGCAAGGAGATGTCGACCACGATGGCGGCGGTGCGCATGCTCGGCAACCTGCTGAAGGATGCCGCACTCGGCCCGCGCATCGTGCCGATCGTCGCCGACGAGGCCCGCACCTTCGGCATGGCAAGCTTGTTCCGCCAGGTCGGCATCTACTCGCCGCAGGGCCAGCTTTACGAGCCGGAGGATCTGGGCTCGATGCTCTACTACCGCGAGGACACGCGCGGCCAGATTCTGGAGGAGGGCATCTCGGAGGCAGGTGCGATCAGCTCGTGGATCGCCGCGGCGACCAGCTACAGCACGCACGACGTGCCGATGCTTCCGGTCTACATTTACTACTCGATGTTCGGCTTCCAGCGCGTCGGTGATCTGGTGTGGGCGGCGGCCGACCAGCGTGCGCGTGGCTTTCTGCTCGGCGCCACCAGCGGCCGCACCACGCTCAACGGCGAGGGGCTGCAGCACCAGGACGGCAGCTCGCTGCCGATGTTCGCCTGCGTACCCAACTGCCGCAGCTACGACCCGGCCTTCGCCTACGAGGTCGCGGTGCTGTTCGAGCACGGCCTGCAGGCCATGCTGCAGCGGCAGGAGGACGTCTTCTACTACCTCACCGTGGTCAACCAGAACTTGCCACAGCCCTCGCTGCCGGCCGGCGTCGGGGCCGATGACATCGTGCGCGGACTGTATCGTCTGCCGGCCGGGCAGGCAGAAGACGCACGCGTGCAGCTTCTGGGCTCGGGTGCGATCCTCGCGGAAGTGCAGCGCGCACAGCGCCTGCTGCGCGAGGACTTCGGCATCTCTGCGGCGGTGTGGAGCGCGACCAGCTACAGCGAGCTGCAGCGAGAGGGCATGGCCCGCGAGCGCGAGGCACGGCTGGGCGTCAATGCGGCAGAGCCCTTCGTGACCCGGGCCTTCGCCAACACCCGTGGCCCGATCATCGCCGCCAGCGACTACGTGCGCGCCTGGCCTGAGCTGATCCGCGCCTTCGTGCCGCGGCGCTACATCACGCTCGGCACCGACGGCTTCGGCCGCAGCGATACCCGCGAAGGCCTGCGCGCTTTCTTCGAAGTGGATGCGGAGTCGATGGTGATCGCCGCCCTGCAGGCGCTGCAGCTCGACGGCGCCGTGGAGTCGGGCATCGTCGATGCAGCGCGTCAGCGCTATGGCCGCGGGACGCCTGCAGCTGCGCCTTGGACGCGCTGATGCCGCCCCCTGGGGTGGAAGCACTCTCATGGGGACTCTGGCGAACACGGCGCGTCCGCTCACTGCGCGCTGAGGTGCTGGGCGCGGGAGGCCTAGCGCGCTTCCACGGTATCGCCGCGTTCGGGCGCCGCCTCCAAGGATGAGATCGTCTCGGCGTTGATTGGCCGCCGGCAGCGTCGACGCTCCGAGGCCTCGCGTTCCAGCAGCCACAGGGTGTGCCCTGCGCTGCCCGGCTCGAACCGGCACGCGTCAGGGCGTATCGAGACCCGCGCGTGCAGATGGAGCAGCGGCGCCTCGGCGCCGTCCAGGTCCCGCTGAAGTTGGGTGCGATCGGACATCCGGGGAGTCTGCGCCGTGAGGTTCGCCATCGCGCCCGCAAATCGCCCCGAATGCGTGTAGGAAAACGCCGCGGGCAGGGCATCGTCCGCGCTGGATCGTGCGGCCAGTCGCGGCAATTCGCGCGGCACAAGCTGACCTTTGCGGGCCGTCCCACCCTGCGCTTAAGCTGGCCTGATGTCCGACCCGAAACGCCCGCCCGTGCTCCCGCCGCCATCGAAACGCCCACATCCGCACGCCGACCGGGCTCGCCCGGGCCGGCTGTGCCTGCGCGTGTTGGCGCTGCTGTTGCTGTGCGCCGAGGCGATCGCCCGACCGCAGCACTACGACACCGCCGACGGACTGCCGCAGCAGCAGGTCCTTGCCCTGCATCAGGATCGCGCCGGCTACCTCTGGGTCGGGACCTACAGTGGACTGGGTCGGTTCAACGGCCGCGATTTCCGGATCTTCAGCACCGCTGACGGCCTGGCCAGCAATTCGGTGCAGGCGATTGCCAGCAGCGCCGACGGCCAGGTTTGGGTCGGAAGCACACGCGGGCTGTGCACGCTCAAGCCCGGTGCCGTTCGCTTCCAGTGTCCGGAGCTGCCCGGGATCTCCACCCAGTCAGTGCAGGCGCTGACTGCGCGCGGCGCCAATCTGCTGGTGGGCAGCGCACGCGGCCTGTACCAGCTGGAACCGGTCGCCGACGGCGACAGTCTGGATCCACCGCAGGTCGCTACGATCATCTCGGACCTCAACATCACCAGCCTGGCGCGCGACGACGACGGCAGCGTCTGGGTCGGCACACCGACCGGCCTGCTGCGCTGGTTCGCTGTGACCGGCCAGTACGCATCGGTGCACCTGCCACTTTCGAGTGCGCCGGTGGTGTCGGCCCTGCATGTCGAGGGCAAACGGGTCTGGATAGGCACCAGCTCGGGGCTGCTGCTGCTGGACGACAGCAAGCTCGCCGTACCGGAGGGGCTGCCGGCGCAAGCGGTGAACATGGCCATCAGCGGCATCGCCCGTGACAGCGCCGGCGAACTCTGGGTCACCGGCAACCGTGGCCTGCTGCGTGGCCCGGAAAACGAGCTGCGCCTGTACGGGCCGCAGGACGGACTTTCGAGCCTGGTCAACCACAGCGTGATCCGCGACAGCGAGGGTGCGATCTGGGTCGGCAGCGACGGCGGCCTCAGTCGCCATCAGGCGGGCAGCTTCGAAGGCTATACCCGCCAAGACGGACTGTTGGCCGACTTCGTGCGCACGCTGGACGAAGACGCCTCAGGCCGTCTGTGGCTGGGCACCCGTGAAGGCGTGCAAGTGCTGCCGTCGGATAAGGGCACACTGAATGCGGCGCAAGGCTTTGTTCTGAAGGCGGTCGACGGACTGATCGATGAGCGCGTCTACGACATCGAGCTGCCCGCGCCGGGCCGCGCCTGGATCGGCACCGAGCACGGGCTCGCCGAATGGATCGAGGGCCGCGGGATCGTCCGCCTGCTGACCGAGAAGGACGGTCTTCCTGCCAACGCGGTGCGTTCGCTGCGTGCCGATGGCCAGGACCGTCTCTGGATCGGCACGATGACCGGGATCGCGCTGCTGGAGGACGGCGAGATCCGACCCGCGAGTGACCCGCTGCTGTCGGTCGCACGCGTGCTGGCGATGGAATCGACGCTGGACGGCAGTCTCTGGTTCGCATCGCTGCACCACGGCCTGCTGTGTATGCACACCGACGGCAGCGTGCAGCGCCTCGGCCGGGATGAGGGCTTCAGCAACGAGATCCTGTGGGATCTCGGCGTCGACTCCAAAGGGGGCCTTTGGGTCGCCAGCAATGGTGACGGGCTGTTCCATCGCAGCGCCGAGGGTGAGGTCAAGCGCTATACCCGCGAGCAGGGAATGCCCGACAACTTCGTGTGGAGCGTGCTGGTCGACGGACAGGATCGAGTCTGGGCCTACACCAGCCGAGGCCTCGCGCGGGTCGACGGTGAGCGCGTCCAGGCCTACTCGGAAGCCGACGGTCTGCTGCACCCGGAGGGCACGGCGACCGCCGCACTGCGCACCCGCGAGGGCCATCTGTGGTTCGGCAGCGGCCACGGCCTCGTTCGCCACGTCGAGCGACAGCGCTTGCCGGACGCGCCACCGCGCGTCCTGATTGAACAGGTGACGGCGGCTGGAGCCCGCGTCAGCCCGGGCATCCTGCTGGCTGCAGGCACCCGCGACCTCAGCTTCAGTTTCGCGGCGCTGCGGCTGGGCCACAGCGCGCAGCTGCGCTACCGCTATCGGCTGCGCGGAGAGAGCACGGATTGGTCGACGCCGCAGGCCTACCAGCCCATCACGTTCGCCGGCCTGTCCGCAGGCAGCTATGTGTTCGAAGTGCAGGCGCGCGACGGTCTTCGCGAATGGGGCCCACCGACCGAGTTCGCCTTCGAGATATCGCCGGCCCCGTGGCAGCGGGGCTGGCTGCGGGTGCTGGGCGCGCTGGTCTTGCTGCTGCTGGCGGCGCTCGCGGTGCAGCTGCGCCTGCGCCGGCTGGCGGCGCGCCGTCGCGAGCTGGAGGCCCTTGTCGACTACCGCACGCAGGCCTTGGCCGAAGCCAACAGCCAGCTTGAACAGGCCTCGCTGACAGACCCCCTGACCGGGCTGCCGAATCGCCGCTACCTGCTGCGCCAGGTGCAGGCCGACCTCGCCCAGTGCAGACGTGCGTATCGCCTGCCCGCGGCACCCGGCCTGCAGCGTGACCTGCTGTTCCTGCTGGTCGACATCGACCACTTCAAGGCCGTCAACGATCGCTATGGGCATGCCGCCGGCGACAGCGTGCTTCGACAGTTCGCTTCGCTGCTGACGCTGGCGGTGCGCGAATCCGACTACGCCGTCCGCTGGGGCGGAGAAGAGTTTCTGGTCGTGGCGCGACAGGCCGATGCGGCACAGGCCGACGTGCTTGCCGAGCGCATCGTCGCCGCCGCACGCGGCCACGCGTTCCGGATCGACTCCGGCGAGACCCTGCACTGCACCTGCTCGGTCGGCGCCGCCGCCCTGCCCTTCCTGCCCGGCGATCCCGATGCGCTCGAATGGGAACAGGTGGTCGACCTCGCCGATGCGGCCGTCTACGCCGCCAAGCGTCGCGGGCGCGACGGATGGGTCGCGCTGAGGGCTGCTCCCGGGCTCACGAGCATGGACCTGCCCGATCTGCTGGAGGCTGCACGCAACCGGCTGGACGCACCCGAAACCGCGCGTCTGCTGGGCGTGCGAGTTTCACTCGGCCGCGCTTCGAGTGCCGCCGAGTAAGGGCGGCACGGCAGGCCGCCAGCAAACCTCCAACACGCTCGCACGCCGCGATCGCGGTTGCGGGCAGCAGGCTTAGCTGAGGCTCCCTGCACGCGGAACCACAAGGTGCTCTGAAACGGGGCGCCCAGCGTGATCGGCTGCGCGGCGCGAAATGATCCTGCATGTAGTACGCCTGCGGGCCGGAATCGTTGTCCACCTCCACGCGTCCGCCGGCATCCAGGCTGACCAGGTTGAGGTCGACGTTCCGGTAGCTGAGCGCAGAAGCGGGCTCCGCGCAGTCCCTGCATCGACGCCGCAGCAGGACCGACGTCGCGCAGCAGCGCCATCCAGTGGAGCTCCATCATTTCCGTCGCGGTCGAACAGCTGCGCACGTTCGGCACGGGTAGCATGTCCATCTCGCGAGGATGCGGCCCGCAGTGCTCGCGGCAACGGGACGCCAGCGGATTCTCCGGTCGAGCGGTGGTCGCCGTGGGCCTCCGCGTGATACGGCGCATGGGTATCGGGCCCGACGCCGAGTGCAACCTCCTCGAAGTCCAGCACCTCACTCTCGGCGATGCGCGCGAAGCCTGTATCGGCCACCGGGTCCACTGCAAGAAGCACGAGGACTGTCCCAGCCCGGAACGTGAAGCCGGACGCGGAGGCTTCGGCTGGCAGCATCCACGAGCCCGCTCAGCGGGTGCGGCTGCCTGTGGTAGCGCAGCCCAAGGGGAAAGTGAAGCACGCCTGCGCCGGGCTGCTAGGCGTCCAGTTCGGTCCACCGCGCATAGGCGGCGTCCAACTCGGCCTGCAGCTTCGACAGTTCAACGCCCGCGTTC
>JBIJCA010000259.1:0-6717 GCA_044344935.1 Aquimonas sp. | reverse complement strand
TCGGCCTCGCTTGCGCGCGGACGCTGGCAGCGTGAACGACAACTGACCCGAGGCATCGGCATCTCCAAACCCCACAAAGCCGAAGCCCACGTCGCGGGGAGTCGACGTGGGCTTCGGGTGACGCGGGGGCTGTGGTGATGCTTCAGCGCATCAGAATTTGTAGCTCACGCCCAGCAGCGCATTGCGGCCGTACTCAACGTACTCACGCGGACGCTCGTCGCTTCCGAAGTTGGTGCGGAAGGGCTTGTCGCGGAGGTTGTTGATCTGGAAGAAGAAGGCCAGATCCTTGAGCGGACCGTCCATGAACGTGTAGTTGACCTGCAGGTCGACGATCGCTTCACGGTTGACCAGCACCCGCTCGCGATCGAGGAACACGTTCTGGATCTCGCCCACGAACTCCGAGCGGTGCCGGCGCGATGCCCGCACGCCCCAGCCGAAGCGCTCCCAGTACAGGGTGATGTTCGAGGTGTACTTGGAGAAGCCCGGCAGTGGCTCACTCGTATCCGGACCGTTCGGCTTGATGCCCGTGCGGGTGTCCGTGTAGTGACCCTGCATACCGAAGCCTTCGAGGGGCTCCCACAGCAGATCGAAGGGCACCGACACCGCCAGCTCGATACCGGCAATGAGCCCACCTTCGCCGTTGGCGGGGCTGCTGATCGTGCCGATGTTGGTCGGCGGCAGCTGTGCGCCCGTCGGCACCGGCAGGCCGGTGAAGTCGAACGGCAGCACCTGGTTGTAGACGTAGCTCTTCAGGTCCTTGAAGAACCATGCGGCCGACACATAGCCCTTGCCGCCGAAGTACTTCTCGTACGAAACGTCCAGGGCATTGGCGATCCACGGCCGCAGCTTGGGGTTGCCGCCGCCGGCTTCCCAGCGCTGGGTGGCCTGGTTGATGCCGAAGCCGAAGCCGGCCGACATGTCGTCGATACGCGGCCGCGCGAGCTGTCGAGCCAGACCCACGCGCAGCTTCTGGTCTTCGGCAACGTCGAAGATCAGGTTCGCGCTCGGCAGCACCTCGGTGTAGCTGTCGCCGGCTGTCACCGGGTCGCCGGCGGCATTGTCGGCGAAGGTGCGAAGTCCGAAGCCTTCCTGATCAGCACGCTGCACCTGCACGCCGAAGTTGCCGCGCATCGGGAAACTGCCCAGCTGCGAATCGAGGTTCGCCTGCAGATACAGGGTGGTGATGTCTTCCTCGACGCCGAAGTTCTTGCGCGCGAAACCGTTCTGGGCGAAGCGGCTGATGCGGTTGTACGGAACGCCATTCGGATCGAAGGTGGGCAGGTTCGGCAGACCGAAGAAACCGAAGCCGAAGGACGCGCCCGACGGATACGGCAGGGTGGCGCGGTCATTGCACGCCCGGATGCACAGTGCGTCCTCGGAAGCGAAGCGATCCTTGTCGCGGCTGGTGAAGTTCAGGCCGTACTTGATGCTGCTGATCGCACCGTCGGCGAAACCCTGTTCAAGCTCGATTCGCGCCTGGTTGATGGTGTCCTCGATCGCGTAGGGCTTGTCGAAGCCGTCGCCACCCCAGCCGCCCGGATCCCAAAGGCGCAGCTGCGAGACGTCACCGAAATCCGCGCCGAAGTCCATGTCGTACCAGCCGCCCGGGTTCAGCGAAACGCCCAGGGTCGTGCCCGCAAAGCCCGGCGCGAAGCCGGCATTGCTCTCGAAGTTGCGGCCATCGCGGTCGGCTCGGGAGGTGCTCAGATCGGTGACAAGGCGCCAGTCATCGTTGATGCGGTACTCGTGGTTCCAGCCCACCGACAGCAGGGAGTCTTCGCTGGCGTACTGGTCGGTGCGCAGCACCGGACGCGCGTTGCGATAGGTGGAGTTGGTGCCGTTGCGGCTCACCAGCTCGGCGAGGTAGCAGTTCTCGGAGCAGTTGCCGAGGCCGATCTCGAGGCCGCGCTGGATGGTGTCGGAATCGAAGGTGGAGTAGTAGACGTCCAGCGCGCCGCGGTGATCGTCGTTCGGCTGGTACTCCATGGCCGCGGTGATGCCCTTGCGGACCAGATCCGTCGTGCGGCCCTGGATCGTCACACCGCCGAGCTGGCCGTTGGGCTCATAGCCCCAGGCGCGCCAGCTGTTCGACTGCTGCGGCGAGTTCAGATACGCGTAGCCCAGCGCGAAGCCGAGCGTTTTGGCCTGGTTCTGGTCGATGTAGGCGAAGCTGGCGCGCTCGCCATACAGCTTGGAATCTTCCAGCTTGTACTGGTCGCGACGGTAGTTGCCGGCGATCACGCGATCATCGAAATCCAGCGGACGCACGGTCTGCAGATCGATCGTGGCCGACAGACCCTGGCCGATCAGGCTGGCGCTCGGCGTCTTGTAGACGACGACCTGGCGCATCGACTCCGAGGCGTACTGGTCGAACTCGACGCCGCGATTGGTGCCCATGCTGGCCTGTTCGCGGCCGTTCAAGGTGGCGGTGGCGAAATCGCCGGAGAGACCGCGGACGTTGATCTCGGTCGAGCGACCGCGATCGCGCTGCGAAGTGACACCCGGCAGGCGGGCCAGCGCATCGGCGATCGAAACATCGGGAAGCTTGCCGATGTCTTCCGCCGAGATGGCCTCGACGATGGAATCGGAAATCTGCTTGGTCTCGATGGCGTTCTCGATGCCGGCGCGGATGCCGACCACTTCGATGGCGTCGAGCGTCTCGGCGTCTTCCTTCTCGGCCGCCTCTTCTTCCTCGGCCTGCTGGGCGGCCATGCCGGCGTCGGCATAGGCGGCCTGGGCCATCATCGCGACGGCCGATGCCAGCGCCATGCTCAGCACGTTGCGCTTCAGATTCAACATTGTCCCCTCCACTCGATCCTGGTCTTCGATTGAGAGCCTGGCTACGCGAGTTCGGAAGCGACGCGCGCCGGGTCTGTTTTCATGCCTGTCCGCGGCACCACACACCGCGATCGCCAATGGACTTTCCCCGTCCCTTTTGGCGCGGGGCGATGGTATCCCCGGCCCTTTGGCGCATGCCCCAAGCTGCATACGTATTCATGCAAAGAGGCCTGAAATGCAGGCGCCAAGCGGTGTTCGGACGTCCGAACATGGGTGTCGGCGCGACCTGCCTGCGGGGCGCCGGATTCGATCTCGCTGCTGCGGCGCACCAGCCCAACCTGTCGGATCTTGCAGGTAGATGACCCGCGACCCGCCGCATCCATGCTGCGAGCGCACAGAACACTGGAGCCCGCAGATGACCCGCATGCGCACGACCCGCGCCACTGTCACGACCGCCGGAAGCCGGAGCGGGATCCGCTCGGTGTCGCTGGCGCTGATGCTCACCGTTGGCGGTTTCGGACTCGCCGCCGCCCCTGCGCAGAGCGGAACTGCGCAACCGCCCGCGGCCCTGGACTGGCGCGACCAGGTCATCTACTTCGCCCTGATCGACCGTTTCGATGACGGTGAACCCGGCAACAACGACCAGGGCGCTGGCGAGTTCGACCCAGCCGATTCCCGGCGCTACAGCGGTGGCGACCTGATCGGCCTCAGCCGCCGGCTCGACTACATCCGCGGCCTCGGCGCCACCGCCCTGTGGATCACTCCGCCGGTTCGACACCAGTGGTGGGACGATGCGGTCGGCTACGGCGGCTACCACGGATACTGGGGACAGCACTTGATGGAGGTCGACCCCCACTTCGGCACACTCGACGACTACCGCGGTCTGGCGCACGGGCTGCATGCGCTCGACATGCGTCTGGTGCAGGACATCGTCGTCAACCACCTCGGCAACTATTTCAGCTATCCGCCCGGCGCCACGTCGACCGAGCCCGGATCGGGCTGGCGCGCGAACGCGGGCGCGAAACCCTCGCAGCGTCCCAGCCAGTGGCCCTTTGACCAGAACGACGCGCGCGATCCGCAGCAGCGCGGCCTCGACATCTATCACTGGACACCACCGATCCAGGACTACAGCGATCCGCAGCAGCTGCTGTACGGCCAGATGGCCGATCTGGATGATCTCAACACCGCCAACCCGCTGGTGCGCCGCGCGCTGCGCCAGTCCTACGGCCACTGGATCCGCGAGGTCGGCGTGGACGCCTTCCGCGTGGACACCGCCTTCTATGTGCCGCCGGACTACTTCCGCGATTTTCTGTACGCCGACGACCCGGCGGCGCCGGGTGTGCTGGCGGTGGCGCAGCGCGCGGACAAGCCTGACTTCCTGCTGTTCGGCGAGGGCTTCGCCATCGACCGCGCCTTCGAAGACGTGCAGGCACGGCGCATCGAAGCCTATGCGCGCGATGCGCAGGGGCCGCTGCTGCCGTCGATGATCAACTTCCCGCTGTACGGCACGTCGCTCGACGTGTTTGCGCGCGCGCGGCCACCGGCTGAGCTGCGTCACCGCATCGAGAGCATGCTGGCCGTGCATGCCGACCCGCACCGCATGCCCAGCTTCGTCGACAACCACGATGTCGACCGCTTCCTCGCGGGCGGCAGCGAGGCCGGTCTGAAGCAGGCGCTGCTTGCCATCCTGAGCCTGCCGGGCATCCCGGTGATCTACTACGGCACCGAGCAGGGCTTCCAGCGCATGCGTGGATCGATGTTCGCTGCCGGCTGGGGCAGCGAGGGGCGCGATCACTTCGATCCTGCCCATCCGCTGTACCGCTACCTGCAGCGCGCGATCGCCCTGCGCCATGCGGAGCCCTCGCTGCGCCGCGGCCATCCACGCGTGCTGGCGGCGGAAACGGCTGCGCCGGGCATCGTCGCCTGGGTCATGGCCTCCGAGCACGGCGCCAGCCTGGTGGCGCTGAACACCGCGGATGCGCCCAGCCTGTTCGGCGCCGTGCCCACCGGGCTGGCCGCCGGCAGCGCGCTGGTTCCGGCGTTCGCGATCGAGGGCGAAGCGCCGCCGCTGCAGCTGGACGCACAGGGCCGCATCGATCTGCGGATGCCGGCCCGCGCAGGCTTTGTGTGGCGCGTCGAGGTGCCTGCGCAGCAGGCCGAAAGCGCCATCCGCGGGGCCGTCGCGGCTTCTCCCGAGGACGCGAAAGCCCCGGCGTCTGAGGCGTCGACCGCGCCCATCACCAGTGCGAGCGCGAAGACCGTGAGCGAGCGGCCCAGCTTCGATGCGGCACCCGATGCCCCTGTCCGCGATGCGCTGAAGCTCAGCGGCAGCGCATCCGCTGGCGCGCGGCTGCGGCTCGTGCTCGACGGCGAGACCGAGCGCGCGCGTGCGCTCAGCGCGGATGCGACCGGACGCTTCGAGTACACGCTCGACGTGCGCGGGCTGAGCGACCCGCGGCTGCAGCACCGTGTGCAGGTGCAGGCGCTGGACAGCGGCCTGTCATCGGAGAGCCTCGGTTTCAGCACGCGTCCGCGCTGGACGCAGATGGCCGAGGTCGCAGACCCGGTTGGCGACGACCACGGCCCGACCGGCCGCTATCGCTATCCGACCGATCCCGGCTGGGGCGAACGCGGGCTGCTGGACATCGTCGGCGCACGCGTCGAGGGCAGCGGCGGCAGCCTGCGGCTGACGGTGCGGATGCGCGGCTTGAGTCGCGACTGGAATCCAGCCAACGGCTTCGACCGGATGGCGCTCAGCCTGCATATGGCCCTGCCGGGTGCAGACGCCGGCGCTCGCGCCCTGCCGCTGCTGAATGCCGAGATGCCCGATGGCCTGCGCTGGCAGCGGCGCCTGCGCCTGCACGGCTGGTCGAACGCGCTGTACTCGCACGAGGGCGCGAATTCGAACGATGAGGGGCAGCCGCTCGGCGCGGCTTCGATCGAGGTCGATGCGGACAACCGCACGCTGCAGATCACGCTGCCCGCCCGCCTGCTGGGTGATCCCGCCTCGCTGCGCGGCGCGGTGCTGCATGTGAGCACCTGGGACTACGACGGCGGCTATCGCGCGCTCACGCCTGAGGGCGGCAACATGCGCTTCGGCGGCGGTGATGGTGTGCGTGATCCGCTGTGGATGGATGCGATGCTGCTGCGGCTCGAGTGAGCGTTCGAACCGCGAGGGTGCTCAGGGCCCAGCGTATGCTGCTCCGAAGTTTCAACCCCTGGGAGACCGCGGCGAGGGTGTCGCTCATGGTGGGCCAGGGCCCACCCTATGCGGGTCGACAGGGTGGGCCCTGACTCATACGATGCGGGTAGACAGGGTGAGTCCAGGCCCACCCGATGCGGGTAGATCGGGCAAGTCCTGGCCCACCCTGTGCGGGCAAATAGGGTGGGCCCTGGCCCACCAATGGCGCGGCAGTGCTACGCGCTCTGCGAGTTCAACAGCCGTCACCCCACCCCGCGTGAATCCATGGGGTGGGTCTTGACCCACCGCTTTCGCCGCCGTTGCCCCAGCGCCGAAAACGAAGCGCACCGCGGGCGATTCGATGCGGACCGGGGCCAGTGTTGAGCGCCGGTGGGTCAAGACCCACCCTGTGGGCGCGGCTTGAAGGGCCAGCGGCCTCGCCAGTACTGCAGCATCAGAAAGCCGAACAGCATTCCGCCCAGATGCGCGAAGTGCGCGATACCGGTGCGGGTGCCGGTGACCCCTAGCACCAGCTCGACCACGCCGTAGACCACCACCAGGGTGCGCGCCTTCATCGGGATCGGCGGGATCAGCAGCATCACCTGGCGGTTCGGAAAGGCCATGCCGAAAGCCAGCAGTACGCCGAACACACCGCCGGAGGCGCCGACCGTGGAATAGGGCTCGCTGCCCTGCGCAGCCATCGTCGCCACCAACAGCTGAATCAGGCCCGCGCCGACGATGCAGGTGAGCACGTACAG
>JBIJCA010000258.1:0-6722 GCA_044344935.1 Aquimonas sp. | reverse complement strand
TGCCTCGGGCGAGCTGCTGGCCATCGACAACGCCGACAGTGCGACCAACGTCGGCATCGAGTTCGATGTCTACAGGTCGTTCGGCGGCGTCGGACAGCTGGGTTTCCTGCCCGGCTTCCTCAAGCGGCTGCCCTGGCAGGATGTCTACTTCGGCGCCAACTACGCGCGCATCGACTCCGAAATCGACCTCGGTGACCCCGGCATCCAGACCAACACCCTGCGACCGCTGCAGGGGCAGTCGAAGTACGTGGCCAACGCGTCCCTGTCCTATCTGCATCCAGAAGGCCGCACCGAGGCGCAGCTGTCCTGGAACGTGTTCGGCGAACGCATATCGCGAGTCGGCGTCAACGGTTTGCCGGATGTCTACGAGCAGCCGTTCAATCAGCTTGACTTGACCCTGTCGCAGAAACTGCCGTGGGATGGCTTCGCGGTGAAGCTGCGGCTGCGCAACCTGCTCGACCCGGAAGTGCGTTTCGAGCAGGGCGGATCTCCGACCCGCGCGTATCGCAAGGGCCGCGAGGCAGCGCTGTCGGTGGAATGGAAGTTCTGAAGACCGTCCGGGCGCGGTGTCACCGAACGGTCATACTCGCGCAGACTGGATGCAACAAAAGCTTCTTAAGGTGAGAAGTCTCGTCGGCACCGTCGGCGCGACCCCCCACTTACGGAGCTTCCCCATGCGTTCCATCCGCAAGACCCTGCTCGCGACCTCGTGCGCCCTGGCCCTGGCCGGCCCTGCGTCTGCCTCGATCGTCACCGAAGCCTTCGACGGCGCCTGGGTGGACGGCCGTGACATCGGCCGCAACAAGGGCCTGCTGCTCGACTACATCCCCGAGGCGAACGTCACCTTCGGCGCCTTCTTCAGCTACGACAACAGCGGCAACCAGCTGTGGGCGACCTTCGCCATTCCGATGGTCGCGGGCCAGCTCGACTATTCGAACGTCAGCCTGTTCCGTTACACCGGCGGCCGCTTCAGCGAGCGCGGCACGCCCGTCGAGGCCTCGATGGGCACCGCCAGCGTCGCCTTCACCTGTGAAGGCATCGCGGTCAACGTGAGCCCCAACACGGCGTCCGGCCTGGCCAATGCGAACTTCGTGTTCGCGCCGAGCAGCAAGATCTCCTCGCTGGAGTGCAACGAGCCGGTTGCGACCTGCCCGGCCGGCACCACAGCTGACGGCAGCGACTGCCGTCTGCCGAGCAGCATCACCAACAACCTGTTCCTGCCCGCTGGCAAGAAGTACATCGTGCGCGGCCAGGTGACGGTCGAGAACAACGGGACCCTGACCATCGCCCCGGGCGTGACCGTTCAGGGTTCGACCGACCGCAGCTCGCCGAACTTCGTCGCCGTCAAGCAGGGTGGCCGTCTGTACGCCGAAGGTACGCCGACCCAGCCGATCACCTTCACCGGCCCGGAAGCGACTCCGGGTTCCTGGGCGGGTCTGGTCCTGAACGGCCGTTCGATCTGCAACGATGCCACCGCGACCACGACCTGCCGCTTTGAAGCGGTGCCTGAACTGGTCTACGGTGCCGTGCCGCCGGTGCTGGACGACAGCTCCGGTGCGCTGCGCTACGTGCGCATCCTTTGGGCGGGCCAGCAGATCGCCCCGAACGAAGAGCTGAACTCGCTGACCCTGAATGCGGTGGGGTCGGGCACAGTGCTGGAGCACGTGCAGGTGGATGGCGGCCTCGACGACGGCTTCGAATGGTTCGGCGGCAGCGTCAACGGCAAGTACCTGGTCTGCTCGAACATGGGCGACGATTGCTTTGACTTCGACCAGGGCTTCAGCGGCAAGATCCAGTTCGCGCTGGGTTGGCAGGGCGTCAACCCTGACCAGGGTGGTGACAGTAACGGTATTGAATCGGATAACGACAACCCCGCTTCCGACAAGACTCCGCGTACCCAGCCTGTCATGTCCAACCTGACCCTGGTCGGCCGCGCCGATGTGGGCAATGAGGGCATGCGCATCCGTCGCGGTTCGGGCGGCAACTACTCGAACGTCGTGGTCACCGGCTTCCGCGACCGCTGCATCAACCTGATCGACGCGCAGACCTATGCCCTGAGCTCGGCCACCCAGACCGGCAGCACGCTGACGATGACCCGCTCCTGGGTAGGCACCTGCGGCGCCGGTCAGTTCGAGGACAATGCCAGCGCCGCTTACGCGGTCAGCGCCTGGTACAACGCCGGAACCGGCAATGGCAGTGGCGCTCCCCTGCTGGCGACCGGTGGCTTCCTGCCGACCGCCACCTCCCCGCTGCTGAGCGGCGGTCAGGCCCCGAGCGATGGCTTCTTCCGTCCGGTGCAGTACCGCGGCGCCTTCGCCGGCCCGCGTGACAACTGGACCGCTGGCTGGACGGTCAACATCCCGCGCTGAATCTTCGCAACCTTGGCTGGGAGCGAAAGGAAGGGGCCGGCATCTGCCGGCCCCTTTCGCGTTTGTGGCGCCGCCGTCCATGCGCCGCGTCGGCGGTTCGACCTTCGCCTTTTCAAGCGGGGCTGGCGCGCAGCCTGCGGCGAGTCGGCCGAGAGCGCGTGGTCAAGGTCGTGGGCGTTGTTCGATATGGAGCGTGCTTCGGAGTCTGGCGCGCAGCCAGCGGTGAGTCGGGAAACAGCGCGTGGTAAAGGCACGGGCGTTGTTCGATGCAATGCGTGCTTCGGAGTCGTAGGTGCGCCTGTGGCGCACCGCTCTCCACGAAGCTTGGGCTCACAGCCGCAACGTCGGCTCCATCGCGCTTGCGCCTGAGCGCGCTCAATGAAAATCCCGCGAGCGCGCATCGAGGGCGCCCAGCAGCTCGCTGACATCGCTTAGCCGTCCGGCGATCAGGTGACGCACGCCATCGGCACTTTCGAGGTGGCCTTCCACCATCAGCAGGCGTGACTCCAGCAGGGCGCGGCGATCGCGGATCGCCACCCGCTGCCAGACCACCAGATTGACCATGCCGTCCTCGTCTTCGAGGGTGACGAAGGTGACGCCGCTGGCGGTGCTGGGCTGCTGGCGCAGGCTGACCAGGCCGGCGTAGCGCACATGGCTGCGATTGCGCATCTGCTCCAGATCGCGCGAGCGTCTGCAGCGCAGGGCGTTCAACTGCGGCCGCAGCAGTGCCAGAGGATGCGGCCCCAGTGAAAGACCCGTACGCGCGTAGTCGGCCAGCAGGTTCTCGGCGGCGCTCGGCGGCGGCAGCTGCACGCGCGCATCCGGCGTCGGCAGATGCTCGAACAGGGGCAGGGTGGTCTCGACTCCGGCCACCGCCCAGCGCGCGCGATGACGATGGCCTGCCAGACCGCGCAGGGCGCCGGCTTCGGCCAAGAGGCCGAGGTCGCCGCGGTCGAGCTGGGCGCGATGGGCGAGGTCCTCGACGTCGCGGAAATCCTTCTGCGCACGTGCCTGAACAATGCGTTGCGCGGCCTCGGACTTCAGCCCGCGCACCTCGCGCAGGCCCAGTCGGATCGGCCCGCGCGCCGTCGCACCGCCGGCTTCAAGATGCGACTCGAACTCGCTGTAGCGCACGTCCACCGGATGCACGCGCACGCCGTGGCGGCGGGCGTCCGCAATGAGCTGGGCGGTCGAATAGAAGCCCAGCGGCTGGGCGTTGAGCAGGGCGCAGGCGAAGGCATCCGGGTGGTGGCACTTGAGCCAGCAGCTCACGTAGGTGATCAGCGCGAAGCTGGCCGCATGCGATTCGGGAAAGCCGTAGCTGCCGAAGCCCTTGATCTGCTCGAACACCTGCTCGGCGAACTCGACCGGATAGCCGCGCGCGGCCATGCCTTCGAGAATGCGCGCGCGGTGGTGCTCCAGCCCGCCGCGGCGCTTCCAGGCCGCCATCGAGCGGCGCAGTTCGTCGGCCTCGCCGGGCGTATAGCCGGCGGCGACGATGGCCAGCTGCATCACCTGCTCCTGGAACAGCGGCACGCCCAGCGTGCGCTCGAACACCTGCTTGAGATCGGCCGACGGATAGGTGACCGGCTCCAGGCCCTGCCGACGCCGCAGGTAGGGATGCACCATGCGGCCCTGGATCGGCCCGGGCCGCACGATCGCGACTTCGATCACCAGGTCGTAGAAGGTGCGCGGTTTCAGCCGCGGCAGCATCGCCATCTGCGCGCGCGATTCGATCTGGAACACGCCGACGGTGTCGGCGCGCTGGATCATCGCGTAGGTGGCCGGGTCTTCGGCGGGGATCGTGGCTGGCGTGAGCTCGATACCGCGCGCCTCGCGCAGCAGGTCGAGGCAGCGCCGCACGCAGCTCAGCATGCCCAGCGCCAGGCAATCCACTTTCAGCAGGCCGAGGCTGTCGAGGTCGTCCTTGTCCCACTGGATGATGGTGCGATCGGGCATCGCCGCGTTCTCGACCGGCACCAGGGTCGATAGCGGTGCGTCCGAGATCACGAAGCCGCCGACGTGCTGCGAGAGATGGCGCGGAAAGCCCTTCAGCTCACTCGCGATCTGCAGCAGCCGGCGCACCACCGGGCTGTCCAGAGCGAAGCCGCGCTCGGCCAGGCGTTCCTCGATCGGCACCGCGCTCTGCCCGCGCGCCGAGGCCGCGCTGAGCTGCTCCAGCTGGTCGGCCGACAGGCCCAGCGCGCGCGCGGCATCGCGCAGGGCGCTGCGGCTGCGATAGCAGATCACGGTGGCGGCCAGCGCCGCGCGCTCGCGGCCGTAGCGCGCGTACAGGTACTGGATGACCTCCTCGCGGCGCTGGTGCTCGAAGTCGATGTCGATGTCCGGCGGCTCGTTGCGCTCCTTCGACAGGAAGCGCTCGAACAGCAGCTGGCTGTGCGCGGGGTCGACCTCGGTCACACCCAGTGCGAAGCAGACCGCCGAGTTCGCCGCCGAGCCGCGGCCCTGGCAGAGGATGCCGCGCGCGCGGGCGAAGCGGACGATGTCGTGCACGGTCAGGAAATAGGCCGCGTAGTCGAGCTCGGCGATGATCGCGAGCTCCTTCTCGATCTGCGCATCGACGTGGGCGGGCACGCCCTGCGGCCAGCGCCAGCCCGCGCCCTGTTCGGTCAGTGCGCGCAGCCAGCTGTCCGGGGTGTGGGCGTCCGGCACCACCTCGCGTGGATAGCGGTAGCGGATCTCCGTCAGTTGGAAGCGACAGCGATCGGCGATGCGCAGGCTTTCGGCCATCAGCGCATCGCCGTAGATCGCGAGCAGGGCGCGCCGCGTGCGCAGATGGCGCTCGCCGTTCGGAAACAGCAGGCCGCGCGCCTGCGTCACGCTCAGCCGATGGCGCAGGGCGGTCAGGCAGTCCTGCAGCGGACGGCGCGCGCGGAGGTGCATGTGGGCGTCGCCACAGGCCACGGCCGGCAGGCCGCAGTGTGCAGCGAGGTCCAGCAGTTCCGCCTTGCGCGCTTCGTCGTCCGGACCGCGGTGCAGTTCGACCGCCAGCCAGCAGCGATCGCGCCACTGCTGGGCCAAGGCCTGGCCTTGGGCCTCAAGTTCGGCCTCAGGCCGTGGCTGCGGAATCCACAGCAGCAGCAGGCCGCTGGGTGCGGGCTCGAGGTCGGCGAGTTCGAAGCGGTATTCGCCCTTGTCCGAGCGGCGCCGTGCGCGGGTGATCAGCTCGCACAGGGCGGTGTAGCCGGCCAGATCCTCGACCAGCAGCACGCACTTGAAGCCCTGATCGCGCGTGCTGAACTCGGCGCCGACGATGAGGGTGAGGTCGGTCGCCTTCGCCGCCTCGTACGCACGCACGATGCCGGCCAGTGAGCACTCATCGGTGATCGCCAGCGCGCTGTAGCCCTGTGCGCGGGCGCGCTCGAACAGCTCCATCGCACTCGATGCGCCGCGGCCGAAGTTGAAGTTGGAGAGGCAGTGCAGTTCGGCGTAGGGCGGGGTGGTGCTGCGGGGGCGTTTGGGTGTTGGGCGCGGGGGCGCGGCGGTCGCGCTGTCGCGCGTTGGCTTCACTGGCAGGGAGAAGACGTTGGTCTTGGCGGCCATCGGGGATGGGGTGCTCTTTGTTGCCGATGACGACGGATGAGGTCGAGGCGCTAGGCGAGGCGCTGTTGCTTCGGGCCCCGCTCCGTTTGGGAGAGGGGTGAGGGCCGGGCGGAGCAGGCTCCCTGAGGCTGGCCGAGCGGAAGGCCTCGACTTTTGCTGTTGCGGTCTTCACCGCTTACCGCTTACCGCTTACCGCTTACCGCTTACCGCTTACCGCTGAAAGCGAAGAGCGACAGCAGCAGGAGTGAGAAGCGGGGCTCTCATAGGGTGGGTCTTGACCCACCGACTCCTCAGGCTCGCCGCACTGGCTGCTTCCGCGCTGACTGCACTGCTGTATCTGCCTTTTCCAGAACATTCCGTGCCACGCATCAACGCGGCGATCTTCAAGATCGGGCGGCGCGATGTGGCATGTGCCGGCTATTGCTGACCGAGGCAAGCGTCCAGCTCCGGTGGGTCAAGACCTACCCTATGACCCCTCGCTCCGGTGCGTCACGCCCTGTGCGGCCGTCGATCCCGAGCCCGCCGGCTTCAAACGATTCCCAACTCCCAACTCCCAGCCTATAGGGCGGGTCTTGACCCACCGACTCCTCAGGCTCGCCGCACTGGTTGCTTCCACGCTGCCTGCACTCCTCTATCCGCCTTTTCCCGAACATTCCGTGCCACGCAACAACGCGGCGATCTTCAAGATCGGGCGGCGCGATGTGGCATGTGCCGGCTATTGCTGACCGAGGCAAGCGTCCAGCTCCGGTGGGTCAAGACCCACCCTATGGCCCTTCGCTCCGGTGGGTC
>JBIJCA010000365.1:0-3769 GCA_044344935.1 Aquimonas sp. | reverse complement strand
GAGGCCGCGCTCGACGCGCTGGCGCTGGGCCATGAAGGCGGCGGGGTCGCCCAGTCCGGCCTGCAGGCAGGGCGCGTAGTCGATCTGGAAATGACGGGCGACATGGGCCATCACGGCAGCCTCGACGATCCGGCGCTGCGCCTGCTGCGGCGCGTCGCGCTCGACCATCGAGAAGCCGAAGGCCAGTTTGCGCTCGCCGTTGTCGACGCTGAGCTCGGCGCCGCCGTCGCGTCGCGACAGGCTGAGGCCGACGGCAGTGGCATGCACGACGCGCGGGCCGTGACTGCTGGCGAAGTCGCCGGCGATGTGGTCGATCCGCCCGCGCAGGCCGATGTCGAGCCCGAGTCGCGCTGTCGAGCCCGCCAGCAGACCGCGCTGCGAACTGGTGACCTCGTCATCCTGCGTCCACGCGCCCGACAGCACGAAGGCGCGGCTGTCGCTGCGTCGCGGTGACTCCAGGGTCGAGCTGACCTTGTCGCTGCCCAGCTTGGCGATCGCGGTGTGCACCAGCCAGGCCCCGCCGCGGCTCAGGCGGCGCTCCTCGTAGCGCGCCGGCACGGTGAGGTCGCGTATCGGTGCGACGTGCACCAGCAGCGGCGGCCGCGGGCTGGCGTCGACCAGGCCGCCCAGGCAGACCAGCGCGGCCGAGTACTCGGTGTGTACGGTCGTGACTTCGCTCGGCGCGAGCGCGGCGGGTCGCATCGAAGGGCTGCCGGCACAGCCGGCCAGCAGGGCCGCGGCGATCGCGGAAAGACAGCGGGCAGGCGTGTTCATGAGGTCCTCAGGACAAACGGGCTGGTGCGGGTGTGGCCATCGATCGCACGGCGCAGACTGGGCCCGGCGACGGCGTCGCCGAGCGGACGTCTGCCCGGCGCGGCAGCGGCGGCAGCAGGTGAGGCATCGACCAGGCCGACCGCGGAGAGCCGCAGCTGGCGCAGGGCGACCGCCTTGAAGCGGGCATCGTGGGTGAAGGCGATCAGAGTGAAGCCGCGGCGCGTCTGTTCGCGCAGCAGCGCTTCGATCGACTCCGCGTCGAGCAGCAGTTCGGGCGCTTCGACCAGCAGCACCCTGGGCTCGCGCAGCAGCGCGCGCAGCAGCATCAGACGACCGCGCTGCTGCCGGCTGAGCTCCCGCTGACCCTCGCGCAGACGCTGGTCGAGGCCATCCTCGTAGTCGGCCAGCCAGTGGGCGAGGCCCGTGCCCTGGATCCGGCGCAGAATCTCCGCCCGCTCCAGGCCGGCGATGCCGTAGGCGAGGCTGCGGTAAAGGCGTCCGCTCATCAGCGGCACCCGTTCGCTGAGCAGGCTCACCGCGCGGCGCAGATCCTGGCGGCGCAGATTGCCAAGCGACTGCCCGTCAAGCGCGATGTCGCCCGCCTCCCAGTCGTGCAGCCCGCCCATCGCCAGCAGCAGCGGCGCCGGATGCGCGGACGCATCGGCTTCGATGCAGGACACCGCGCCGCCCGGCAGCGCCAGCGCGCAGCGCTGGGTCCAGCCGGGCAGGCTCAGGCCATCGAGACGCACCGCACCGGCACCTTCCTGCAAGGGCGCGCCATCGCGCGGGGCGACCTGCAGGGCCGGCTGCGACAGCGCCAGTTCGAGGCGTTCGCGACTGACCAGATACGACTGCCGCAGATCCAGCACGCCAGCCAGATCGCGCAGCGCGAGGCCGATGAAGCCGAGGGTCGACAGCAGGGCGGCGAGCGTGCCGGTGCCCGCGCCCGCGGCGGCGCAGCGCCAGAGCACGACCGCCGCCATCAGCCCGGCGGCGAGCTCGGGCAGTGCGCGCAGGCGCGAGGACTGCTGGCGGCGCAGGACGGCGGCTTCCGCCACCGCGCTGCCGGAGCGCCGAAGCCGCTCCAGCTCGCGCTCTTCGGCGCCCAGCGCCTGCACCGAGAGGGCCTGACCGAGGGCCTCGCCGACCCGTCCCGCCATCCGCACCTGCTGCTCACGCAGCAGACGCTGATCGCGCTCGATGGAAGGGGCGAGGCGCAGCGCCCACAGCGCAAGCGCGACGATGATCGCGGTGGCAGCGAGCGCACTGCCGGGGTCCAGCCAGGCCAGCACCGCGATGCCGCCGGGCAGGGTCACCGCCGCGACGATCAGACGCGCCAGACCGTTGCCGGTCCAGGCGCGGATCGCGTTGAGTTCGCCAACGAAGCGCAGCAGCGCGCGACCGCTGCGCGGCGGGCGCAGGGCCAGCCGCTCAGACTGCAGGCCGGCGCGCAGCACCGCCAGCCGGATCGCCAAAGCGTGGTCCTGGGCGAGCCGCTCGGCGGTACTGCGCTGCGCGATGCGCAGGCTGTAGGTCAGCACGCCGATGCCGGCGAAGGCCGCTGCGAACAACACCGGCAGAAGGCTGTCGCTGATGCCCTGCTGGAACCAGGCGCGGATCAGCAGGGCGGCGCAGGCCGCGAGCAGGGCCAGGGCGAAGCCGAGCCCGACTAGAACCCACAGCAGCAGACGACCACGCCCATCGAAAGCGGACGGTATCGGGCTCATGCCGCGCACTCCATCGGCGCACGCTGGCGCACCGGCGCGCTCGCGGACAGCGCCAGCAGTCCGCGAGCGATCTGCGGGTTCCACAGCGCCTCGCGGGTGAGCACCTCGGCATCGATCGCCTCGGCGGCTTCGGCGCAGGCCAGCGGCGACAGCGTCAGCAGTCCACTGACCGCGAGCACGTTCAGGCCGATGCCGCGCAGCAGGTGCTCGCCGTGCACCGCACTCAACGCATCCGGAGCCGCGAACAGGCAGGCGTCGACCAGTTGCGCGAACACCGGCGAGCGCAGCAGCGGCCCGGTCTCACGCTGGAACAGGCCGTCCGCGACCTCGATCACGATCGCGTCCATGCCGGAAAGGTGCTCGATGCTGGCTTCCAGCACACGCTCCACCGACGGCAGCGCCATGCGGTAGGTGCTGGCGTAGCCGAAGTCGCAGAAGTCGATCACCTCGAAGGCGCCGGCGTCCTCGAACATGTGCGGGTCGGCGAAGGCGCCGGTGCCGGTGACCTTGGCTGCACCGACCTTCAGCCCCGCGCGCGCCAGACCCTGGATCAGCGCGGCCGCGGTGGTGGTCTTGCCCGAGTTCATGGAGGTGCCGAGCACAGCGATCACCGGCGGCCGGCCCTGGCCGGGCTCGGGATTGAGCGCGAAGCGGTCCAGATTGAGGCGCGCGCCGGCGGCGTCACAGAGCAGGCCGAGCGGACGCAGCCGGGTCGGCGGGTCCATCCGCGCATGCGCCACCAGCACGCGTCCGGCCAGGCCGCCCGCGGCGACCAGGTCCAGCTCGTCATCACGCAGCTCGGCGACGGCCTCGAACTGGTCCGGCGCATAGCGGTTGCCGAGACAGAGCACGATGCGGTCGCCGGGATACAGATCCGCCCGCCGACGCGAGGCCAGCTGCAGGCCGGTGTGGTGGCCGAGCTCGATGACCTCGGCCAGCACCAGGTCGCCGGCGCGGGCATGGCTGAAGTCGCGGTCGAGTCCCGCCGCCAGCGGCCGCGGCACGCGGCGGGTGGTGAAGGCCCATTTGGCCTGGCGCAGGGTTTCGCTCAGCGAAGGGTTCGGCAGGTGGCTCAGGTTCATGGCGGTGTCCTTGATCGGGTCGGATGCAGTGATGCGGTGGGGTGTGCTTGCGTGGAACACAGGCTAGGCCGCACCCGCAGTGCGCTGAATCCGGGTTTCCACTCACGCGCCGGCGGGGAAAACGCCGTCCGCGCCCCGGCCTTGTGGCACATGCCTCGACTTCACATCGGGCCGCACTGTCGACGC
>JBIJCA010000421.1:0-3008 GCA_044344935.1 Aquimonas sp. | reverse complement strand
CGCCGCTGCGCGCGGCGGTCGAATCCGATCGCCGGCGTCCCTATCACCCCGTCTGCGGAGACCGCCATGGACAGACGCGACTTCCTCACCTACACCGGCCTCGGCGCCGCCGGCCTGCTGCTGGCCCGGCCCGGCCGGCTGATCGCCGCCGAAGCCCTGGTCGACGGCCGCATCGACCTCGCCATCAAGAAGGCGCTGGCCGATCGTGCGCTCACCGCTGCGACTGAAGCGGGCGCGAGCTACTGCGACATCCGCATCGGTCGCTACCTGAACCAGTTCATCGTCACCCGCGAGGACAAGGTGCAGAACGTCGCCAGCACCGAGTCGATCGGCGC
Source organism: Aquimonas sp. (assembly GCA_044344935.1). GTDB lineage: Bacteria > Pseudomonadota > Gammaproteobacteria > Xanthomonadales > Xanthomonadaceae > Aquimonas. The sequence goes on along the minus strand of JBIJCA010000421.1, from coordinate 2,673 downwards.
CGGCATTCGCGTTCTGGCCAACGGCACCTGGGGCTTTGCCGCCACCAGCACGCTCACCGCCGAAGCGATCGTCGCCGCCACGCTGGAAGCGGTCGCCATCGCCAAGGCCAATTCGGCGGTGCAGACCGAGCCGGTGCGGCTCGCCCCGGTCAAGGGCGTGGGCGAGGTCAGCTGGGCCACGCCGATCAGGAAGAACGCGATGGAAGTGCCGATCAAGGACAAGGTCGAGCTGCTGCTTGCCGCCAACGCCGAAGCCATGAAGAACGGCGCCAGCTTCGTCAACTCGACGATGTTCCAGGTCAACGAGCAGAAGTACTTCGCCTCCACCGATGGCAGCTACATCGACCAGGACGTGCATCGCCTGTGGGTGCCGCTGCAGGTCACCGCCGTCGACAAGAGCAGCGGCAAGTTCCGCAACCGCGCCGGCCTGTCGACTCCGGTCGGCATGGGCTACGAGTATCTGGATGGCGACGCCTCGGAGCGCATCGCGATGCCCGGCGGCGTGATCGGTTACCGCAACAGCTACAACCTGGTCGAAGACGCCGCCGCGGCGGCTCGCCACGCGGTCGAGAAGCTGAAGGCGCCTGCGGTCAAGCCCGGCAAATACGACCTCGTGCTTGACCCTCAGCACCTGTGGCTGACCATCCACGAGTCGGTGGGCCACCCGCTGGAGCTCGACCGCGTGCTCGGCTACGAGGCCAATTTCGCCGGCACCAGCTTCGCCACGCTCGACAAGCGCGAATCGAAGTTCCAGTACGGCAGCGACAAGGTCACCCTGTTCGCCGACAAGACCCAGATCGGCAGCCTGGGCGCGGTCGGCTATGACGATGAAGGCGTGCCGACCAAGCGCTGGGATCTCGTCACCGACGGCATCCTCGTCAACTATCAGGCGATCCGCGATCAGGTCCACATCATCGGTGAGAGCGAGTCGCACGGCTGCTGCTATGCCGATTCGTGGAACGCCGTGCAGTTCCAGCGAATGCCCAACGTGTCGCTGGCGCCGGGCAAGGACGAACTGAGCCCCGAGAAGATGATCGAAGACGTCGACAACGGCATCTACATCGTCGGTGCCGGCAGCTTCTCGATCGATCAGCAGCGCTACAACGCCCAGTTCGGCGGCCAGCTGTTCTACGAGATCAAGGAAGGAAAGATCACCCAGATGCTCGAAGACGTGGCCTACCAGATCCGCACGCCGGAGTTCTGGAACGCCTGCGATGCGGTCTGCGACGAGCGCGACTACCGCCTCGGCGGCAGCTTCTTCGACGGCAAGGGCCAGCCCTCGCAGTCCTCGGCGGTGTCGCATGGCTCCAGCACGGCGCGCTTCCGCGGCATCAACGTCATCAACACCGCCCGCAATCTCGGCTGAGGAAGAACCGACATGAGCATGTTCACTGAAGCCGAAGCCAAGGCCATCCTCGACAAGGTCATCGCGCTGGCGAAAGCCGACGAATGCATCGCCACCCTGACCGGCAACCGCGAGGGCAACATCCGTTTCGCCCGCAATTCCGTCTCGACCTCGGGCGTGGTCAACGAGGTCAACCTCGCCGTGCAGGTGGCTTTCGGCAAGCGCAGCGGCGTAGCCACCACCAACAGCTTCGACGACACCTCGCTGGAGCGCGTCGTGCGCCGTGCGGAAGAGCTGGCGCAGCTCGCCCCGGAGAACCCCGAGTTCATGGCGGCGGTGGAGAAGCAGACCTACACCGCCACGCCGACCTTCGTGCAGGCGACGGCCGACATCGACCCCGCCTTCCGCGCCAAGGTGGCGCTGGATTCGATCAAGCCCTGCAAGGACGAAGGCCTGGTCGCCGCCGGCTACCTGGCCGACAACACCGGCTTCATCGCGGTCGCCAACAGCCGCGGCAACTTCGGCTACCAGCAGCTCAACGCACTCGACTACACCTGCACGGTGCGCACCGCTGACGAGACCGGATCGGGCTGGGTCGCCACCAATCTGGCGGACGCCTCGAAGTTCGACGCCTCAATCGATATCCAGACCGCGATCCGCAAGGCCAAGGGCTCGCAGGACGCCAAGGCGCTGGAGCCCGGCAAGTACACGGTGGTGCTGGAGCCCGCCGCGGTGTCCGGCCTGCTGATGTTCATGCTGTTCGGCTTCGATGCCCGCCAGGCCGACGAGGGCCGCAGCTTCCTGTCGAAGAAGGGTGGCGGCAACCGCATCGGCGAGAAGGTCTTCGACGAACGCGTCAATGCCTTCACCGACCCCGCCCACCCGGACGTGCCGGTGCTGCCCTGGGACATGGACGGCCTGCCGCGCGGCAAGCACGCGATCATCGAGAACGGCGTCGTCAAGCACCTGAACTATTCGCGCTACTGGTCCCAGAAGCAGGAGCGCGAGGCGACCGCCATGCCCGGCAACATCATCATGACCGGCGGCGACAAGAGCACCGAGGAGATGGTCAAGTCGACCAAGCGCGGCATCCTCGTGACCCGCACCTGGTACATCCGCCTGGTGGATCCGCAGACCGTACTGCTGACCGGCCTGACCCGCGACGGCACCTTCTACATCGAAGACGGCGAGGTGAAGCACCCGATCAAGAATTTCCGCTTCAACGAGTCGCCGATCATCATGCTCAACAACATCGAGGAGCTGGGCGAATCGGTGCGCATCAACGCCGGCGCGGGCGTCGGTGGCGGGCCGGGTCTTTCGATGATGGT
>JBIJCA010000035.1:0-22887 GCA_044344935.1 Aquimonas sp. | reverse complement strand
CGCCAGCCGAGGTCGCCGCCCTCCAGTGCATTCGGCGCATCCGAGTAGCGGATGGCCGCCGCCTGGAAGGTCATTTCCTTGCGATCGATCAGACCTCTGACGCCGTCGATCTTGGTCTTGGCGAGTTCGATCTGCTCCGGCGTGGCGCCGTCGGGCAGACCCACGAGGATGTTGGAGACGCGCACCCGTCCGGCCTGCAGGCTTTCCGAGGCGAGCAGGATGTCGACCTCGCTCTCGCTGACCTGCACGCGAGTCTGGACCACTTGCTGACGCAGTCGCTGCACCACGATCTCGTCGCGCAGCGACTGTGCGAACTCCGGAAAGTCGATGCCATCCGCGGCCAGCTGGGTACGCATCTGGTCGAGCGAGATGTTGTTCTGCTGGGCGATGCGACGGATCGATTCCTCGACTTCCGCATCCGGCACGCGGACGCCGGTCTCGCGGGCGCGCTGCACCTGCAGGCGCAGCAGGATCAGGCGTTCCAGCACCTGGCGTTCGAGCGCGGCACGCGGCGGCAGCTGCTCGCTGCGGTCTGCGTACTGGGCAAGGATGTTGGCGACGGCGCGCTCGAGTTCACTGCGCAGGATGACGTCTTCCTCGACCACCGCGACCACGCTTTCGACGGGGACCGTGGGCACGGCAAGCTGGGCGTGGACGGGAGCGCCGAAGACGCCGGCGAGCAGGACGAACAGGGCGGTGCAACGGGTGGCGATCCGGTTCATGCGCGAACGGTCTCGTGGGTCAGCGGAAAGGGGGGCGGGGAACAGCGCGAGAATCCAGCGCTCCGCAGGCTCGCACGCCCTGCATGGACACGGCCTAAATGGCGGAATCTGGGGTCTGCGCGGGGGCTCACTGCGAGTAGCCGAGGATAGCACGCTGCAACATTTCCTCTGAGTCGCGGCCGAAGCGGCCCAGGCCCTTCAGTTCAATCTCGAAATACAGCGCATTGTTCTTCTCGCCCTCGCGGTTGCGCACGTAATGGCGCCCGAGCACGCGCACCGCCACGCAGCAGCTTTCCCACTGAAGGCCGGCGAAGGCCTCGATGGTGCGGCGGTCGGCAATCGAGTAGTTCCAGCGCCCCAGGAGGCGCCACGCGGGGCTGACCGGCACCAGCCAGCTGCTGTCGATCTGCTCGACGGGGTCGCCGGCGGTGCGTCGGAAACGGTAGCTCAGGTTGGCGACCGCACCGTCGTCGCGACGGTACTGCGCGCGCAGCGCCGACAGATCGGTGCGCTTGGCATCGGGGTCCCACTGGCTGCCGATGCCGGCAGAGAAGCGCCGGCTGAAGTTGGCCGAAATCTCGCCGACAAAGGGCGAGGCGCTTCGCCGTGTCGGCAGTTCACCGGGCAGTAGGCCGACCCGGGGCGGATCGAAGTAGCGGACCTGGCCGACGCTGGCGGCAAAGCGTTCACGCCCGTCCCTGTCGTCGAAGAACCGGCTGCCCACGGCGAGGGTGAGCTGATTGGCGTCCATCTGCCGATCTGCGCCGGTGAACCGGTTGCTGCGGAACAGTTGGGCGAAGCTGAAGGAGAGCTCCTGCGTATCGAACAGAGGCAGTTCGTCCTGCGCCCGGAACGGCGCTCGCAGATAGAAGAGCCGCGGCTCCAGGGTCTGCTGCAGGTCGGTCCCGAACAGTCGGGTCGGGCGCTCGAAGAGCAGCCCGCTGTCCAGGCTGAAGATCGGCAGGCTGCGCTCGGGACTGCGGTCCGACAGTGCGGCGCTGAATCCGCGGTCGAGCCGATAGCCGGTCTGGCGGAAGGCCAGCTCCGGGCGGACGAAGCCCCAGGCGCGCTCAAGCGGCGCACGAAGCCAGGGTCGAACGTCGTAACGACTGCCCGCAGCGCGCTCGGAATGGCCGAACGCCACCACTTCGGCATCCAGGCCGAAGCGCAGCGGGCCGGCTGGCAACCAGCCGCTGTAGCGCAACTGCGGCAGCTGCTGGAACGGCGCTGCGCTCTCCTCGATGAGCGGATCGACCAGCTGGAAGTCGCGCAGGACGGCGCTGGCCTGCCACTGCAGGCCGCGACCGCGCAGGCCTGCCTGGCTTTCCAGCAGGGTCGTCGAAATGCTGGTCAGGGAGTCGCCGAAATCCTCGAAATAGCGATCGTCCGAGACGTGGTTGAGATCCGCCTGCACGGTCCACGCCTGTGACAGTCGCCCGCGATGCTGGAATCGCAGGGCGCCACGGTCGCGGTTGCGGACATCGTCGCTCGGCAACCAATCGCCTTCGAGCATGCCCTCGAAGCTTCGCCCCAGATAGCGGAACTCGCCGCCGAACATCAGGCCGCGTCGGCCGAGGCTGCGCAGGGTCAGGGTCGCATCGTAGTTGGGTGCCAGGTTCAGGTAATAGGGCAGACGGATGTCGAGCCCGTTGCTGTTGCCCGAGCCGACCCCGGGGTAGAGGAAGCCGCTGCGCCGGCGCTCGTCGATCGGAAAGGTCACATAGGGAAGGTAGAAGACCGGCACGCCGCCGAGTTCGAGTCGCGCGTTGCGCGCCTTGCCCACCCCGGTTTCGGTGTCCAGGTCGATGTGCTGGGCCCGGAACTGCCAGGTTTCCTGTTCGGGTTCGCAGGTGCTGTAGGTGACGCTGTCGAGCGCGCTGCGCGTGCCCTCCACCCGCGCGGCCGCGGCCACGCCGTTGCCCCGCTGAAGCAGCAACTGGTAGCGCAGGTCCTTCAGGTCGGTGCGATCCGCCTGCAGATCACCCTCCGCCGAGGCGGCTTCCACCAGCAGGGCCTGGTCCTGGTACTGCAGGCCCTGCGGCGCGGTGAAGGCTCCGCTGGCGGTCGCGTAGTTCAACTCGGGCGCGAGCAGGCGCTGATCGGCACGGGTCAGTTCGGCGCTGCCCTCCAGCGTGTACAGCCCGGGGCCGTCGATCCGGAACGCCTGGGCGACGATATCGATGGGCGCAGTCTCGCGATCGACGTTGCGCGGCAGATCCGCACTGTAGAAGGAGGGAAGTTCCCGAACGCGACACAGAGTCCAGTCGGGGCCCGGGCTTTCGGCTGCGACAGACGCAGTCAGCAGGACGCCAAGCGCCAGGCCCAAGGGGTGCAAACGAAGACGATAGCGGCTCAATGTCGGGGCTCGGGGCGCTGGAAGGGGCGTAGAAGAGGACGAGTGCCGCATGCCGTTCAGGGCGCGACTGCGCTCCGGGGCCGTCGACCTCGGCTGGCCCTAAGCTTGCAGGAAAGCCCGATGGGCCGGCAAACGCTGCTGGCGGACACCGCTCTGTACCTGCGCCGCAGCGCAGCCCGTATAGTCCGGCGGGAGTTTCCAGGGGGAGGCGACGGGTGGCGTTCGCAGACCGCTTCAGGCATTCCGATACGGTGGTGGCCCTGCTCTGTGCCGATCGCGGCGTGGTGCTTGAAGCCAACCCGGCGCTGGAGCGCGTGCTCGGCTATCGGCTCAGCGACACCGTGGGGCGTCGGCCGCTCGAGATCGGACTGTGGCCGGAGATGTCGGTACGCACCGCAATCTGGATGCAGTTGCGCGAGAGCGGTCGGGTCTGCGGGCTGCAGGTGACTGTCCGGCATGCCGATGGCCGCCTTCTGGCCTGCCGCGTGCACGCCGAATGCATGGATGCCGAAGACGGTACCCACATTCTGGCCCTGCTGGATGCCGCGCCGGAGCGTCTGGCCGAGCACAGCCATGATCCGCAGCGGGAGAGCTATCGGTCCCTGTACTGGCATGCCGCCGAAGGGCTGTTCCGGAGCCTGCCGGGTTCCGGCCTGATCGACGCAAACCCCGCGATGGCGCGCATGTTCGGCTTCGAGTCGCCGGCGCAGATGCTGCTTGCGCTCGCAAGCGAGATGGACAGCCTGTACGCGGACAGCGAGGATGCCGCGCGATCGCGCGAGGAGCTGGCGGTTACCGGTCGGGTGCGCGGGCGGCGCCAGCGGATGCGCCGTCGCGGTGGCGGTCTGTTCTGGGTCAGCGAGAACGCGCGCGCGGTCTGCGACGCCGCGGGTCGCGTGCTCTTCTACGAGGGTTCGATGATCGACATCAGCGCCGAGCAGGAGGCACAGCAGGCGCTGCGCGAGTCCGAGATGCTGTATCGAGCGCTGGTGCAGAACTGCAGGGACGGCGTGTTCCTGATCCAGCGCGGTCGCATGCTCTTCGTCAATCCCGCTCTGGCGGAGATGCTTGGCTATGCGGCCTCCGAGTTGATCGGGCGCAGCTACATGGACCTCGTCTTCCCAGCTGACGTCGATGCCCAGCAGACGCGGCGGAAGGCGCGGGAAGACGGCTCGCTCGATGTCCAGCGCTACGTGATCCGCCTGCTGCACCGCGCCGGCCATCTGCTGAGCGTCGAAGTCCATGCCGATGCGATTCTCTACCAGGGTGATATCGCCTCGACCGGGGTGATGCGCGACATCACCGCGGAGCAGCGGCAGCGCCAGGCGCTGGCCGAGGCGGAGGCACGCTACCGTGACCTGTTCGATCGTTCGCCGGTTGGCCTGTTCCGCAGCACCGAAGAGGGTCGCTTCCTTGACGTCAACCCCGCGCTGGCGCGGATGCTCGGCTATCCCGACCCCGCCAGCCTCGTGCATGCGCTCGAGCATGTGGACCGGCTCTACGCCGACCGGGAGGATCGCGACCGCATGCTGGCGCTGCTGCGCCAGCAGGGCGCAGTCGCCGACTTCACGACCCGCCTGGTCGGCAGCGACGGCACCCTGCTGTGGGTCAATCTCTCGGTGCAGCGTGCCGGGGAAATCAACGGCAGCATGGAGCTCGCCGGCTCGGTGGTGGATGTCAGCCGCCAGCGCGAAGCCGAGCACCTGCTGCGCTTCCACGCCAACTTCGATCCCCTGACCGGGCTGCCGAATCGCTGGCAGTTCGAGCAGCAGCTGTTGATGACTCTGGGAGAGGCGCAGGGGCGCGATCGCCACGACTATGCGGTGCTCTTCCTCGATCTCGATGGCTTCAAGTGGGTGAACGACAGCCTCGGTCACGGTGCCGGCGACCGCCTGCTGGTGGCCATCGGCGAGCGACTCTCGCTGACCCTCGGGCGCGATGCTCTGCTGGCCCGCTACGGTGGCGACGAATTCAGCCTGCTCCCAAAGGGGCCGTGTTCGCGGGAGCGCGCCGAGTTCATGGCGCGCCTTGTAGCGGACTTGTTCCAGCGACCGTTCCGCGTCGATGGCCAGGAGGTGTATTCCGGCGCCAGCGTCGGCATTGTTCTCGGGCATTCAGACTACCGCTGGCCCGAACAAATCCTGCGCGATGCCGATACCGCCATGTACCGCGCCAAGGCGGCGGGCAAGGGCGGGTTTGCGGTGTTCGACGAGGCGATGCACGCCGAAGCGCGGCGGCGTTTCGAACTGCAGACCGACCTGCGGCTGGCGCAGGGTCGCAGCGAGTTCGTGGTCCACTACCAGCCGATCGTGGAGCTGCGCAGCGGTCGCGTTCTTGGTTGCGAAGCGCTGGTGCGCTGGCAGCATCCGCGCCGCGGGATGCTGCTGCCCGGCGAGTTCCTGCCCTTGGCCGAGGAAGCCGGCCTGATCGGAGAAATCGATCTCTGGGTGCTCAGGCAAGCGTGTGTGCAAGCAGCGCGCTGGCGCGAACAACTCGCGCTGGAGGACTTCAGCCTCAGCGTCAATATGGACGAACGGCTGGTGGCTCTTCAGTCCGCGCCCCAAGAGATCAGCGCGGCCCTGGCGGCGGCAGGTCTTCCTGCAGCTGAGCTGCATATCGAAGTGACCGAGCGCGTGTTCAGCGCCGACATGAATCAGGCCGGCGATCGGCTGGCGGGGCTCAAGGCCACCGGCGCCGCACTGGTGGTGGACGACTTCGGCACGGGCTACTCCTCGCTGGAGCGCTTCGCGGATTCACCGTTCGATGCGCTCAAGATCGACCGCGGTTTCGTTCGCGACATGGATGCGAACCCGCGACACCGGGCAATCGTGCGAACCATCATCGGGTTCGCCGGTGATCTGGGCCTGGCGCTGACCGCCGAGGGTGTCGAGAGCGAGCAACAGCGCTCGACCCTGCTGGCGATGGGTTGCGAACGCGGCCAAGGCTACCTGTTCGCGCCTGCGCTCAGCGCGGAAGCCTTCGAGGCCTGGGTGCACCGGAGCGGCGCCTGAAGCGCTGCGGACTCGCAGTTACACTGGGCGCCCCCTGCATGCCTGCGATACCCATGTCCGTACGACCGGCCGGCGAGGCCGACTCCGCCCTGACCCGCGACGAGCGCCGGCTGCTGACGCGAGCGCAGCTGCTGTCAGCGGCACTCGGGTTGATGGGCACTGGCCGCAGCTTCGCTTCGCTGAGCCTCCGCGAAATCACCCGCGCGGCAGGCGTGGTGCCGGCAGCCTTCTATCGGCATTTCCCCAATCTCGATGAGCTCGGCTTGGCGCTGGTGGAGGAGTCGGGGGCGACCCTGCGAAGACTGCTGCGCGAGGCCAGACGTACCGGCCTGCCGCCCACCCAGATCCTGCGCAGCTCGGTGTTGATCTTCCGCAGCTATGTGCAGCAGCACCGCGCGCATTTCCTGTTCATCGCCTCCGAGCGCGGTGGCGGCGCGCCGGTGATTCGCCAGGCCATCCGCATCGAGGAGGGCCATTTCGCGCAGGAGATGGCGCAGGACATGCGCAGGCTCGACCTGATGCCCGGTCTCGATGCCGACACCCTGGCCCTGCTCTGTCGACTGGTCGTGGCGACCGTCATCAATGCGATCAACGACATCCTTGATCTACCGTCCGGTCACGCCCAGGCAGAACGCGAGCAGCTGCAGGAACTGACCCGGCAACTTCGGATGATTTTCCTGGGCGCGCAGCGCTGGCGCGCAGGCCGCGAGCGCGTCGATTCCGGGGAATCCGCAGGTGCACGCGGTGCTGCGCGCGATACCCCGGACGGGGGACGCGTCGCCTGACGCGAGCTCCCGATCAGGGCGATTCGGCCAAGCGTTCCACTTCAAACACCAACGAGGCCCCCGGCGGAATCGCGCTGCCCGCACCGCGCTCGCCGTAGCCGAACTCGGGCCCGAGCAACAGACGTCGCTGTCCGCCGGGCTTGAGCCCGATCAGGCCCTCGTCCCAGCCGCGGATCACCTGGCCCGCGCCGAGCACGAACTCGAACGGCCGGCCGCGCGCATGCGAGTCGTCGAACTTGGGCCCGTGGCCGGCGTCGGCGCGCTGGTCGAACAGATAGCCGCGGTAATGCATGCGCAGTCGCTCGCCCGCACGCGCACCTTCACCCTGTCCCTCCACGATCTCCTCGATCTGCAGACCTTCGATGCGGCCATACTCCGCGGGCAGCGGCGCCGCTCCGCAGGCCGCCAGCGCCAGGGTCAGCAACAGCAGCAGAGTGCGCGGCGTGCGCGCGTACCGGTATCCGGCCAATCGTGTAGTCGGCATGAGCAGGGAGTCCGTTGAGATGCGCAAAGTGTACGAGGCCGAGAACTACATCGACGCACAGATCACGCGCGGCTGGCTGGACGCCGCTGGCGTCGATGTGCTGCTCGCCGGTGAGCACCTCGGTGGCGCGATGGGCGAGCTGCCGGCCTTCGGACTGCACAGCCTGTGGGTGCCGGATGACCAGGCAGCGGCGGCGGAAGCCGCGCTGCTGGAGCTGCGAGCGCAGCGCGCCGACACCGATCGGACCGTCACCGACGCGGAACCTTTCGGCTGGGGCACCGATGAAGGCGTGCTGCAGGGCTGACAGGCCACGACGGAAAGCCTGTCTCAAGCCAGAAGCGGTCCACTGCCTCTGCCGTCTTCGTTGCAGGCACGCCGTCTTTCGCGGTTGTCGCTTGGACAGGCTCAGCGTACCCAACAGCATGTCGGGTGGACGTTGAGCACCCAGCCAAGTGCGTGAGTGTGCGTGCCGCGCTCAGCGCTTCGGCGCAAACGCATCGCTGAGCATCGCTGCCTCGAAGCCCTGGCTCTCGCCGTCGCCGCTGGCATAGCGATAGAGCGCAGCGGAGTAGATGCCCGACAGGGCCGTCTGGATCAGCGCGCCCAGCACCAGTGCGATCACCACCACCGCCACGGCCAGCACGATCAGAACCACGTTCTGGCTCATCGCTGCGCCGACGATCAGGCCGATGCCCAGCACCAGCACCGCGAAGTTGATCAGTCCGAACACGAGTCCGATGCCGCCCTGTCCGATCACGTTCTCGCCCCAGGTGCGCTTGAGCATCAGCGCGCTCTGCTTGACCGCCTCGATCGGGCCGACGTCGCGGCTGACCAGCACGGGCACCACGAGGAAGCTGGCCACGGTCCAGGCGGCACCGAGCAGGCCGGCGATCCAGCGGCCGATCCAGCCGGCGCGCTCCTGGATCGCGCGCAGGATCATGCCGACCGTGGCGGCGATCAGCGCATAGCCGAAGATCACGCCGAGCTTGCTGCTGGCAATGCGCAGCCCGTCGCTGACCGTGGGGTCGCCGCCCTGCAGGCGGATCATGGCTGCGCCGACCAAGGCGGTATTGAAGAAGAAGATGACGAAGTACTGGGCCAGATAGAACAGAAAGGCCAGCGGGTAGGCCAGCGGCGGCGGGCCTTGTTCGTTCATGCGGTCGAGACCGTCCAGCGCCCCCAGGCCCAGCGCCGGCAGAATGAATGCCGCGGCGACCAGCAGGGTCGCGATCGATGACAGCAGCGGGAACAGCAGCAGTTCCTTGTCCTGCTTCAGTACCGAGGCGCTGGCCTTGATCAGCGACCAGCTGCGTGCGAAGCGTTCGAACATGGCAGACCCCCTGGCAATCGTCGGCGCCCCCGATCGGGCGCGAAACGCGGGACGCAGTATGCGGGGAATCGTGACGTCTGCGAACCGTGCCTACTTCTCGACGAAGGCGCGTTCGAACACGTAGTCGCCGGGGGAGCCGATGCGCGGACTGACCGCGAAGCCGCGGCGATCGAGCAGGGTGCGGAAGTCGGCCAGCATGCCGGGGCTGCCGCAGATCATGGCGCGGTCGTGCTGCGGATCGAGCTCGGCGAGCTCGAGGTCGCGCATCATCTGGCCGGAATCCATGAGGTCGGTGATGCGGCCCGCATGCTGGAAGGGCTCGCGGCTCACGGCCGGGTAATAGAGCAGTCTGTCGCGCACCATCTCGCCCAGGTACTCGTGCTGCTGCAGCTCGCGGCTCAGGTAATCGCGGTAGGCGAGGTCGCGCTCGTGACGCACGCCGTGGACCACCACGATCTTCTCGTAGCGTTCGTAGGTCTCGGGGTCGCGGACGATCGCAAGGAAGGGGGCGAGTCCGGTGCCGGTGGCCAGCAGGTAGAGATTGCGGCCGGGCTTGACGTCCGAGATCAACAGGGTGCCGGTCGGCTTCTTGCTGACCATCAGTTCGTCACCGGGCTGGATGTGCTGCAGTCGCGAGGTCAGCGCGCCGTCCGCCACCTTGATGCTCAGGAACTCGAGCTGCTCTTCCCAGTTGGGGCTGACGATCGAGTACGCGCGCAACAGCGGCTTGCCTTCGACCATCAGCCCGATCATCACGAACTGGCCGTTCTCGAAACGCAGGCCCTCATCGCGAGTGGTGTGCAGGGTGAAGTACTGGTCGGTCCAATGGTGGACAGCGGTGACCCGCTCGATGCGGTAGGGCTTGTCGGCTTCGGCGCGTGCAGGCTGGACAGCGGCATTCATGGTCAGGATTTCCACGCAGCCGACTTGGCGATCCATCGGGATCGAAGGTGGCTGCGCACGAGGGGGAGAGGGGAGGGCCTCGACGCGGAGGCGATTGTCGGCGGCATTATCGCCCGGCGCATTGAGATGACTCAAAAGGCGCTGACGCTGGCGTGCAGCTCGGGCAGCCTGGGTTGGGGTCCAGCGGCCTGTCGAGCGTCTCCTGCGGCCCGTCGCGCCCTTCGATTTTCCTGAACCCGAGCTGGCTGCGTGTGCTTTGCCGTTCGATTGCACGGGCTTGCCGGATCATCGGTGGCTAGGCACAGTCCCTCACGGCCCGTTCGGCCCTGATCCATTTCTGGAGGCCTGTATGTTTTGCTGCCTGAAGCTCTCGCTGCCCGTTGCGCTCGCCCTCGCGGCCTGCACTGTTCACGCGGATGCTCCGCGCCCTGCTGCGCCTTCGCCTGACTGTCTTGATGCCCGGCAGGTGGATCGCGTGTATCCGGTGTCGGCGTGGCAGCTGGCGGTTGCCCGGGCCGACGGCCGCCGCTTCCGGGTCGAACTCGCCTCAGCCTGTCCTGCGGCCGTGGATCCGAACGCACAACTCAGCCTGCTGTCGCAGGACGGTTGGGCCTGCGGCGGCGACCGCGAGTTCGTGGTCGATGCGAATACCGGGACCGCCTGTGCGGTGGCCGCGCTGGCGCCGGCTGACGAGCGCGAGTTCGCAGCACTTCTGCGCGAAGCGGGCGGTGATCCCGCCAACCGGCTAGCGGCGGTCGAGGTGCAGGCGTCCGCACCGCGTGCGTTCCGCGGCAGCCACGACCACTGTTTCGCGATCCGCCATGTGCGCGCATGGAGCGAGTCGGGCGAGTCGCTGGAGGTGGAAGTCGCCCCACGGCGCTCAGGCGGCAACGCCCGCTATCGCATCGAACTGGGCGAGGTCTGCCCCGATCTGGGTCGCGCGATCAGCGTCGGTTTCCGCTCGGGCACCCACAACGGTGTGATCTGCGGCAACGCCGGTGATCGCATCGAACTGGTCGACGTGGGCCGCATCGGCACCAGTGCGCTGGGCTCCCGCTGCCCGATCCGCGAGGTCTTTCCCGTGGCCCAGGCGAGTCGGCCCTGATGCGGCGCGCTTCGCTTCAGGCGGCCGTGCTGCTCTCGTCGCTGGGGCTGTCGGCCGGCGCGCAGTCCGATACACGCAGTCCTGCTCCCTCGCCGGACTGCCTTGACGCCCGTCAGGTCGAGGCTTTCCACGCGCCGTCCGCGTGGCAGCTGGCGGTGGCCTTGTCCAACGGCCAGCGTTTTCGCGTCGAACTGGCGAATGCCTGCGATGCGCTGGTCCAGCCGGAGGCGCAACCGAGTCTCCTCGCCCGCGAGGGCTGGGCCTGCGGCGAAGGCGCCTTCGTGCAGGTGCAGCCCGGCGCCGAGACCTGCGCGATCGCCGCGCTCGCGCCCGTCGACAGCCGCGAGTTTGCGCGGCTCGCCCGCGAGGCCTCGGTGCGCACGCTGGCGACGGTAGAGGTCAAGGGCAGGGGGCGCGCAGGTTTTGGTGGCAGCCCCGACTTCTGCTTCGCCTCCCGGCACCTGCGTGCCTGGAGTGAGTCCGACGGCGGTCTGCTGGTCGAAACCTCGGCGCGTCGCGGCGGCGGTCGCAGCCGCTACCGGGTTGAGCTCGACGGCAGCTGCCCGGATCTTGGACGTTTCGAGAACATCGATTTCCAGTCGGGGGCCAACAACGGCCTGATCTGCGGCAACACCGGGGACACCGTGGTGATCCTGCCCGATGAGCGCGCGGGCCTTGCGTCCATGGGGGCCAGCCGGCTCGGCACGCAATGTTCGATTCGCGAGGTCTACCCGCTGGAATCGGGCACGGGCTGAGCGATTCGGGCCTCGCCTTCTCTCCGGCGTTCACGCGCCTCGAATAGCCGAAGGCTCAGGCTTTCAGGCTTTGACCCTTGCCCCGGGAGCTCCAGATGTCCACGCCTCGCCGCCTCGACCAGCAGGATTTCCATCCGGAAGTGCTGCGTCTGTTCGACCAGTTTGTTCACGGCGTGATCGACCGGCGCGCATTCCTCGCTGCTGCGGGCCGCTATGCCGCGGGTGCAGCAGGTGCGGCCGGGCTGCTGGCGGCGCTCAGCCCCCGCTTCGCTGCCGCACAGCAAGTGCCAGCCGACGACGCCCGTCTGCGCACGGAGTACCGCGAGTTCGAGTCGCCGCAGGGTTACGGCACCGGCCGCGGCTACCTCGCCCAGCCCGCCGAAGCCGCCAGCCCCGTGCCCAGCGTGCTGGTCGTGCACGAGAACCGCGGCCTCAACCCCCATATCGAGGACGTCGCGCGCCGGCTCGCGCTGGCAGGCTTCCGGGCGTTCGCGCCGGATGCGCTGTTCACCCTCGGCGGCTATCCGGGCGATGAAGACTCCGCGCGCGCGCTGTTTCCGCAGCTTGACCAGGCCAAGTGCCGCGAGGACTTCGCCGCCGCCGCGCGCTGGCTGCAGGCACTGGAAGGCGGCAACGGTCGCTTGGGCGCCACCGGCTTCTGCTATGGCGGCGCGATCGTCAACCTGCTGGCCACGCAGCTGCCCGAGCTGGCCGCGGCCGCGCCCTACTACGGCGGCGCCGCGCCGCTGGAGGGTGTTGCACAGATCAAGGCCGAGCTGCTGGTGGTGCTAGCCGCCGACGACGAGCGCGTCAACGCCACCTGGCCGCCCTATGAAGCCGCGCTCACCGCGGCCGGCACCCGCTTCGAGCGGTTCCAGCCTGAGGGCACCCTGCACGGGTTCCACAACGACACCACGCCGCGCTACAGCGAGGCCGCGGCGCGCGAGGCCTGGGCCAAGACCCTTGAACTGTTCGAGCGGACGCTTCGCGCTTGAGGAGACCGGCCGGGGCGGATGTCCGCGGGGCGTATACTTTCACGCCCCTTACACGGCGCCTGCCATGCCTGACACCCTTCCGCCCTGCCCGCAGTGTGCCTCAGAGAACACTTACCCCGACGGCGAGCTCTACATCTGCGCCGACTGCGGTTTCGAATGGCCACAGCAGGTGCCGGCGGAAGAATCAGATGGCGAGCGCGTGGTCGTCGACGCCAACGGCACGCCGCTGGCGGACGGCGACTCGGTGGTCCTCATCAAAGACCTCAAGGTCAAGGGCAGCTCGACCGTCCTCAAGGTCGGCAGCAAGGTGAAGAGCATCCGTCTCGTCGGCGGCGACCACGAAGTTGACTGCCGCATGGACGCCGGCAATTTCATGTTGAAGGCCTGCTACCTGCGCAAGGCCTGATCTGCGTCCGGCGCTCGCCTGTGCGGGTCGGTGGCGAGCCAGGTGCCCAGCAGCAGCCCCGCCAGCAGCAGGCCGATCGACAACAGGTCGAACAGCAGCACTCGCTGCAGCCCGGCTGCGATCGGCCAGTGCTGCAGGCACAGCGCGGCGAACGCGAGGTCGCTGGCGAGCAGCAGCAGGCAGCCGGTGCGCAGTGAGCCGTGGCCACGCAGCGCCAGCGCCAGCGGCAGGCTGAGCAGGGCGAACAGCAGGGCGCGATGCTGCAGCAGTAGAGCGACGGTCGGCTGTAGCGGCGCATCGAGCGCGTACAGCGAGACCAGATGCGTGGCCCCGAGCAGCCCGGGCAGCGGCAGCCAGTGGATGCCGACCGCGATCCACAGCGCTGCCTGCAACGAGGTCGCCCGCCAATTGCGCCGACGGCTCTCCATTCAGGCGATCGCCGTGTAAGCGGAGGGCGCCGCCTCGCGCGCGCTGCGCCGCAGACCGAGCCACTGCAGCTCGGCGAACACCAGGACCGCGAGCGCCTGTGCGACCAGCACCGCCCAGCCGATCGGGCTGGGGTTGAACAGTCCCAGCGCCGGCAGCAGCAGGCTGGCCACCGCCCATTCCAGATTCAGCCCGATGGTCAGCCACAGGCTCCAGGCCGGCAGTCGCGCCTGGCCGCCCATCCAGCCGGTGAGGGCCGCCCAGAAGAACATGAAGCCCGCCAGCGCGATCATTTGCACGCGATCGAGGCCGAGCGCGACGCCCAGCGGTTCCAGCAGCAACGGCACCAGTGCAGCCGCGGCCAGACTCAGGATCGCATCGAGGCGCAGGCCGAGACGCAGCAGTGGAGAAGGGTGGATGGTGCGCATGGGGGTGGTCCTCTTCGTGTGGGTTCGCCACCAGCCTCGCGCCGAAGTCGCGCGCGGTCGATTACCTGCCAGGTAATGCCCGGGCAGCACGCCCGCAGGTAGCATTCACCGCATGGACATCTGCCCCACACCTGTCGCTTCGGTTTCCTGCATCGGCAGTCTGTTGCGCGAGTGGCGCCAGCGTCGGCGGCTCTCGCAGCTGGATCTGGCGCTGGAGGCGGATGTCTCGACCCGCCATCTCAGCTTCATCGAGACCGGCCGCGCGCGCCCCAGCCGCGAGCTGGTCCTGCATCTCGCGCATCTGCTCGAACTGCCGCTGCGCGAGCGCAACCGCTGGCTGCTCGCGGCCGGCTTCGCGCCGGCCTTCGCGGAGTCGGCGCTCGACAGCCCGGCAGTGTCGGCCGCACGCGAGGCCGTGCAGCGCGTGATCGAGCTGCATTCGCCGTTTCCAGCGGTGGCGGTCGACCGGCACTGGAACCTGCAGATGGCCAACGCCAGCGCGCAGGCCCTGTTGGGCACGGTCGCGAGCGAGCTGCTGCAGGCGCCGGCCAACGTGCTGCGCATCAGCCTGCACCCGCGCGGTCTGGCGCCACAGATCATCAACCTCAAGCAGTGGCGGCAGCATCTGCTGGCGCGGCTGCGCCGCCAGGTGCACGAAAGCGGCGATGCCGGCCTGGCCGCGCTGCTGTCGGAACTGGCGGCGTACCCGGCGCTGCCCCACGAAGCGGACCACCACGACACGCCGGATTCGCCGACGCCGGACGTGCTGATGCTGTTCCGCCTGCGCAGCCCGCTGGGCGAACTCTCGCTGTTCAGCACGATCACGGTGTTCGGCACGCCCGCTGACGTGACCCTGTCCGAACTGGCCCTGGAGTGCTTCTATCCGGCCGACGCGGCCACCGCGGAGCGTCTGCGCGCGCTGGCCCGCTGAGTTTGACGGACGCGCAAGGCCAGCGCGCGGGCATCAACCGGGTGCGCCTCATCCACACAGGGTCTCCCAGTGCTCCAGCACGGATCGATGCAGGCGCATGGCGTCGAACGGCTTCATGATGACGCCGCCCGCACCCAGTTCACGGTATCGCTCCAGATCGCTGGGTTGGACCTTGGCAGTCATGAAGAGCACCAGGCGCCCCGTCATCGGCATGGCTCCTGCAAGCCTGCTCAAGGTGGTCGGCCCATCCATGCCCGGCATCATCACGTCCAGCAGCAGGATATGCGGGTCGAAAGCGGGCGCTGCCGATAGCGCTTCGGCGCCGCCGGCGCAGCTCAACAGCTCGAACCCACCGACCTGCGCCAACGCGATTCGCGCCACGGCCCGAATGGCTGAGTCGTCCTCCACGTGCAGCAGGCGCAATCCGCTTCCTGGACGTTCGTTCACTCGGCACCCCGGGGTTCGGGCTTCGAACTCACTCTGGCCGCGGAGGGCAGGAGCATCTGTACACAGCGTTCAAGCTTCGCTGCATCCGTGCCTGACTTGGTCAAGACCGCGGCGAATGGCCGGGCTGCATCGGGGTCCAGAACACGTTGGCTGAGGACAAGCACCGGGGGAGGCGGCCGCGGCAGCGCGTTCAGCAGCCTGTGGCCGTCGCCATCCGGCAGGCCGAGATCGAGGATCACCAGATCGAAGCGACGCGCGGCCAGCATGGCCTCGGCCTCGAAAACACTGCAGGCATTCAGCACCGTGGCTGCGCCGCGCAGGGTGTCCTGTACGAAGCGCGCATGGTCATGGTCATCTTCGACGTGCAGGATCATTGCCGCGGCCGAGTCGTCGCGATCGGCGGTGATCGCCTTCAATGCTGCGATCAGTGTTGACGGATTCAGCGGCTTCGACATTCGGGCCGTTCGCGCATCGGCCGGATCGCCGGCCGAGGTTTTGCCGCTGACGATCAGCACCGGCAGTTCGGCCGTCGCCGGATTGGCTCGCAGCTCGGCCAGGAGATCCTCACCGCGTTCATCGCCGAGGCCCAGATCCAGCGTGATCGCCTGCACCCAGCTGATGCGCAGCTGTTCGCGTGCTCCGGCCAGGTTCGATGCGTACACCGGCTCGAATCCCTGGCGCGAAATCAGCATGCCCAACACCACCGCCACATCGGGGTCGTCCTCGACAATCAGCACGCGTGCATGGGCGGGCTCGCCAGCCACGGCAGGAGATTCTTCCGCGGTCGGCAGGCTCACCCAGAAGCAGCTGCCCCCGCCCTCGCGCGGGGCATAGCCGATATCGCCGCCGAGACGAGCCATCAGCTCGCGGCTGATCGAGAGGCCGAGCCCAGTGCCCTCGGCATTGCGCTCATTGCTGTTGTCCGCCTGCGCGAAGCTCTGGAACAGTCTCGAACGGAAGGTCTCGGGCACGCCGACGCCCCGATCCAGCACACGCAGTTCGACGTCGGCATCACGCAGCGATGCCTCGATCTCCACCTCGCCGCCGGCCTCGGAGAACTTGATTGCGTTCGATATCAGGTTGTTCATCACCTGGGTCAGCCGCTCCGGGTCGGTGTTGAGCTTGACCCTGGGCAGCTCGTGCAGCGAGATCCGTACACCGAAGCGTTCGGCGTACGGAGCAAGGCTGCCGACGATGTCGACCATCAGGGCCTGCAGGCTCTGCATGGATTGGCTCAGGCTCAGCTTGCCGGCGAGCAGCTTTTCCAGATCCAGCAAGTCGCCCACCAAGGCCCCCAGCCTGCGCGCATTGCGATGCGCCAGCTGCAGCATTTCCATCGCCGGCTCCGGAAGCGCTCCGAGTGCCCCGCCAACGGCAAGATCCAGCGCGCCGGAAATGGAGGTCAGCGGAGTGCGCAGTTCGTGACTGACGGTGGACACGAACTCCGACTTCATGCGCTCCAGTCTTTTGCGTTCGCTGATGTCCTGCACCACGCTCAGGATCCTGGGCTCGCTTTGGCCTTCAGGCTGGAACCGCACGCCGCTCAACAGCACCGGAATGCGATGCCCGTCCGCATGGATGTACTCCTTCTCGTAGGGGCCGTAGCGGCCTTCGGTCTCCAGCTTGGTCACTTGCAGACGTTCCTGGGGCTCGTACTCCTTTGGCGTCAGATCCCAGTACCCGATGCGCTTCAGCTGCGCTTCCGAGTGGCCTGTCAAACGATAGAACTCGGGGTTGGCTTCGATGAACTGTCCGTCTGACAAGCGGTTGAGCGCGATGCCTACGGGCGAAAGTCGGAACAGCTCGGACAGCTTGGTCTCACTGGCGCGCAGTGCGTCCTCGGCGCGCACGCGCCGCGTGATGTCGAGGATCTGAGAGACGAAGTAGCGTGGCCCGCCTTCGGCGTCGCGCAGCAGTGACACCGCCACCATGGCCCACACGGTGGCACCCTCGCGGGTGATGTAGCGCTTGCGCAGCTGATAGCCGGGAATCTTGCCGGCGAGAGTCTGCTTGACCAGCTCGATGTCCGCGGCCAGGTCGTCAGGGTGGGTGAGCTGCTGGACGTCGCCCTTGAGAAGTTCCTTCTCGCTGTAGCCCAGCATCTGACACAGCGCAGGATTGACCTGCAGGAAGTGGCCGTTCGGTGCGACCAGGGCGAGCCCGAGGGACGACGCCTCGAACGCGCCGCGAAAGCGGCTGTCGGACTCGGAGAGCGCGAGCTTCTGGCTCAGCATCTCGGTCAGATCGATGGCGATGCCAACGAAGCCGTTGACGCCGCCGGTGCGGTCGCGAATGGCGCTGACCGACAGGCTGACGGTGCGCCGCGAACCGTCCTTGCGCACGTAGGTCCAGCGTCGCGTTTCGGCCTCGCCACGGCGCGCGGCAGCGACGAAGACCTCGAAGCCCTCGATGCTGTATCCCATTTGCTGGGACAGCTCCTTGCTGCGGTCACTGACCTCCTGCGGTTCGTGGAACACCGCGGGACTGTGCTGGCCCAGCAGCTCGTCGCTCGCGTAGCCGAGCAGTTCTTCGGCGCCCGGGCTGAACAGACGGATGATGCCTTCCACATCGGTGCCGATGATCGCGACATCGCGCGCGCCCTGAACAATCGACTGCAGCTCGGCCAGCGCCTGCTCGGTCGCGCGCTGGGATTCCTGCAGTTCCGTCACTTCCAGGTGGGTGCCAGCGACCCACAGCGGCTTGCCGTCGTCGGTCCAGGACATCACCCGGCCGCGGTCGTGCACCCAGACCCAGTGGCCCCGTTTGTGTCGCATCCGGCAGATGTACTCGTACTGCTCGGTATCGCCGCGGAAGTGTGCCTGCAGGCGCGCCCCCGATTCCGGCAGCCCATCAGGGTCGGCGAGGCCCAGCCAAGTCTCGATGCTGATGGGCGCAAGCTCCTCCAGCGTGTAGCCGACGATTTCGGCCCAGCGCGCATTGAAGCGGGTTTCGCCGGTCTGGACGTTCCATTCCCAGGTGCCGGCCCGAGTGCCGCGCAGCACCATGTCCAGCCGCTCGCGCTCCTCTTCCAGAGTGGCGAGCACCTGCCGGCTTTGGGTGATGTCGTGCATCACCACCTGCGCGCCCTCGATCCGGCCAGTGGCGTCAAGCAGTGGCCCGCCGCTGACGGCGACGTAGCGGCGCGGCTGGTGCTTGGCGTGGATGCAGATCTCGACACCCTTCAGCTGCTCACCGCGCAAGGCCCGCAGCAGAGGAATGCGATCGGTGGACAGCGGTGTCTCGCCATCCAGCTCGAAGAGGTCGAATCGACTGGCCCATTGATCCTGCGGCAAGTCCATCGCGTCGCAGCCGTACCATTCGCGCGCACTGCGGTTGAACAAGCTCAGCTTTCCCGTCTGATCGCAGGCCACCACGCCATCGCCGAGGGTTTCCAGCAGATGCGCGATCGAGCGCTGGCTCTGTTCAGCGAGCAGGCGCCCCTGCCGACTCTCGATCAGGTTGGAACACACCCGCGCCAGTCGCTTCAGTTGATCGAGCTGATTCGCGTCCAAGCTGCGCGGCTCGGTGTCGATGATGCACAGCGTGCCGATCCGATAGCCGCCAGGGCCGGTGACAGGGGCGCCGGCGTAGAAGCGGATGCCAGGCTGGCCGGTCACCAGTGGGTTGTCGAGAAAGCGCGGGTCAGCGCTTGCATCGCCGACCTCCATGACATTGCCATCGAGGATCGCGTGTGCGCAGAACGCCTGCTCGCGAGGCGTTTCGCTGGCGGACAGCCCGTGGCGACTCTTGAACCACTGCCTGTGCTCGTCGACAAGAGAGACCAGGGCGATCGGAGCGCCAAAAAGCTGCGCGGCCAGTGCAGTCAGATCGTCGTAGGTCTGCTCGGGCAGCGTATCGAGCAACGCGGCGGCCTTCAGCGATGCGATCCGGTCCGGTTCATTCGCGGCGAGTGGCGCGCCCCTGGGACGTCCGGCACTCATCAAACTAGAACTTGAGCGTTTCTATCAGCTCGGCCACGTCGGCCGCGGATTCGCGCAGGATTTCCTGCAGTGTGTCGCCTCCCACCAGCATGTCGATCGAGGCCGTGCTCGGCGCGCTGGCGTCCTGCGCGTCCTGCCAGCGCAAAGGCGAGCGCACGGGTGCCAGCACGTTCGCCAGCAGCAGGGTGTCGCCCAGGGTTTCCGGCGGAATGGACAGCATTCCGCGCCAGTAGTCTTCGATGGCGTCGACCACCGGCTTCGGCACCGACAGCTTTTTCAGCACCGCGCGACCCAAGGCGCGCTCGACCTGCACGTCGGTGTCTTCGTCGGCGCCGCCTTCTTCGCTGCCAGCGGCCAGTTCGACCGCCAGCGGCGCTTCGATGCGCAGCAGGGCAGGGTGCTGGGCTGCGCGCGAAATCAGATAGAAGCCGCCGATGTCCTGAACCAGGCCCGCGAAGAGGGCGGTTTCGGGATTCTGCCCGGTGACTTTCTGGGCCAGGGTGCGCGCCAGAGCAGCCACGTGCGCGGTGCGCTCCCAGAGCTGACGTGCGGCGGCCTGCTGCGCTGGCGAACCGCCGCCGCCGGCTATCTGGCGGGTCACCAGCGCCATCGCCAGGGTGCGCAGGGTCGAAAAGCCGAGCCGGTTGACGCCGGTCTTCACGTCCGACACTTCGCGCCCGCTGCGGTTGTAAGCCACGGAATTGGCCATGCCGACGACGCGCGCCGACAGCAGCGGGTCCGCCTGGATCAAGCGCGCCGCCTGTTCGACCGAGCAGTCCGGGTCGTCGAGCGCCGTCTTGATCTTCAGTGCGAGCTGGGCGTGGGTCGAGAAACTCAGCTCACCGCTCGCGGCGTCGCGGGCGATGTTTCTGAGCGCTTCGAGTCGGTCCATCCGGGGTCCTTGGCGTCGGCGGTGCGGATAAGCCCGATGCAAGTTTCTCGCCGCGGCCGGCGTCGGCGGGGCGTCGTGCTGCGTCCGGCCAGGGCATGTGGCGTGGCCCCGACACCGGAGCGAGGGCGTCGCGGGGCGTTCAAGGCCAGGCGCAGTCGGCGAATTCGAGGGGGCCGGGTGAAGCCGATGGCCGCAGAATCCGCGTCGCGCGCCGCCGCCACGGGTCCAGGGGCGGCGGCTGCAGCGCTTGGCTTCAGTCGGCGTCCGGCAGCAGCTCCAGCGCCATCACGATCGCGTCCTCACGGCCGCCTGCGGCAGGGTAGTAGTTCGCTCGCCGCGCGATTTCGTTGAAGCCGAGCGTGTCGTACAGGCGGATGGCGTGCGGGTTGGAAGGGCGCACCTCCAGAAAGATGCGCTCGGCGCGGTGCCAGCGCGCCAGGTCGATCAGTCGACGCATCAGACGTCGGCCGTGGCCTTCGCCCTGATGCTGCGGCGCCACGCACACGTTGAGCACGTGCGCCTCGCCCGCGGCGGCGCTTAGCACGCCGTAGCCGACCAGTCCGCCGCCAGCGTCCAGCACCCAGCACGCATAGCCGGCGCGCAGGCAGTCGCGGAAGATCGTATGCGTCCACGGGAACGGATAGGCCTGCAGTTCGATCCGCATCACCGCGTCAATGTCGGCTTCGGTCATCGGCCGCAGATGCGCCGACTCGGGCACGGGCCGCGCGTTCATGCGTCGAGTAGACGCCTGCGAAGGCGTCGCAGTGTGGGCCAGAGCGCGCGTTTGGCGGTGGCGTCGACGCGCAGCACCTCCAGTGCCGGCAGCGCAGCGTCGGCGGTCATGCCCTCGCGATCGATGGCAAGCAGCAGCCCGCCGCGCGCGGAGTCGGCGCCGACTTCGTCCGCGGTCAGGTCGAGGCTCTTCAGCAGCGCGTGCAGCAGTGGGTCCTGCAGCAGTGCGTCGAATGGCTTCGCCGCGGCGATGCGCAGCCGCACGGGCGCACTCGGTCGTGGGCGCCCGCGCAGTCGAAGCGGCTTCAGCCCCAGGGCTCGGGCCAGCCGCAGCTGCTCGAGCGGATCTGCCGCAGGTGCCAGCCGGCTCATGGCGACGCGGTCTGCAGGGCGCGTTCGAGGTCGCGCAGAAAGGCGTCCAGCGCCTGGTCGGTGGCCACACCCAGGGCTGCCACCGTGGCCGCAAGCGTGTCGTCGACCGCGCGCACCCCCGCGCTGTATTCGCCGTCGACCAGCGGCAGTTCGTTGCCGCGACCGGACACCCGGAGCCGCAGCCCGACCTGGGCCTCGAAGCCGCCCGCGGCCGCGGGGACCCGTTCGAAGCGCGCGATGTGCCCGCTGATCCAAAGGGCGGGCTGCCGCGCCGGCAGCTGGTCAGTCACGCGATCCGCCGCCTTCGCTCCACGAAGGCGTTCGACCAGCCGACGCTGCAGCAGAGCGCCCGGCGGGTCGACCCAGAAGTGGTAGTGGTAGGTGCGCAGTCGCTGGCCGCTGCTGTCGAGCGCGTACAGCAGGGCCGGATCGGCGTGCAGGCCGTCTGCTTCAAGCCGCTGCACCACGATCGGCAAGGCGCTGGTCGTCGACAACGCGGCGGGAGCCGTCGCCGCTGGCAGCCGGTGCCAGGTGGTTTCGGGAATCCCGGGCGCGGTCGCGCAGGCGCCGAGCAGCAGGGCGAAGAGCACGGTCATCGGGCCGCGCAGTGGGCGGTAGGCCTCGAGCTTTGGGCTCGGCAGTCGCAGGTTCATTCCACCGGATCCTCGGGCGGGGTGTAGATCAGCCGGCTCGGATTACGGCGGATCTCGCGGGTGAACTCGTCCATGTTGCGGCTCGAGCTTTCCAGATGGTGGGTGATCGAGTCGATGCGCCGGGCGATGGTGCCGAGTGTGCGTTCGAGATCGACCACCGCCTCGCGCAGGTCCGGACGGTTTTCGTCGACGGCGGCGCCAAGCGAATCGAGCAGGCGGTCAGCGCGGGCCTGGGTGGCCGCCAGTTCGGCCGACAGTTTCTGCACGTTGGCGAGGCTGCTGCGGATGGCCTCGCGGTTGGGCGCATCCAGAATCGCGTTGACCCCGTCGGCGGCGGTATTGAGCCGACCCATCAGCGCCTGCGCCTCGTTGAGCAGGGCGGGCGCGCTGGCGTCGACCGTGGCGCCGATCGAATCCAGCCGCTGGGCCAGGTTCTCCAGCATCGGCCGCAAGCGCTCCTTGGACAGCGCATTGACCTCGCCGGCGAGGTCGGCCATGGCGACGAACAGATCGGCGCCCTCGCGGCTGGCCAGCTCACCGCCTTCGGCGAGGGTGACTGCGCTGGAGCCCTCGCGGATCGCGATCGCGACATCCGCCAGCAGGCCAGTCGACTGCAGTGCGGCGATGCTGTCCTCGGGAATGGGCCAGTCCGCGCGCAGGGCCAGCTCGACCCGGTAGCGGGTACGGCCGCTGCTGCGGTCGGGCGTGATGTCCTCGACCTGACCGATGCGGAAGCCCTCGTAGAACACCGGCGCACCGGGCCCCAGACCGGTGACGTTGGCGTAATGCGCGTGATAGCGCACAGCATTGCCGCTGCGGCCGGTGATCGCGAACAGGGTGAACAGCAGCAGCCCGAAGGCCACCAGCACCACCGCTCCCACCAGGCTGTAGTTGATCCCGTCGCGCTTCATCCGGCTGCCCTGTTGGTCGGCGGGCAGTGTAGGCGCGTGCGCCGGCCCCCGCGAGCGGGCGAGCACGATCGCGTGTTTCCAAACCTGATCAGCGCCATACGCCCACCCTTGAGTCGAGGTCGGTGCTCAAGCCCCTCTCCCCTTGCGGGAGAGGGGTTGGGGAGAGGGGGAGGAAACGCGCGATGGCATGTGATTGGGCGGTGGTAGTCATGTTTGGCCCCTTCTCCCCGTGAGGGATGCGCGTGTTTCCGATCCTGATCAGCGCCATGCGCCCACCCTTGAGTCGAGGTCGGTGCTCAAGC
>JBIJCA010000256.1:0-6851 GCA_044344935.1 Aquimonas sp. | reverse complement strand
TCATCGGGCGTGGGGCCACCCTCGCTTTGCCCGCACGCTGAGCAGCCTGCTATCGCATCCAGCGTGTCACAGCCGGCATCCACGTGACTTCTCGGAAGCAGCAACGGCTGGTCGAAGACATTGGGCTTTGCTTCGGTTTCCGGTGAGCACTTGGCGATGGCTGCCCACGTGGAGCTGGGGGAGGGCAGCCGGGTCTGCCCGCTCGGTGCTCGGCTGCTTCACGTCCTTTGCTGAGGGCATGATCGCCTCGCTTCTTCTTTGGCCGTCTTCGCGTGTCCCGCTACCTCAGCGGACACTCTTCGCGAAGCTCTCCACGGAGTCCCGCAGCGCCCGCTCGATCGGATCGAAGAAGCCAAGCAGCTCAAGATTCTCCGAAAGCACGGCCTGCGCCGCGGTGATCAGACGGTCGAAGCGATGCTGCAGGTCCTTCAGGCCAAGACTTTCGCCGAAGGCGTGCAGATTGGCGCGTGCCGCAAAGAGGCACTTGGTTCCCCCGAGCGTGAGCGCGAGGCTGTCGTCGGGCAGATAGGCCGTCGTGCAAACGATGTCGTAGACGGGTGCGAGCCGGGTGTCTGCGGTCGTTGGGTCGCTATAGAGCAGGCCAAAGTTCTTCAGATGCGCGTCGCCATTGCCGACCATGCAGGACAGTGCCACCTGATCGAAAAGCTGCGAGAGCCCTGCACCTTGAGCCTCGGCAGCGCAGAACAAGCGGATCACCTTGGCGATCTGCTCGTAGCTGCCCATGTACTTCTCGTCCGCCCCGCGGCCCATCAGCGCGGCCATGTCCTCGAAGCCCAGGGCTTCGCCTGCGGACGTGCGGTCGAAGCGACGTATCACGAAGAGTTCCGTGTTCTCCGACAGGAAGAACTCCGGCACTGGCAGGCCCGCTCGCCTCGCGATCTGCATGCAGACGAACTCGTTGACGGCGAGGCCTGGATAGTCGGCGCCACCGCTCTTGACGATGAGCTCGGAGGTGGCGAGTGCGGCTTTGCCTGCGGGTGGGATTTCCGGCACCAACAGCTTCGGCTGGACACCAGAGACGCCGGAACGCAGCAGGTAGCGCTCGGCCAAGGCGCCAAAGATCGATTCGGCTCCACTCCAGCTCAGCAGCGTGCTGAGCTGCTCGCCGCGCGCTGCGGTCGAGAATCCATCGGGAGACTCAGGCAGCGACACGCGCACGCGTCCGATCGCGGCCTCCTGCCCCGCGAGTGCCAACAGCAGCAAAGGATCGAAGGGCGTGACCTTCGCGAAGCGCTGGCGGAGCTGTTCCAGCACATACCCTTCGGGCAGGTTCATCTGGAAGATCGGGTGCAGCCTTGGCTGCAGGTATTGCGCGGCGCGAGGCGGCATCAGAAGACTGACCGCGGCGGCAGGCGGCGTGCCCGGCGCGTAGGTGAAGACGTACTGATCTTGCTCGCGGGCAAGACTGCCGCCGGGCCCCTGCGGTGTTGCGACGTGCACGTGCTGGATTGGCTGTTCACGCATCGCGCATCAAGGCCTGGATTTCCTCAAGCGTCGGAAGACGCGCTGGCACAAGCGAAAACTCCTGGTCCAGCGCGGCGGCGAGCGCGGCATACGCCCTCATCGACAGTGAGGGATCACCCTTCTCCGACTGGATGACCCGAGCGCGCTGCAGGCCCGCGCGCAGCGCAGCTTCCGCCTGCGTGAGTCCGCGGCGCTGTCGCGCTTCGCGGAGCGCGATGCCCAGTCGAGAAAGTAGAGTGTTGGAGTCCATGTCCGGAATACAGCACATTCAAGATTGAATATCCATAAAGCAGAACATCAAGGCGCAACGCCCTCGGCGACCATGCAAGGCATGCGTCTCAAGACTGGCTCCATTCCTCACTACGCATCTGCAAGCGCAAGCTGACCTCCCCTCCAAGAAGCTGGACCACCCAACGCTGGAAAAACTCGGCGAGCCTGAAGCCCAAAAAGCCGCTGTTTCGCGATTGAGAAGTCAAATTCACTGCGTAACAGATTGCGTTTGCGCTGAAACCCCCGGAGATCGCGGGCGACATCGGGAACACGCGCGCTACGGCGCGAGCTTCTCCTTCAGCATCCGCGCCAGCGGCGCCGGCAGTTTCGGCAACGCCTTCAGCACCCAGGGCAGGGCCTTGCGCTTGGCGCCGCTCAGGCTTTCGGGCACCACGGCTTCGATCAGGTGCGGGCCGGGGTGGCCGAGTGCGTACTCCAGCGCGCGGCAGAAGTCCTCGGCGGTGTCGGCGCGGGCGGCGTGTACGCCCATGCCCTGGGCGAGCCGGCAGAAGTCGAGGCGGGGGCCTTTCAGGTCCAGCTGGGCGCGCGCCTTGTCGCCGACGCGTTCGGCGCCGACGCGTTCGAGCTCGACGTTGAGCACCGAGTAGCTGGCGTTGTTGAAGATGATCGCGGTGACGTCGAGGTTCTCGCGCGCCAGCGTCCACAGGGCCTGGATCGTGTACATCGCCGTGCCGTCACCGATCAGGGCCAGCACCGGCCGGTCCGGGCAGGCGATCGCCGCGCCGATGGCGTTGGGCAGGCCCTGGCCGATGGCGCCGCCAGTGAGCGTGATGAGGTCGTGGCGCGGGCCGCCGGCGGTCATCAGCGGCAGCATCAGGCCGGAGGTGATCGCCTCGTCGACCATGATCGCGCGCTCCGGCAGCAGATGACCAACCGCCTTGCAGACCTTCTCGGCGGTGAGACGCCCGCGCGGGCGCCCGGGGCGCGCGGAAGGCTGCAGCGCGGGCTTGGCGGCCTGCGCGCCGAGCGCCTGCGCCAGCGCTTCAAGACTGAGAGCGGCATCCTGCGCGGGCGTGCTCAGCGTGTGGACGCTGCAGCCGGCGGGCACCAGTTCGCTGGGCTTGCCGGGATAGGCGAAGAAACTCACCGGCGCTTTCGCATCGACCAGCACCAGCTGCTGGAACTCGGCCAGCTGCACGCCGGCGAGTTCAGCGAGATAGGCGATGCGCTCGACCGGCGGCAGACCGGCGCCGCGTTCAAGCCGCGTGGGAAACACCTCGGCCAGCAGCTTGACCCCGCTGTGCGCGGCGATGCGCGCAGCAGCCAGAAGCGTCGGTTCGCGCAGGGCATGGCGACCCAGCAGCAGGGCGGTCTTGCCGCCACCGCGGATCAGGTCGGCGATCTTTGCGACCACGTCCGCATCGGCGCCGGGCGCGGCGGGCGGTCCGGCGGGCGCGCAGGCGATACCGCCCTCGCCCCAGCTGACGTCGGCCGGCAGGATCAGGGTCGCGACCTGCTCGGGCCGGCGGCGCGCCGCGGCGATCGCGTCGACCGCATCGCGGCAGAGCTCGTCGGTGCGCATCGAGGTGCGCACGAAGCCGGGCGAGACGTTGCGCGCCACGGTTTCGATATCGCTCTGCAGCTGGGCGTCCAGCGGCATGTGATAGGTGGCGTGGTCGCCGACGATGTTCACCACCGGCACGCGGCCCTTGCGCGCGTTGTGCAGGTTGGCGAGGCCATTGCCGAGCCCGCAGCCGAGGTGCAGCAGGGTGGCGGCGGGCGTGCCGGCCATCCGTGCGTAGCCATCGGCGGCGCCAGTGGCCACGCCCTCGAACAGGCACAGCACCGCGCGCATGCGCGGCTCGGAGTCGAGCGCGGCGACGAAGTGCATCTCGCTGGTGCCGGGGTTGGTGAAGCAGACGGTGACGCCGGCATCGGCGAGGGTCTGCATCAGGGCTTGGGCGCCGTTGGGCATGGAGCAGCTCCGGGTGAGGGATGACGGTTGTTGCGAGTGCGATGCGTCTGGGCGGCTGTGCTTGCCTTTGCCTCCCCAAGCCCGGGCGCTCCACTCCTTCGCGTGGAGGGAGCTCAGGCGCGGGCTTCGCGCGATGTTCCTGGGCTACTCCGACTGTAGATGTTGCGGCCCGATGTCGGCGATACGTTTGACGCCGGCCAAGGCCATCGTCGTGCGCAGCTCCCGCTGCCAGCTGTCGATGAGCGCGCGCAGCCCGGGCTCACCCGCTGCCGCCAGCGCCCACACCCAGGGCCGCCCGATCATCACGCCATCGGCGCCGAGCGCGAGTGCGCGGAATACATCGATGCCGCTGCGGATGCCGCCGTCGACCAGCAGCTCGCAGCGCTTGTTCACGGCCTTCGCAATCGCCGGCAGCACGCGCGCGGTGGACGGCGCACCGTCCAGCTGGCGGCCACCGTGGTTGGACACGATCAGCGCATCGGCGCCCGAGGCAAGCGCCGGTGCAACGTCGTCGCGGTCCAGCAGGCCTTTCAGCGCGAGTCGACCCGGCCAGCGTGCGCGCAGCCAGTCGATGTCGGCCCAGCCCACGGTCGGATCGAACTGGGTGTCGACCCAGGTCCGGAAGGTCTCGAAGTCGCGTGCCGCCGGCACCTGATCGCCGAGGCTGCCGAAGCTGTGCGGCTTGCCGCCGATGGCGACTTGGCGCAGCCAGTGCGGTCGCGTCAGCAGCTGCGCGAGCTTGATCAGCTTCGGCCGCAGGCCGGGCTGGCCGATGCCGTGGCGCGGATCGCGATGGCGCGGGCCCAGCACCGGCAGATCAACCGTGAAGACCAGGCTTCGACAGCCCGCGGCCCAGACCTGATCCAGCAGTGCGGCCACCAGGCCGCGGTCGCGCAGCATGTAGAGCTGGAACCAGGTCGGCCCGCCGGCTGCGGCCTTGACCTCGTCGAAGCTGCAGATGCCGACGGTCGACAGGGTGAAGGGCAGCCCGGCCGCCTGCGCCGCGCGCGCTGCCTGCGCTTCGCCGCGGCGGGCCATCATGCCGGCGAAGCCGACCGGCGCCAGCGCCACCGGCATCGTGCAGGGCGCGCCCAACAGGCTGCCGGACACGTCCACACCGTCGACATCGAGCAGCACGCGCTGGCGCAGGCGCAGGCGCGCCCAGTCGTCGACATTGGCCGCCAGCGTCTGCTCGGCGCCGGCGCCACCGTCGACGTAGTCGAACAGGAAGCGCGGCAGTCGTCGCCTGGCGCGTGCGCGGTAGTCCTCTGCGGTAACGGGATAGCTCTCCAGCAGGCGCATCGTCTCAACCCTCGATCAGATGCCGCGCGGCGGCGCGCGCGGTCAGGATGCAGCCGGGCAGGAAGGTGCCCTCGAGTGAACGCTTGCCGTTGGCCCCACCACCACCGAAGCCGGCCGCCTCGCCGACGCAGTACAGACCGGGGATCGGGGCGTGCTGCGCATCGAGCACCCGCGAGCTGAGGTCGGTGCGCAGACCGCCGAGGCTCTTGCGGGTGATCAGCTGCACGCGGATCGCGATGTACGGCCCGGCGCCGGGCGTCGACAGCGGCGCCGGCGCGCAGGTGCGCAGCCGATCGGGTCGCCACTGGCGAGCCTGCTCGATGCGGCGGATCTGTTCGTCATCTGCCGGGTGGCGACCCGTCGCGAAGTTCGCGTCAAAGGCCGCCACCGTGGCCGCAAGGTGCGCGGGCTCGATGTCGTGCGTGCAGGACAGCGCGTTCATCTTCAGCGCCAGACCATCCAGCGTGTCGTCAACCAGGAAATCCGCGCTCTCGCGCTGCAGCTGATCGACCAGGCGCGCGTTGCCGAACAGCGTATCGATGAGGAAGCGGATGAACTGGCGATCGCGGATGCGCGGGTTGTGCTCGGCGCCGGAGATCGCGAATTCCTTCAGCGCGATGCGCCGGTTCAGCAGCTGCCAGGTCCAGGGCCGGGCCTGTTCGGCGACGCGCTGGCAAAGCCAGTGGGTGTCGAAGCCGGTCACCAGCGGCTCGGGGCCGATGCGCTCGCCGCGGTGATCCAGCCACAGCGCCGACTTGCAGGGGATGATCGACAGCCCGTGACCCTCGAAATGCGGAAACGGGTGGGCGATGCCGGCGGCGTAGTTCCACATCTCGCTGGCGTTGACGATCCGGCCGCCGAGACGCTCGGCCACCTGCGCATGCAGGCGTCCGTCGGCGTAGGGGTGGGCGCCGTTGAGCATGGCGCTCGGCATCGGTCGATCTTTCGACCAGTGCGCGCGGCAGGCGGCGTGGCTGCCGTTGATCCCACCCATCGCCAGCACCACGCTGTCGGCGCGCAGCTCAACCGGGGTGCCACTGCCCTCGTCGATCGCCAGCGCGCCGCAGACGCGGCCGTTCTGCTGCTCAAGTTCAGTGACGCGATGGCGGTGCAGGATGCGCAGCCGGCCGCCGCGGTCGGCGTGCCGCAGCGCATCGTTCAGGCACAGCACCAGCTGGCGCGCGGTGCCCCAGACGATGTGATAGCGCGCCACCGAGTTGCCCTCGCCGTGACGACCGCGTTCGACCCAGTTGACCGCCGGCAGGAAGCGGATGCCCTCGCCTTGCAGCCAGTCGTAGACCTCGGGCCTGGAGCGTTCGACATAGCGTTTCGCCCAGTGCATCGACCAGATGTCGGCAGGGTCGAGCTCTCCGAAACCCAGCCAGTCGCGCAGCGCGATCTCCGGCGTGTCGCGGATCTTCATGCGCGCCTGCAGAGGCGTGCCGACCAGCGCCATGCCGCCGAAGGCCCAGCGCGCGAGGCCACCGAAGCGCTCCGGCGTATCGCGGTCGACGATCGTCACCGAGCGACCCGCGCGCAGGCACTCCAGTGCGGTGACCATGCCCGCCAGGCCACCGCCGATGACGAGTACGTCCGCTGCTGCGCTTGAATCCATGGGAGGCCCCCCTGACCCGGAGCATGAACATACGCGATGCCGCGACGGCGGGCTGCTGCACTGCGATCGTCGGGCTCGGGTGTCGCGCGCGGCGCAGCACCGCCGCGCCGCGCGCCGAGGTCAGCCGCCGAGCTGCCGGTTCAGGAAGGCGCGCGCGAAGCGCAGATCGCGGTCGACCGTAGCCGCGCTGACTTGCAGCACCTCGGCGATCTCTTCGCGCTGCATGCCGGCGAAGTAGCTCAT
>JBIJCA010000330.1:0-4481 GCA_044344935.1 Aquimonas sp. | reverse complement strand
GATTCATCGCGCCCTGCACTCAAGACCCGCCCGTGCATCGGGCGGCATGCCAGTCGATCAGCAACGGGGCCTTCAACACATGTCGCCGCTGCGCCGATTCCTCTGCCGCGCAGGCTCCTAGTCGACAATGAAGCGCCGGAAGGAGCGGCCGCGTTCCTCGAAGAAGAAGGCGGGGCAGCGTTCACCATCCCGAGCTTCGCCCTCCTGACCATCAACGCGGCCTCGCCTTCGCTACCGGGCGGGCCGGCGCCTTGCCCAGCGGGACGGGAATGTGGATCGATCCGGGGCAACATCGCGAGCCCGATCATCGGTGCCGTGATCACCGGCAATCGCGAGGCAATCATCGATGCACGGCGTCTCCTCATCGCGGGAAACAGCGGCAGACGCCTGATCGAGGTCCGCGGCAACGAAGAGAGCGACATCGGCGGTATCGGGGGTTTTGCACGGCTGCGGCTGTACAACAGCCTCATCACCGACAACACCGTCGAGGCGTTGATCGACCAGCCGGAGAACAGCGACGCGGAGACCTTAATCGGCCTGGTTCATGTGACCATCGCCGACAACGCGATCAGCGGACCGTGGGTCATTCGCGCGCGCGACGATCTGGAACTCAAGGCCAGCATCATCTGGCAGCCGGCCAAACAGACGCTGTCGGGCCCGTCGGCGGATCCCGACATCCTCAACGTGTTGTCGAACGACATCACCCACATGCCCTTCGGAGCCGGCATCGTGCGCGCGCCGCGCTTCATCGACCCCGCCAACGACGACTATCGGCTGCGCGCCGGGTCCTGGGGCGTGGACAAGGCGGTGTTCGACCCCACGCTCAGCGACTATCAAGCCCGTCGGTTCGCGCTCGACGGTGGACTGCACGAGATCAACCTGCCCGGAGTCGGGCTCGACCTGCCGCTGCGCTTCGCCGACATGGGTGCCTACGAGCGCCCGGCGATCTCGCCGCTGGTGCTGAACTCTGATTTCGACGTCGGCCTCAACCTCTGGGACGAAATCGGCATCGACACCACCTGGAGCAACACGCAGAACGCCTCGGGCCCGGCCGGATCCGGCTCGATGCGGGTCGGCTCCAACCCGGGCAGCACGCAGTGCATCACGCTGCCTGCGGCCGGCACCTACCGGCTCAACGGCTGGGGGCGTATCCCACCCGCCACGCTGGGCCAGAACCGCGCGGTGCTGCGCTGGCAGCTGCGCTTCGACGGCGGCGTCCTCGGCTGTCGCGAGGGCGCGATCAGCGGCACGGGCGTGCATGAGCTCGCCACCAACCTCACGGCGCAAGCCGCGGAGATCGTCGTCCCCGCCGCGTCGTTCGTCGCCGGCAGCACCTCGATCACCATCCAGCCGGACGCGATCGGCAGCAGCGGCAGCCTGCCGGGCGCCTGGTTCGACGGCATCACCCTGGAACTGGACTCGGTGACCTTGTTCAGCGACGGGTTCGAAGATTGAGCAGATCCGGATTGCCGCTGCGGCACACGCCACGGTGTCGACCCGCAGCGGCACTTCATCCGCAAGGGTTCGGTGCATGCCGCCTGCGCGACCTGGCCCGCAGGGGCCAGGCTTCGCCGCCGGCGGAAGCGCTGTTCCTGGCGTCGGACAAAACTCTCCGAAGAACCGGATCCGGTGCACTGTTCGGCCGACTGGGCTGGACGTCCGCGAAGCGCCAGCCGGATGCCGTGCGCCAGAAGCGCCGCCCTGACAGCGGCGTCCGCAGGGTGAGCACTGTCGATGGAGCCTGGGGGCCGCGCTCGCACCGGAGCGGCGTGCGGACGTGTCGGCCGCAGCCGCGCAACGCCCTGCTCACGCGCCCTGATACGTTTGCCCACGCTTCGTCGTAAGCCAGTCAACGGGAGCGCGCTCTGCTTCCGATCTCAAGCGGGAGTGGCTGGCTGATGTGGACGCGAACGAAGAACACGTACGGGTGTCTGGCCAGCGGCGGGATCTGCCTGCTGCTGTTGATGCTGACGCTGCCGGCGACGGCCTGGGCGCAGTCCCAGCCGGGGCCGGGCTATGCGGTCCGCCTGCTCGACGGGCAGGACGATTTCGGTGAACACCTCGCGGTGACGCGATTCGGCAGCGGCGACCAGTGGACGGGATTCCACTACGTCGCCAACGAGCAGTCGCTGTTCGCGGGCTCCTGCAGCGACGGCTGTGCGCCGGAGGTTCGCCTGACCAGCGGTGATGATCGCGGCCGCCACGTCAGCGCTGCGCGGCGCGTCGCACTGACGCAGCGACCGTTCGCCGCCTTCTACAACGCGACCCGCGGCGATCTGGAGGCAGCGGACTGCTTCGATTCCTCCTGCAACTTCGCCACCGTGCGCGTGCTCGACACCGTCAACGACGTCGGCGTCGGCACCGCGACCGCGATCGACCCGGCGACGGGCTTTCCCTACGTGGCCTACTACGACGCCACGAACGGCGATCTGCGCCTGTACCGATGCGCCAGCGCGCTCTGCGACAGCGGCAGCAGCGTGGTCGTCGACGGCCAGGGCGACCGCGGCCGCAACCCTTCGATGGTCTTCGCCAACAATCTGCTGTGGATCGCCTACGACGACAGCGGCAACGGCGAGCTGCGCCTGGCCCGCGGTGTGGCGCCTTTCGGCGCGGGCAACTTCCAGTCGTTCTCGATCGGGACCGGCGCAGATGCGGCGATCACGCTCGACGGCAGCAGCTTTGTGGATCTGGTGTTTCGCGGCATCCCCGCCGGCACCCTGGAGCGCCTGCGCTGCAACGACGGCAACTGCGCTTCGGCCGAGCAATCGACGCTGGACGGTGCGGGTCGCGGCTTCGCGCCCTCCGCCACCCGCCTGCCCAATGGTCATCTGCTGGTCAGTCATCATCAGCCCGCCGGCGGACCGATGTTCGCTACGGTCTGCAACGACGCGGCCTGCGCCAGTCCGCAGCGGCTGACGCTCGAAGCAGGCCCGGGCTTCGGCCCGACCAGTGTGGCCATGGCCTACAGCACGGGCCGTCCACTGATCCAGTACCAGGACGCGGTGCTCAGCGAAGTACGGTCGACCCAGTGCACCACCGTGGCCTGTACGGCGTTCATCCGCCGCATCGCCAACGGCATTCCCGCGCTCGCGCCCGATGTCGCGCTGCGCGCCGACGGCCGCCCGGTGGCGATCTGGACCAAGCTGCGCCGGCCACGCATCGGTATCTGCACGGACCGGCTGTGCAGCTCGGTGGTCTATCGGGACACCGGCGGCGCGAATGCCGATGCGTCGAGGCCTTCGATCGCGCTGCGTCCGGACGGTCGGCCGTTCGCCTACTACTCCAACGTGGGCGGCAGCGCCGCCTGGGACTGCGCCGACGCCGACTGCAGCAGCGGTACGCAGCGCGAGGTCAGCGGCTCGGCCAATGCCACCGGCGATTTCACGGAGTTGGCGATTCGCCCCGATGGACGGCCGCTGATGCTGTACATGAGCCGCAGCACCAACGCGGTCTCCCTGTTCTCGTGCGCGGACGTCAACTGCAGCAGCGGGCAGACTCGACTGGTGGTCGATGAGCCCGATCCCTCGCAGCAGTCGACTTCGGTGGCCAGCCTTGGGCTGGCGATCGGCGGCGACGGCCGCCCGGTGATCACCTGGGGCCTGACCCGTCAGCCCACGCCCGGGACGTTCGCGGGTGAACTGCGAGTGGCGCGCTGTGACGATGCGGAATGCACCAGCGTCACCGTGCGCACCCTCGGCACCGAGCAGGTCTTCAATGGCGGCGGCATCGCCGTGCGCGCCGATAACCGACCCGTGCTGCTGGAAAACTCATTCTCCGGCACGCGCAGCCTGATCACCTGCGCGGATGCCAGCTGTTCCAGCACGACCCGAGCCGCCTTGCCCAATCCCTTCGATATCGCCAATCAGCTGCTCCTGCGTCCGGGCGATCTGCCCGTCTACGGCAGCGGCACGATCGGCAGCGGCGGTTGGTGGGCCTGCAGCGATCCGCTATGCAGCAGCACCGCGCTCAGCGTGATGATCAGCGACACCGAAACCAACCAGCGCGGCCACAGCGGGCGGCTTGCCTTCGGCTCCGACCCGCGCCCGGTGGGCGTGTTCGCCGAACAGCAGCTGCGCGACGTCTGGCTGGCCGTGCCTGTGCCGGTGGCCGTGTTCGCGAACGGCTTCGAACCCTAGCGAAGGCGTCGATAGCAGGTTCGAAGCGCTGCGCGGACGCCCAGCATCCGCGCGGCACTCTGACTGCGCTGCTGGGGCGTCGCTGAAGATGCCCTGCCCCCCGACGCCTCGCCTACTCGAAACCGTTGGCGAACAGGCTCTCGACCGGCGGCGCCTGCTGCCCCGACTGCAGCACCTGGGTGATGGCCGCCAGAACGCCGCCAGGCATCAGGGTGATCACGCGGTTGGCCGCCATGCTCACCCCACAGCCCGCGCCTCCGGCATCACAGTTCAACGCCCTGATGTCAGGACTGCTGACGGTCACGGTGGTAGTAGCGTTCCGCGCGTAGTGGAAGCAGTCATCCC
>JBIJCA010000253.1:0-6885 GCA_044344935.1 Aquimonas sp. | reverse complement strand
GGGCAGCCCCGGGGGCCCCGGCCCCACCCTATGGGCCGAGCTGCGCAGGTTGGGCCAAGCCGAAGGCGCGGCCCAACATCGCGGGATTGCAGGTGTCTTCGAGGTCTGGGCGCACAGGCCTTGGGCCGCGCTGCGCTTGGCCCAACCTGCGCTTGTGCGGTGCTGCACGTGCTACACCACCACCAGCACCGCCAGCACAGCGAACACGGCTGCAGCGGTGTAGCGCGCGGCTTTCAAGGGCAGGCGATGAGCGAACTTCGCGCCCAGCGCCACCACCGGCACATTGGCCAGCAGCATGCCGATCGTGGTGCCGATCACCACCATCACCAGCTGATCGTACTTGGCCGCCAGCAGCACGGTCGCGATCTGGGTCTTGTCGCCCATCTCGGCGATGAAGAAGGCGATGGTGGTGGCGACGAAGGGCCCGAAGCGAGGCGCGGGCGCGTCTTCGTCATCGAGCTTGTCGGGGATCAGCACCCAGATCGCCATGCCGGCCAGCGAGGCGAACAGGATCCAGCGCAGCGCGCCATCTGGAATGTACTGGGCGGCGATCGATCCCAGCCAGCCGGCCAGGGCGTGGTTCAGCAGGGTCGCCACCAGGATGCCCCAGGCGATCGGCCAGAAGCGCCGGTAGCGGGCGGCGAGGATCAAGGACAGCAGCTGGGTCTTGTCGCCGATTTCGGCGATCGCGACGGCGAGGGTGGAGAACAGCAGCGCTTCCATGGGTCGGGGTCTCGTGGGGCCGGGTGACGGGTGACGGGTGGGACGCGCGGACGAGGCCGTCGCACCCGGCCCGGGTCGACGCCTCGCCAGCGGTCTCGTCAGGCCCGATGCCGGAATCGCTCCGATCACCGACTCCGCGCGCCAGGGCCGGCCGGCCCAGTGTGTTGACGTGCGGCCGCGCCAGTTCCGCGAAGGACACCAGCGCGTGACTACTCCCCGATGGGGTGCGGCAGTGTATGCCAGCGCGTCGGTGCGAATACGCGATGCGGATGCGAACAGGCCATAGGGTGGGCCCTGGCCCACCGTGGCCTCGGACACGTCGCGACGCGTGACGAACACGCCGCGCGGGCGTCGACGCATGGCGAGCGTTGAGCTCATGGTGGGCCAGGGCCCACCCTATCCGGCATCGCTCGCGCGAATCCCTACCCGGCCCTCGCGCACAGCGCTCGGGCGTTCGGCGACCCGCGCGGCAGTGCCGCGCAAGCGGGCCGCCTCACCCCCAATCCCCGCTCTCAAGGCCCAATTCTTGTCACCCCGCCTGCACTGGCCTACCCTGCCCGGCCTGACCGCGGGGCCGCTGGCCCGCCGTGGTAACGACCTGTTCCGGCGGCCGCGGTGGCCGCCTTTGCGTTTTCGAGCGGCCACGGCCGCGGGGGAAGACCCGATGCTGCAGATCCTGTTCGGCCTGTTCGGCCTGGCCTGCCTGATTGCGATCGCTTGGCTGTTCTCCGAGGCCAAGCGCAGCGTGGACTGGAAGCTGGTCGTCACCGGCGTCGCCCTGCAGATCGTGTTCGCGATCTTCGTGCTGATGACGCCGTGGGGCGCCAGCATCTTCGGCGCGCTCAGCGAGGGTTTTGTTCAGCTTCTTGGCTTCACCGGCAAGGGCGCAAGCCTGATCTTTGGCTCGCTGGCAGATCAGAAGCTGACGGGTGACGCGATTGCAGCCGGCGCAGGCGAAACAGACCCTGAAGCCTACAAGCGCTACGGCTTCATCTTCGCCTTCCAGGTGCTGCCGACGATCATCTTCTTCGCCGCCTTCATGGGCGTGCTCTACCACCTCGGCGTGATGCAGGCGGTGGTCAAGGGCATGGCCTGGGTGATCACCAAGGCCATGCGCGTGTCGGGTGCGGAGACCCTGTCGGTCTGCGCCAACGCCTTCATCGGTCAGACCGAGGCGCCGCTGGTCATCAAGCCCTATGTGGCCAGCATGACCCGCTCCGAGCTGCTGACGCTGATGGTCGGCGGCATGGCGACGATTGCCGGCGGCGTGCTCGGCGCCTACGTGCTGATGCTGGGCGGCAGCGACCCGGCGGCGCAGGCCGAGTTCGCCAAGCACCTGCTCACCGCCAGCATCATGGCCGCTCCGGCGACCCTGGTGATCGCCAAGATCCTCTGTCCCGAAGCCGGCAAGCCGGTGACCTTGGGCAAGGTCGAAGTCGAAGTCGAGAAGACCACCGCCAACGTCATCGATGCGGCGGCTGCGGGCGCCTCCGAGGGCCTCAAGCTGGCGCTCAACGTCGGCGCCATGCTGCTTGCCTTCACCGCTCTGATCGCCCTCATCAATGCCCCGATCGGCTGGCTCAGCGAGATCACCGGACTGTCCGCAGCGATCGGCAAGCCGGTCGACCTGTCGGTGTTGCTGGGCTACGTGCTGGCGCCGATCGCCTGGGTCGTGGGCGTGCCTTGGGCGGATGCCAACGCAGTCGGCGGCCTGATCGGGACCAAGGTCGTGCTGAACGAGTTCTTCGCCTACAACCAGCTCTCCGAGATCAAGGACAGCCTGAGCGAGAGCTCCGTCATCATCGCCACCTACGCCCTCTGCGGCTTCGCCAACTTCAGCTCGATCGCCATCCAGATCGGCGGCATCGGCTCGCTGGCGCCCGAGCGCCGCTCGGAGCTCGCGCGCTTCGGCCTGAAAGCCGTGCTGGGCGGTTCGCTGGCGACGCTGATGACCGCCACCATCGCCGGCGTGCTGACCCAGCTCGCAGGCTGACGCCATGCCTGCGCGCGTCGTCGTCGTCGGCAGCTACAACCAGGACATGGTCTGGCGCACCGCGCGCTTTCCGATGCCCGGCGAAACCCGCCTCGGCGCCTTCGACACCGGCCCCGGCGGCAAGGGTTTCAACCAGGCGATCGCCTGCGCGCGCCAAGGTGTGGCGACACACTTTGTCGGCGCGCTCGGGGATGACGCACTGGCCCGTGGCATGCGCGAGCTTGCGCTGAGCGAGGGCCTGGCTCTGCACTGCGAGACGCATGCAGGCCTTGCTACCGGCACCGCCGCGATCCTGGTCGAAGACAGCGGCCAGAACCTCATCGTGGTCGGCCCCGGCGCGAACGCGGCGCTCAGCGTGGCGCACATCGCGTCGCAGGCGGCCGTGATCCGCGCCGCGCGCGTGCTGGTGACCCAGCATGAGGTGAACTGCGAGGCCTCGCTGGCCGCGCAGAAGATCGCCCGCGCCGCCGGCGTGCTCTGCCTGCACAACCCGGCGCCACCGGTGGATGCGCGCGACCTCGAACTGGTTGACGGCGCGGATCTGATCACGCCAAACGAGACCGAGTTCGTGCAGCTGCTGAAGCTGCGCGGGCTGGATGCACCCGCTGCGGAAGCCCTCGCGGCGCTGCCTGCGGAAGCGCTGCACGAACTCTGTCGGGCGCTTCACGGGGGAACCGTGGTCGTCACCCTGGGCGCGCAGGGGGCGTTTGTCTCGCACGCTGACGCGCGGCCTCGCGGTGATGCCGTTCAGCACTACCGCGCGCTGCCGGAGCAGGTGCGGGCCATCGACACCACCGGCGCCGGCGATGCCTTCAGCGGTGCACTGGCCGCCGCGCTGGCGAGCGCGCCTGATGCACCCTTCGCCGATGCCGTGCGCGCGGCCGGCCGCGTGGCGGCGCTGTCCACCGAACGCCGCGGTGCCGCGCTGGCGATTCCACGCTTGCACGACGTGGTGCAGCGCTTTGGGGCTTGAGCGCGCGCGTTGTTTCGTTGGGTTGGAGGACCGGGGCGAGAGTGCAGCTCATGGTGGGCCGGGGCCCACCCTATGTTCGCCTTGTTCGAGATCGGGGCGAGCGTGTGGCTGATGGTGGGTCGGGGCCCGCCCCGTGGCTGCCGGGCCGAACGCGCCACAACACCGCGCCCGCATAGGGTGGGGCCCGGCCCACCGTGGCCGCGAGGTCTTGCCCCGCGCCACTGGACACAGCGCCGCTTCACGCCGCTGAACGCCGCCCCCACGCGCACCACCGCACTTCGGGAAACATTCAGTTGCAATCCCTAGGCTGCCGACCTGGCAGGGGGCTGCAATCCGACAGACTCGAACACAGGTGGATCCCATGAAGACCCCGATCATCGCTGCGATTTCCGTCCTGGCCCTCGGCGGCGTCGCTGTCGCCTCGTACGGCGGTTTCTCGCGTGCCCACCAGGCCGAGGTGCTGTCGGCCGAGCCGATCCGCGTCACCGAGCCGGTGCTGGCCGAGGTGCTGCGGTCAAGCCCGGTCGAGGAGAACCGGCCGGTCAGCCGGCAGGAATGCAGCGAGCGCTCAGTGCAGCGGCGCGCGCCGGAGCGCTACGGCGATCGCGACGGCATGGTGGCGGGCGCGGTGATCGGCGGCCTGCTCGGCAACCAGGTCGGTGACGGCAGCGGCCGTGCTGCCGCAACCGCCGCCGGCGTGCTCGCGGGAGGCGCGATCGGCCGCGAAGTCGATCGCCGCCACACCGGCGGACGCCGCTACAGCGAGAGCGTCCGCGAATGCCGTGAGGTGCAGGACAGCGAGCGCGTGGTCGTGGCCTGGGACGTCGAGTACCGCGGCGAAACCGGCACCGGCACCCAGCGCGTCAGCACCCAGCCGGGCGCGCAGATCCAGATCGGCGAGCGCGAGCGTGTGGTCGGCTACAACGTGCGCTGGCGCTACGGCGAGCTGGAGGGCGAGAGCCGTCTGCGCGAAAAGCCCGGCGACACCCTGCCGGTCGAGAACGCTCAGATCGCGCCTTCGCTGATGCTGTGATCCACGCGCTGCTGTGATGGGCTGAAGGCAGGCCCCGGAAGCGGGAAGATCAACACACGTGCAAGCCACGAACGAATGACCTTGGGCCGCGCTGCGCTTGGCCCAAGCTACCTGGCTGAGTCAGCGATTCGCGGATGTGCGGCCTTGGGCCGCTCCTGCGGCTTGGCCCAACCTGCGGGCCACAGGGCTCGGGTAGGTTGGGCCAAGCGCAGCGCGGCCCAACGGGCTTCGCTGTGAAACGCCAGCAAGCCTCAGGCTGCCACCGGCACGCCGGTCTTCTCGCTCAGCTCTTCGAAGCTCACCTCAGGCGCGAGCTCGACCAGCTTCAGGCCCGCCGGGGTCACGTCCAGCACGGCCAGCTCGGTGATGATGCGGTTGACCACGCCGACGCCGGTCAGCGGCAAGGTGCAGGCGGGCAGGATCTTGTGTTCGCCGCCCTTGGCGGTGTGCTCCATCAGCACCACCACGCGCTTCACGCCGGCGACCAGATCCATCGCGCCGCCCATGCCCTTGACCATCTTGCCGGGCACCATCCAGTTGGCGAGGTCGCCTTTGTCGGTGACCTGCATGGCGCCGAGGATGGCGAGGTCGATGTGGCCGCCGCGGATCATCGCGAAGCTGTCGTGGCTGCCGAAGTAGCTGGCGCCAGCGCGGGCGGTGACAGTCTGCTTGCCGGCATTGATCAGGTCCGCATCGACTTCGGCTTCGGTCGGAAAGGGGCCGATGCCAAGCAGGCCGTTCTCGCTCTGCAGCCAGACGTCCATGCCGTCGGGAATGTGGTTGGCGACCAGGGTCGGCAGGCCGATCCCGAGGTTGACGTAGGCGCCGTCGGTGAGTTCGCGGGCGGCGCGCTGCGCCATCTCGTCGCGGGTCCAGGGCATGTCGAGGTTTCCTTCGATTGAGCGGGCTTTGGGCCCGTGGTGTCGTGTGTGCGTTGACCTGGGCGGTGTCGAGCTGCGGTCGTGGTTGGGATGGACCGGGGCGGTGTCGAGCTCCGGTGGGTCAAGACCCACCCTATGCGAACGCGGCGGGCACGGCCCACCGCAGGCGCACTGCGAATCAGGCGGCGCGGACGGTCCGCTGCTCGATGCGCTTCTCGGGCGTGGCGTTGACCACGATGCGGTCGACGTAGATGCCCGGCAGGTGCACGTGGTCAGGGTCGATGTCGCCGATCTCGACAAGCTCCTCGACTTCGACCACGCAGACCTTTCCAGCCATGGCGCAGGCCGGGTTGAAGTTGCGCGCGGTCTTGCGGAAAACCAGGTTGCCGGCGCGGTCCGCTTTCCAGGCCTTGACCAGCGAGACATCGGCCTTGAGCGCGGTTTCGAGCACGTACCAGTGGCCGTCGTCGAACTGCCGCGTTTCCTTGCCCTCGGCGACGACGGTGCCGTAGCCGGTGCGGGTGAAGAAGGCCGGGATGCCGGCGCCGCCGGCGCGCAGGCGCTCGGCCAGGGTGCCCTGCGGATTGAATTCGAGTTCGAGCTCGCCACCGAGGTACTGGCGCTCGAACTCCTTGTTCTCGCCGACGTAGCTGGAAATCATCTTGCGGATCTGGCGGGTGGTCAGCAGCTGGCCCAGGCCGAAGCCGTCAACGCCGGCGTTGTTGCTGATCGCGGTGAGGTTCTTCGCGCCCGAGTCGCGCAGCGCGGCGATCAGGGCTTCGGGAATGCCGCAGAGGCCGAAGCCACCGACCGCCAGCGTCTGGCCATCGGCCACCAGATCGCGCAGTGCGGCCTCCGCGCTCGGGTAGACCTTGTTCTTGCCGCCGCGGGCGGCGGGTGCGGTGTCGCTCATGGGCGTGGCCTCGCAAGGGTGTGGGGCAAGGCCGCGGATTCTACCTGCCGGGCTCAAGCATCCGCTGCCGTACCTTCGGCCGATGCTGCGCCACAACATGCCCATAGGGTGGGTCTTGACCCACCGTGGCGTTGACGCCCGCCCCGGACAAAGCTCGCGCCACGCCCATAGGGTGGGTCTTGACCCACCGTGGCGTTGACGCTCGCGCCGGTGCCGATCATCCGCATGCGTCGGGACTTCACGGCCGCGGAGGGGATGGAGCGATGCCGCTTCGATGGGGGTTGGGGCGAGTGTCGAGTTCCGGTGGGTCGAGACCCACCCTATGGGCTCGGAAGACCGGGGCGAGTGTCGAGCTGCGGTGGGTCGAGA
>JBIJCA010000252.1:0-6917 GCA_044344935.1 Aquimonas sp. | reverse complement strand
AGGCCAGGGAGTCGAAGGTGGTCT
Organism: Aquimonas sp.; assembly: GCA_044344935.1. GTDB lineage: Bacteria > Pseudomonadota > Gammaproteobacteria > Xanthomonadales > Xanthomonadaceae > Aquimonas. Next base: position 6,893 of record JBIJCA010000252.1, on the reverse strand, counting down.
GCTTCATCGGCTGAACATTCTGAAAGCGGTGAGCTATGGTAGCCGTCCGGGCGGATAAATCAGAGCTTCCCTAGCTAACCCTTTCCTGGGTCTAAAGTGCTTGGATTGGGCGTGGCAGCGAAGCTCTGGACCAACGACAGCTAAAATCCGCGCGGAGTACAGCAGGCGTGCAGAACTGACGAAGCTGGATGGCTGTCCACACGACCGCTAGCGGGGGCCTCCGGGTAGGCCTCGCCTCACCGCTGCGCGGCCAGAGCTGGCCCTGCCTGGGCGCGCTGCCCGCGAGTGGCGATGTCACCGTCAGCGGCAGCTATGACGCTCAGGACCGCATGAGCAGCTATGGCAGCTGCACCTTCGAGTACACCCGCAACGGCGAACTCAGCCGCCGCGTCGACAGCGCGACCAGCAGCACGACCGAGTACGAGTACGACGAATTCGGCAACCTGCGTCGCGTGGTGCTGCCCGACACCCGCGTGATCACCTACCACATCGACGGCCTGAACCGCCGCGTCGGCAAGAGCATCAACGGCGTGCGCCAGTGGGGCTTGCTGTATGCGAACCAGCTGGAGCCAGTGGCCGAACTCGATGCCGCGGGCAACGTGATCGCAAGCTTTGTCTACGTAGACCGCCGGCACGTGCCGAGCCTGATGCTCAAGGGCGGCCAGACCTACCGCATCGTGGCCGACCACCTCGGCAGCGTGCGCCTGGTGGTCAACATCGCCACCGGCGCGATCGCGCAGCGAATGACCTACGACGAGTACGGCAACGTGGTTGAGGACACCAACCCGGGGTTCCAGCCGTTTGGGTATGCGGGTGGCATCTACGACCACGATACGGGGATGGTGCGGTTTGGGGCGCGGGATTACGATGCGGTGGCGGGTAGGTGGACGGCGAAGGATCCGATTGGATTTCGAGGTGGTCTGCTTAACCTTTACTCCTATGTAGGTTCCGAGCCTATCAATCGGTTAGATGTCAATGGTCTTCAGGTCTCAGTTAACTACCATAGCCGGGGTAGGCACGGTGACGGCTATGAATACCTGATCGGCGAGTCTTACCGAGGCAATCCTGGAGAGCTTTCCGTGAGCGGACACATGGCACATGACGGAACGGTTACTGACAGGTCCTGGGAGTCTTTCGACAATGAATGGCCGAAGAGGGTAACTCCCGAAAAGCTTGCGGAAACACTAAAAAAACACAAGGATTACGCCCCGGGCAAACCCATAAGGCTCTTCGTCTGCGATGCTGGAAAAGGCGAGGATTCTTTTGCGGAGCGCCTGAAGGAGGCTTTAGGCGGAGATAACCCAATAATCGCATCGGAGTTTCGAACTCTTCTGAGAAGCGATGGAACTGGGGATGCCTATGACGACCTAAACGGGAATCTTCAAATGGATGCGGGTGAGCCGAGTGGACTTTGGAGGGAGTTCTAGTGAAAGGAAAGCTACTGGCATTGCTCTTGCTCACGCAGTCGGCAGCTTGCGCCTCAGAAGACTGCATTAGGCCATCATGTTCAACGGAACAAATGGAGGCAAACAAGAACGTATGCTGTTTGTCCTACCCCTGCTTGCTCGACAGCGAAGTCAGAAAGGAATGGGAGCAACGCGCTTTTCGGGGCGAGTACGGATATTCGGAAGTCCTACTCTTCCATTATACTGAGTATGGGAATGAGGAATCAGCGCTTCCCTGGATGAGGCTCGCTGCGGTGCAGGGTTATCCTCATGGTCAATTCATGTACGGAAGATACCTGGCCAAGTCATCTCCAAATGATGAGATATTGATGGCAGAAGCAATTGCATGGATGGAAATGGCGGCGCGTGCGCCGAGTAGAACTTTCTCGGAGGGGTTGGCTGATTTCTATCTCGAAGTCGGCAATCAGAATGCCGGCGTTCGCTGGATGGAGGCTTCTGCGCGCTTCGGCAATGAGGACGCAAAGAGAAGGCTTGTTGCGCTCCTCTTGGAGGCGGGAGACGCGCAACTTGCATGCCTATGGAGTCTCTCCGACGTGAAGCGTGCCCCGGAGGCGCTTGCATCGGCCGCCAAAGAAGATCCCGCCTGTAGTAAAAGTGGCTGGCTTGAGCGCATGGGTGAGCTGGGCGTGGGAATCTCCAAACTCAGATCCGAACTTGAGAGCTCAATCGAGAGATACCATCGTAGTGTCGAGGAATCCTGTGCTGCGCGGAAGCGTGAATGGCTGAATAAAGAGGTGAATGACTTGCCTGGCGATTTAGTCTCAGGAGATGTGGATTGCGGGGGCAGCCTTCGTATTGCAACGTCCGGCAGCGCAATAAGACCGTGAAGTTGCCGCGGGCAGCAGCTTTCCCGACGCCTACGGCACGCCCTGTCCGGCGGCCTCGACACCGTGCACCGCAGCGGCGCCCTGGTCAGCGACTACGGCTTTGACGACAACGGCAACCGCACCACCCACCGCGTTGGCCCGGCCTCACCGCTGCGCGGCAAGAGCTGGCCTTGCCTCGGCACGCTACCCGCGGGCGGCGATGTCACCGTCAGCGGCAGCTACGACGCCCAGGACCGCATGAGCAGCTACGGCAGCTGCAGCTACGAGTACACCCGCAACGGCGAACTCACGCGCCGCGTCGACAGCGCCACCAGCAGCACGACCGAGTACGAGTACGACGAATTCGGCAACCTGCGCCGCGTGGTGCTGCCCGACACCCGCGTCATCACCTACCACATCGACGGCCTGAACCGTCGCGTCGGCAAGAGCATCAACGGCGTGCGCCAGTGGGGCTTGCTGTATGCGAACCAGCTGGAGCCGGTGGCCGAACTCGATGCCGACGGCAACGTCGTCGCCAGCTTCGTCTACGCTGACCGCCCGCACGTGCCCAGCTTGATGCTGAAGGGCGGCCAGACCTACCGCATCGTGGCCGACCATTTGGGCAGCGTGCGCCTGGTGGTCAACATCGCCACCGGCGCGATCGCACAGCGGATGGCGTATGACGAGTACGGCAACGTGGTCGAGGATACGAACCCCGGGTTCCAGCCGTTTGGGTATGCAGGTGGGATTTACGATCAGGACACGGGCCTGGTGCGGTTTGGGGCGCGGGATTACGATGCGGTGGCGGGTAGGTGGACGGCGAAGGACCCCATTGGTTTTCGAGGCTCCTCCAACTTCTTTGACTATAGCGGTTCAGATCCGGTCAACTTCTTTGATTTGAATGGGCTTCAGGCTGATCGCAACGCGTTTCGCGAAGGCGATCCCGGTCGTGAAGCTGCCGGCAAGTACAAAAGTAGCAACTACGTCTGGGCTGGGCATGGAAATACTTTGTTCGTTGAAGATCAGACGGTAACTCCTGCTCGCGCGATATATGTAGACGAGCTGGCAGATTTGATTCGAAATGATCCAGGTTGGAGAGGCCGGGACGTAGAGCTTCTAACTTGTCATGGCGGAAAGTCGCCCCGTGATGGCGAAGATTCGCTGGCGCAGCAATTGTCGGATCGACTTGGCGTTTCCGTTTTTTCCGGGCCCAGCTATCAGTGGTGGTATTCCGATAGTGGTAACACAATAAATGCCCCGAGGATCGCGGATCCTGACGGTTGGCGAGGCTATTCACCCGATCTCAACTCTATTCACGCATTAATTGAGTTCAAGCCATGAATCGGCTGTTGGTTTCACTCGCCTTGTTTTTCCTCAGCTCTGCGGAAGGGTTCTGTACCTCGGCGGCTGTTCCAAAGGCGCCGGCACTTGACTATGACGTTCCCCAAGAAGAACTTGATAGCCTGAGGGCCCGCGCGGTCGGCGGCGATAAGGATGCATCTCGAAGGCTAGCTGACTACTTCATCTTCGTGGAGTCTAATGAGTTTGAGTATGGGTTCTGGCTTCGATTAAGTGCGGAGCAAGGGAGCTGCGAATCGATTGGTCGCTATCTGCAGTGGGTTGAGAACCGGCACTCTGGCGTCTCCGAGAATGGTGGTATCGACGTGAAGCGCTTTCGCCTGCAGCAAGAACTCTGCGACAGCAAATAGGATCTTCGGGAGTGATCCAGAGGGTATGGCTAGCGTCAGGTAAGCCGGGTCTCAGAGTTGAGACCGCCGACACCTACGGCTACGCCCTGTCCGGCCGCCTCGACACCGTGCGCCGCGGCGGCGCGCTGGTCAGCGACTACGGCTTTGACGACAACGGCAACCGCACCAGCCACCGCATCGGCCCGGCCTCACCGCTGCGTGGTCAGAGCTGGCCCTGCCTGGGCGCGCTGCCTGCGGGCGGCGATAGCACCGTCAGCGGCAGCTACGACGCCCAGGACCGCATGACGGCCTACGGCACCTGCACCTACGACTACACCCGCAACGGTGAACTCACCCGCCGCGTGGACAGCGCGACCAACAGCACCACCACGGTTCAGTGCGAACGCGGCGCGAGTGATTCCTTTGTTTTTCAGGTGTACAAAGTCTCGGATCTCTAACTGCAGGGTCTGGCCCGATCATTTGCCTGTGCAATCAGGAAGTCGACCACCAAGGTTCAACTCCCGCTCAAAGCGGCAACCCCTGCTCCGCCTTCACCGTCCTCAGCACGAAGCTCGTGTTCACGTCGGCGACCGCGGCTGAGGCCAGCAGGGTGTCGAGCAGGAAGCGGGAGAAATGGGCGAGGTCGGTGACGACGACCTGGATCAGGTAGTCGGTGTCGCCCGACAGCGCGTAGCAGGCGACGACTTCCGGCCAGTGCTTCACGTCTTCGCCGAAGCGGCGCACGGCGTCGGCGTCGTGGTGGCGCAGCTGCAGGCGCACGAAGGCTGAGAGGCCGAGGCCGAGCGCAGGGGCCGAGAGCACGGCGCGATAGCCGGCGATCACGCCCGCTGTTTCCAGCCGCTGCACGCGGCGCAGGCAGGCCGAGGCCGAGAGGTTGATGCGCTCGGCGAGGTCGGTGTTGGCGATGCGGCCTTCCGCCTGCAGGATGGCGAGCAGGCGCAGGTCGGTGCGGTCGAGCTGGATGTCTTCCATTTCTTGCGTCACGGGCCGTGGATAGGACCGAAGATTGCGTCAAGTTCAATCCGTTCAGCAAGTACGCGCGCGAATTGCGCCTGCGCGTGGCTACATTAGGCCCTCACGCAAGCGTACCGATCGAGTACGCCCGTCGACCGGGAGGTTGCCATGAACACACCGCAGCGCGTCGAGCACGCGATGACCGACAAGGGCTATGTGCCGCTCTACGCCACCGGTGTGGTCGAGCAGCCCTGGCATACCTACAGCGCCACCGAGCATGAGGTCTGGGGCCAGCTTTACCGCCGTCAGCGCGCATTGCTGCCCGGGCTGGCCTGCTCCGCTTTCCTGCAGGCGCAGGACGCGATGGGCATGAGCGAAGCGCAGATCCCGCGCTTTGACGAGCTCAACGAGATCCTTGCGCGCACCACCGGCTGGCGGATCATCGGCGTCGAGGGTCTGCTGCCCGAGCTCGACTTCTTCGATCACCTCGCCAATCGCCGTTTCCCGGTGACCTGGTGGATCCGTCGCCCCGACCAGATCGACTACATCGCCGAGCCGGATCTGTTCCACGACCTGTTCGGCCACGTGCCGCTGCTGATGAACCCGGTGTTCGCCGACTACATGCAGGCCTATGGCCGCGGCGGCGTGCGTGCGCATGGCATCGGCCCCGAGGCGCTGGTCAACCTGACCCGCCTGTACTGGTACACGGTCGAATTCGGGCTGATCCGCGAGGCCGAGGGGCTGCGCATCTACGGCGCCGGTATCGTCAGCTCGGCCGGCGAGTCGAAGTACAGCATCGAAAGCGACGCACCGAACCGCATCGGTTTCGACATCAAGCGCGTGATGCGCACCCGCTACCGCATCGACAGCTATCAGAAGACGTATTTCGTGATCGACGATTTCGAGCAGCTGTTCGACGCAACGCGCCCCGACTTCGCGCCGATCTATGCCGAGCTGGCGCCGCTTGAGAGCTTTCCCGCCGGCAGCGTGCAGGCGGAGGATCGGGTCATCACCCGCGGCACCGGCGAAGGCTGGCTCAGCGGTGGCGATGTCTGATCCGGCTGGCCGGGCCCGCGCGTGGCGGGCCCGGCAGCGCGCTTACTTGAAGTTCTCGACCACCGCCTCGGGGGCGGCGACTTCGTAGCTCACGCAGTTGCCGCTTCCGCTTTCGGGCTTGGCGCAATTGGCGTTGAGCATGCCCCAGACGAAGTCGGTCTGCAGCGAGATCAGCTGCGGCGTGCCGTAGCTGTAGAACCACGCCAAGTCGGGCGCGCCGAACACGGTCTGGCCGTAGCCGATGTCGCTGAGACGCGGCTGCGAGCCAACGCCGGACATGCCGGGATTGCCGCTCGCGTTCGGGCCGGCCTGCGAGTGACAGGTCATGCAGGAGGCGCTGCTGACGAAGCCGCCTTCGGTGATCGAGGCGCCGAGGTTGATCTCCATGCCTTCAGCGGTGACGAAGTCGATCTGCGCGCCCTTGAGGCGGTAGCTGTTCCAGGCCGGGTCGTCGAGCGACGGATCATTACCGGTGCCGAGCGTGCGGCCCTGGCCGATGCGCATCGCGCGCATCAGCGCCGTCAGGCCGGACGTGGCCTGCTCGCCGGTTTGGGCGGGCGGGTAGGGCTTGCCCAGGTCGAAGATCACTTCAGCGCTGGTGCCGCCGGGGGTTGTCGATTCGAAGGCGGGCGCCGTATGCGGCGCGATGAAGTTCTGCCGCAACTCCGCACCCGAGGGTGCGCGCGCCAGCGCGGTGAAGCCGAACGAGTCGTTGCAGCCGTTGTAGTCGCAGCGCCCGGGGTTGGCGACATGCTCGATGGCGTACCAGTGCCAGCCGGGGAGCGCTTTCGAGGCTGCAGTGATCGCCAGCAGGTAGTAGCGACCGGGCTTGAAGTCCGGACTCCCACCGACCTGCGCATCGACCATCAGGCTGATGTAGGGCGCCTCCGGATTGTTCGGCA
>JBIJCA010000251.1:0-6924 GCA_044344935.1 Aquimonas sp. | reverse complement strand
TTGGCGAGTGCGTCGGGCTCGGGGAAGCCGCGGCCGGGCGTGTAGAAGTAGAACAGCTGGACACGCTCCAGGCCGATCGCATGCGGGTCGTCGAGCCAGGCGAGGAAGGGCGAGATCCCTACCCCGCCAGCGATCCAGAGTTCGCCCGCCGACTGCGCGCGCCGCTCGAATCGACCAAACGGCCCGTGCACCACCGCGTGCATTCCGACGACCGCCCGATCCACCAGCCGGCGGGTGTGCTCGCCCAGCGCGCGGATCATGAACACCACGCGGCCGGCGGCATCGGGGGCTCCTGCCAGCGTGAACGGATGCGGCGCGCGCAGGCCCTCGGCCTGCAGCCCTAGAAAGCCGAACTGCCCGGGCTCGAACTGGAGCGGCTTGCCGGTTGGCAGCAGTTCAAGACGTACTGCGCCCGGCCCCGGCGTGACCGCGACAATCCGGTAGCCGGCCTGCGGCGACAGCCAGGGATACAGCAGCAGTTTCCAGGCGGCGCCGGCCACGCCGAGCGTGGACAATGTCGCCAGCCACACACCGGCAGGGCTGAGCAGGTCGATCGGCGAGCGGATGCTCAGCCAGTGAACGACCACGATCAGAAGGATCGGCCCTGAGAGCCGGTGCCACCAGCGCCACGTGGCATAGGGAATCGCACGGTTCAGCGCGAGCAGCAGGGTCAGCATCAGGCCGAGAAAGGCGAGCTGCCGCAGCAGGCGCGTGGTGCCGGCTGGCAGCGGCAGGATCGCCGCGACGTCCCAGCCCGGCGCGCCCGCCTTGAAGGCCAGATGCACGCTGGCAAGCACAAGCGCCCAGACGCCCAGCCACTTGTGCACGCGGTAGACCCGATCGAGCCCGCCGAACAGGTCCTCAAGCCAAGCCCAGCGCGACCCGAGCAGTGCGGAACACGCCATCAGGCTCAGCGCGGCGACGCCGCTGGCGAGGCTGAGGCCGGCCGTTGTCAGGCGGCTGTCAGGCGGAATGTCGAGCACGGTCAGGCCGATGCTGATGACGATCAGCAAGGTGACCGTGTGGCGGGCATCGAGCGTCATGGGCGCCTGCAGGTGGGTGGGTCATTACGAGGTCGCCGCAGCGCAGGCAGAACTGCGTACGCGCTGGCGGCCGCGCGCTCAGTGCGGGGTAATCGCCACCTTGAGCACGCCGTCGCGCTGGTGCGAGAACAGCTCGTAGGCGGCGACGATGTCGTTCAGCGCGAAGCGATGGGTCACCAGTGCGCCGAAGTCGGCCCGACCGGACTCGACCACCGCCATCAGCCGGCGCATGCGCTCCTTGCCACCGGGGCAGAGCGCAGTGGTGATGCGGTGGTCGCCAAGGCCGGCGGCGATCGCGTCCAGCGGAATCACCAGGTCCTCCGCGTACACCCCGAGGCTCGACAGCCGCCCGCCGGGCTTGAGCACGCGCAGGGCGGAGGTGAACGTCCCCTGCGTGCCCAGCGCTTCGATCGCGGCATCGGCACCGCGGCCGCCGGTGAGTTTCATCACCTCGTCCACCACGTCGCGGGTCTTGAAGTTCAGGGTGACGTCGGCGCCCATGCGCTTGGCAATGGCGAGGCGGTGGTCGTTGCCGTCGATGGCAATGATGGTCGAGGCGCCGCGCAGGCGCGCACCGGCCGTCGCACACAGACCGATCGGCCCCTGCGCGAACACCACCACGACATCACCGATGCGGATGTCTGCGTTCTCGGCGCCCTTGAAGCCGGTCGACATAATGTCCGGGCACATCAGCACCTGCTCATCGCTGAGGCCGTCGGGAATCGGCGCGAGATTGCCCTGCGCGTCAGGCACGCGCAGGTATTCCGCCTGCGCGCCATCGATGAGGTTGCCGAAGCGCCAGCCGGCGGTGGCCTTGTAGCCGTGGGCGGCGCACCCGCCGCTGGCGACGAGGTAGCTGCCGTCCTGCGAGGGCACGCCGTCCTGCGCCGCGTACGAGTTGAAGTCGGGGCAGATCGCGCCGGCGATGACGCGCTGGCCCTCGACATAGCCGGTGACTGCGCTGCCGAGTTTCTCGATCACGCCAACCGGCTCGTGGCCGACGGTGAGCCCCTTCGCGACCGGATACTCGCCCTTGAGGATATGGATGTCGGTGCCGCACAGGGTTGTCGTGGTGATCCTGATCAGCGCGTCGTTGGGGCCGATGTCGGGGATGGCCTTGTCGGCCAGTTCGATGCGTCCGCGTTCGACGAATACCGCTGCTCTCATCCTCGTCATGGGGCTCACCTCGTGATGCACGGCAGCGGAGGATGAAAGCCATGCACGCCGTGCGTCTGTGCGCCAGCCGACGCCGGCCTGAAGGCTGCGACGGCTCCGGTACGCCGATCCGGGCCGGGCGCGGGTCCGGCCTGCGGGCGAGAGCGGACGCGCAGCGCGGCGGCAATAGCGAAAGGGGCCTTGCCAGGCGGCCGCGCCTGCCGCGCGGTGCGGGCTCGCCCTCACGGACCCACGAAGACCCAGACAAGGCGCGGCGCTCCGCTAAGGCTGCGGAAACGGCCGTTCGTCTCTACTCCCTTGCCCAGTGCGCGCCGCCCACCGACTCTTTCGTCACATTTGTTTTCAGCCAGTCCACCCCATGAATGCCGCCATCCCCTGCCGATCCGGATATGCCCCAGCGCGCGCGCGGCATTCGCATGCTGGAACGCGCGTGCCTCCAGGCGCTCGCCGTGGAGGCCGGGCCGCGAGCCCATCCCCGTGCTGCGATCCGAACGCCCCAGGAAACGATGAAGCGCGCGCGCGCATCGAGCGTCGGACGTCGGCTGCCACAGGCGCGCGGTCTTCCGGCGCGCTTGCGGATTCGGCCCGGCGCGCCGCTGCTGGAGCGCTGTGTCTGCTGGCACTGCTGCTGGCCTCGGCGCCGTTGCGGGCGCAGGCGATCTTCGGCAGTGGCTTCGAGGCCGAGTCCTTCACTCCAAATGCCTCCACCGAGGCGACGCGGTTCCTCGTGCAGGCGACCTATGGGCCGAACATGGCCGAGATCAACCGCGTCGCCAGCATCGGCCCAGCCGCGTGGATCGAGGAACAGTTCAACACCGCGCCGATGGATTCGCACTGGCAGTACGCGATGGTGCGCAACGGCCCACCCGGCTGCACGGTCTGCGATTCGTCCTTCATCAATTCGGTGATGGAGAGCTTCTGGCTGCAGGCCGTGCGCGGCCCTGACCAGCTGCGCCAGCGCACGGTGTTCGCGCTCAGCCAGATCTTCGTGGTCTCGAACGTCAACAGCAGCATCGATTCCGTCGTCGGGGCACACGCCAGCTACCTCGACATGCTCTCGCGCAACGCCTTCGGCAACTACCGCACCCTGCTGGAGCAGGTCAGTACCCACCCGGCGATGGGGCACTACCTCTCGCATTTCCGCAACGAGCGCGAGGACGCCGCCACCGGCAGGATTCCCGATGAGAACTACGCCCGCGAGGTGATGCAGCTGTTCTCGATCGGCCTGTGGGAGTTGAACCCCGATGGCAGCCGCCGTGTCGATGCGGCCGGCGCGTTCATTCCCACCTACAGACAGGCCGATGTTTCCGGGCTGGCGCGCGTGTTCACCGGTTGGAGCTGGGGCGGGCCCGACCGCTCGGTGTCACGCTGGAACGGCTGGTTGGAACACAGCTGGCAGGAGCAGATGGGCCTCTACCCGGACTTCCATTCGTCCAGCGAGAAGCGCTTCCTCGGGGTCACGATTCCGGCCGGCACCTCGGGCGAAGCCAGCCTGCGAATCGCGCTCGACACCCTGTTCAACCACCCGAACGTCGGCCCCTTCTTCGGTCGTCAGCTGATCCAGCGCTTCGTCACCAGCAACCCCAGCCCGGCCTATGTGGGCCGGGTGGCTGCGGCCTTCAACAACAACGGCCAGGGCGTTCGCGGCGATCTGCGCGCGGTGCTGCGCGCCGTGCTGCTCGACCCCGAGGCCCGCGATGCCAACCTGGCCAACGGCAACACCTGGGGCAAGCTGCGCGAGCCGATGGTGCGCTTCGCCAACTGGATGCGCGCCTTCGATGCCCGCTCCGAGCGCGGCACCTATGCGATCTGGAACCTCGAGGACAACGTCAGCAGTCTTGGCCAGAATCCGCTACGCGCGCCCAGCGTGTTCAACTGGTATCGCCCCGACTACGCGCCGCCCGGCGCCATCCTGAATCAGGGTCTGGTGGCACCCGAGTTCCAGATCAGCCATGAGACCACGGTCTCCGGCTACGCGAACTTCATGGCGTGGACGGCGGAGCGCGGATACGGCAACGGCAGCGGCACGATCCTGCCCAACTACAGCGCCGAGATCGGGCTGGCGGGTAATCCCGGTGCCCTCATGGACCGCCTCAACCTGCTGTTGACCGCAGGCCGCATGAGTTCGGCCACGCGCCAGACCATCATCGGCGCCATCAATGAGGTGCCCGCCTCGCAGCCGGCGCGGCGCGTGCAGATGGCGGTCGTGCTGACCATGGTCTCCCCTGAATTCATCGTGCAGAAGTGAGGTTCCGATCCATGAGCACCCCGCACATGTCCGCCTCACGTCGCGTTTTTCTTCGGCAGGCGGCCCAGCTTTCCGCGTTTACCGGCAGCGCGTTCGCACTCAACCTGCTCGGCATCGGCGCGGCCAGCGCGCAGTCTGTCGGCGACTACAAGGCGCTGGTCTGCATTTTCCTCGCTGGTGGCAACGATCAAGCCAACACGGTCGTGCCGCGCAGCGGCAGTGCATATACCGGCTACCAGCAGGCGCGCCCCAGCCTGGCCCTGCCCGCCGCGTCACTGCGAGCCATCAATCCCAGCCAGTACAGTGGCCCGGAGCTGGGGCTGCACCCCTCGCTTTCCGCGCTGCAACCTCTGTTCAATCAACAGCGCATCGCGCTGGTGGCGAACGTCGGCACCCTGACCCAGCCGATCACGCAGGCGCAGTGGAACAACGGCCAGCCCACGGTGCCTGTGCCGCATCAGTTGTTCTCGCACTCCGATCAGCAGGGCCAATGGCAGACCGGCCTGCCGGACCGCACCTCGCAGACGGGCTGGAAGGGCCGCATGGGCGATCTGCTCGCCAGCACCCACAACCCGAACAGCCAGGTGTCGATCGCCATGTCGGTGGCCGGCAACAACCTGATGCAGGCGGGCGCCAGCACCATCCAGTACCAGCTCACCACCGATGGCGCCGTCCCTGTCCACGGTCCGCTGCCCTTCTCCAGCCAAGGCCTTACCGCGATGCGACAGCTGATGTCGCAGTCGCGCGATCACCTGCTGGAGCGCGAGCTCAACCGCGTCGGCGCCCGTGCGATCAACACGGAGGGCGTGGTGACCAGCGCACTGGCGGGTGTCTCGCTGGCCACCGTGTTTCCCAATACCGGCATTGGCAGACAGCTGCGCCTGGTGGCGCGGATGATCGCTGCGCGCAGCGCGCTGGGCCAGCGCCGCCAGATGTTCTTCGTGCAGCACGGTGGCTATGACTTCCACGACAACCTGCTGACCGACCAGGCGGCGCGTCTGCAGGAGGTGGGCGATGCCATGGGGGCGTTCTACCAGGCCACCGAGGCGCTGGGCGTAGCCAACCAGGTCACCAGCTTTACCGCTTCGGACTTCGGCCGCGCGCTGCAGCACAACGGGCGCGGCTCGGACCACGGCTGGGGTGGGCACCATTTCGTGATGGGCGGTAGCGTTCAGGGCAATCGGGTGTTCGGACAGTTCCCGAGCACGCGCCTCGGAGGGCCGGAAGACTCGGGACGCGGCTCGGCGATCCCCACCACCTCGGTGGACGAGTACGCGGGCACGCTGGCGCGCTGGTTTGGCGTTTCGCCAACGGACCTGCCCCTGGTGCTGCCCAACATCGGGCGCTTCGGCAGCTCGAACATGGGCTTCATGGGCGCGCTGTAGAGCATTGCGAGGGGCGCTGATCGGCACGTCGGCGCTCCGGGCTGCACTGCAGACGCCCGGCCGCGGGCTAGCGGCAAGCGCATCAACAGGTGCGCCCTCGGGTGGCAGTGGAGCGCCGGACGAGTGCCTGGCGAAAGCATCTTCGACCCGGAGCGTGCAGAAAATCCCGACGCCATAGCGCGGGCTTCGCTGGGCGTTCGTGGCAAAGCGCGGCGCGTGAATTCAAGGGTGTTTGGCGAGCTGGTGACCGCAAAGCTCACAAAGCGCGCTGCGGTGAACGGTGTCCGGAGGCGGTCGCGGACGCGGTCGGCGGAGTGTTCTCTCCTGCACTCAAGAAACAGAGCGCTGGCGACCCCATCTGTCGTCGCCCCGCGAAGGCCGGCTGCACTTTCGTGCAGCCACCCAGCAAAAGCTCGCCACTGTCGCGAGACCACTGGATCAGCGCCTTCGCCGGGATCACGAATCCACGCTTCCTCAAGAACACGTGATCCGCCACGCGGGGCGAAGAAGCGCTCGAGATTCCGATCGCGGAACGCGCGCCTAGGCCAGCGCGGCGTCACCCGCAGCTGCGTTCGATTCCGAGGTGCGCAGCGCCTGCCCCTGCCGCAACGCCTGCTGCCCGGGGAGCTCGACCTGAACCCGTGACTCCGAGCCTCCGCCGACCCACTGAAACGGCTCGTCTCCCACCCGCCCAGAGCGTCGCAGAAATCCCCCTCACCGTGGCGAGAGCATCGCCGATGCTTTCGCGGCAATTCGCGGCAAAGCGCGCTGTGTGAATCCCATCAAGCCCGGTAAAGCGGCAACCGCCGAACCGCGCGGGACACGCTCTCGCCGGCGGCGCCCCCCGGCGGCCGCGCTGAGCAGATTGTCTTTACGGGCTCTCATCTTCGAAGCCGCTCGCGAACAACTGTCCCGGCTGGAACAGCAGAACGCGGGTGCTCCTCGGCGTCTCGCCGAACACGCCGGCAAAGTTGGCGGGCTCGGCCACCACCCAGCTGCGGTCGAAGCGGCCGGTCTCGCTGCCCAGCTGACGCAGCAGCATGCCCCTGAGCTGCTCGATCGGAGCTGCGAT